>JAKLKA010000149.1 GCA_023150915.1 Polyangiaceae bacterium
GCCGCTGCTGCCGCCGCCGCCGCTGCTGCCGCCGCCGGGTGCGTTACCCCAGCCGCCGCTGCCGCCGCCCGCCCCGCCGCCGCCGCCAGCGCCGGTGACGCTGCAGTCGCACTTGGTGTAGGCGGTCCCGTCGGCGCTGCAGCTCTGTGCACCCACCTGTCCGCCCGGGCACGCGCACGAGACCTGGATCCCGGGCGCGCAGACCTTCTCGTCGCCGGCTGCCGCGGGGTCCACGCCGCAGCCTGCCAGCACCAGCATCAAGCCGATTCGTCCGAGGGGGCGGAACATCACTTCCTCCGATCTACGAGCACTCGGCGGCGCAGGCCGACGCCGCACAATTTCCCAGCGACACCGCGGCGGGCACCGCCTTGAAGTTGATCATGTAGGCGCCGCAGCCCATGAGCAGGCAGCCGTAGTCGCTCATCGAGCAGCCGCTCTGATCGGCGCACTGCACGAGCTCCATGCAGCCCGAGGTCTGCGAGCACCCCGACAGCTCGTTGCCGCAGCTCTGCGAGACGCAGCCGGAGCAATCCAGAGCGCCCCCGCCGCCGCCCCCGCCTCCCGAGTAGCCGCCGCCACCGCTCGAACCTCCGCCGCTGGGCGTGCCGCCGGTGCCGCCGCCGCTCGAGCCCCCGCCGCCGCCGCTGGGGCCCCCGCCGCCGCCGCCGCCGCCCGCCGCGCCCGCGCAGGACTTCAGGCAGGTCTTGGCGTCGCCGCCCTGGCAAACGCAGGAGTCGAAGCACGACGTGCACCCGTTGCAGTCGGGCTCGTGGGAGCAGCCCTCGACCGGCTCCTTGCACTGCGTGCACTCGCCATAGCCCGAGCCGTCCGCCGTGCACTCTTTCACGCCCACGCCGCCGCTCGGGCAGGTGCACCCTACCGACTGGTTGGGGATGCAGTCTTCGTCGGCCGCCGGCTCGGGGCCGCCCCCGCAGGCCCAGGCCGACAGCAGAAAGAACCAAGCTCCGACCCGGGTGCGCGTGGACATGGCACCCACATGGACACCGGGCCGTGGGCCGCTTGCATCAGAAACCCATCACGTTCTTGGCCCAGGTTTCGCCGTAGGTCTTCTTGACCCAGGCGCGGAGCTGGGCTCCGTCCGACCCGGTCTGCATCTTGGCGTAGTACTGGTCCATCTTGTCCCACTTGAACTCGGTCATGACCTTGGTCTGGTGGTACAGCGCCATTGCCCGCTCCGAGTTCCATTTCAGGAACTCTCGGAACTGGGCGTAGCTCGTGAAGTAGCTGGGGTCTTTCACCTCGGCAGCCATGCCCACGGCGAGGGCGTAGACCGTGAACTCGAGCGAGCCGAACGAGTCGCGCCAGCCCGTGCTCCACTTGCCCTCTTTGACCAGGTTCACCCCGGCCTCGGTGCCGTTCGTGTAGGCGACCCACTCGTCCCACAGGTAGAGAGGCGTGTCGTTCCAGTCGGTCGAGCCCTGAAGGTACAGGTTGTAGCGGCTGTCGCGTAGGCTCTGGGGCACGTAGGGGTTGGCGTCGCTCTTCATCATCTTCGGCTCGACCACCACCGCGAACTTGTTGCCGCCCACGTAGAACGCATTGGCCTTCTTGCCGGTATCGTTGAAGTTGTTGCGCAAGTGCGCGTTGATGCCGTGGGTCGTCTCGTGGACGTACGTGACCTTGTCGCTGTCGTAGTAGGTATTGCCGTACGAAAGCGGCAGGTGACGGATCACGTCCGTCATGTAGCTGCTCCATCCCGCGTTCGAATTGGTGTGCTGCTCGGGGAAGGTCTTCCACACCACGGCACCCGTCGGGAAACCGCCCGATCCGCCCGATCCGCCGGAACCGCCGGTGCCGCCACTGCCTCCGATGCCGCCGCCACCGGGTGAGCCGCCGCCGCCCGGCGAGCCGCCGCCGCCCGGCGAGCCGCCGCCCCCCGGCGAACCGCCGCCGCCCGGCGAACCGCCGCCACCGGACGAGCCGCCGGTGCCTCCCGAGCACGAGCCGCAGCCGAACTTGTCGACCTCGCTGACGCAGAGCCCGTCCCACTCGGTCTTGCAGCAGTAGTCGTCCTGCGCGCACACGCACGACTCGACGGTCGAGTCGCTGCAGCCCGCACTGTTCTGCGCCTGGCAACAATCCGAGCCGCTGCTCGCCCCGCCGCCTCCCGATGCCCCGCCGCTGGCCGAGGTGCCGCCTCCGCCGGCGCTCTGCCCGCCACCGCCCGGCGAGCCGGCGCCGCCGCTCGAGCCGCCCGCTGGAATGCCCCCACCGCCGCCCGAGCTCGAGCCGCCGCCGCTGCCCGGGCTGCCACACGCCGCGAGGCAGCTTGCAGCATCGTTGGTCTCGCACAGACACCGCTGGTAGCAGCTGCCACATTGATCGCAGCCCGGCGCCTTGCAGCTGGCCGCGCTGGTGCCGCCGGTGTTCGCCTTGCCGCCTTGACCCCCGCCCTCGCCACCCGTGCCGACCGCGCAACCGAGCGCGACGGCGAGCGCCGCGACCAACCCAATTCCGTGCTTCATGATCATTCTCCGCTCGAAAGCCGCATCGCCACCGTCTGACGTGAGCCCGCCTCCACCATCACCGCCCGAGCGCGTCGCCCGTGCTCGGGGTGGACGAACACCACCACGTGGGCGCCGGGCTTCACCGGCACGTTGACCTTCGGGGTCATGCCCAGCGGGCGCCCGTCGACCAGCACGGCCGACGGGGGAATGGAGTTCAAGTTGAGGAACGCGCTGCCGGCCTCTGCGGACGCCGAGGGCATGCGCGGTGGAGCGGGCGCTGCCACCGGTGCGGGGGCCGCTGCCGGAGCCTCGACGGCGGTCGCCGGTGGCGCCGGGGTGAGCGCAGGAGGCGGCGACGATTCGAGGGGCAGCGCCTCGACGGCCGTCGTGGTCGCCGGCTCGGGCGACGCCGGCGCGGTCTCACGCGCCAGATCGATGTGCAAGAGCGCTTGCTCTTGCTCGGCGACGCGCACCACGCGCGGGCTGGTGGTCACGTGCTCTCGAGCCGAGACGGTCACGAAGTGCAGGCCCTCGGCGAGGCCCGGCACCATGCACGGCGAGCTCTCGCACCGCCGAACGCCGTCGATGAAGACCTGCGGGCTCTCGACTGCCCCGCCCCCGGGGCCCGCGATCGTGACGAGCAACGCGTCCGGCGGGCTTACCGGCTTGGCACTGGGCGCCGGTCGCAGCGCGAAGAAGGCGGCCGCGAACACCAAGAGGCCGAGCAGCGCGCCCGCCGTGAGCGGCAGGCCGTGAGTCCACGAACGCGCGCGCCGCTTGACCTCGGTGGCGCCCGATACCGGCATCACGCTGGTGCGCTCGTTGTCTTCCGGGAAAGTCGGCAGCTCGGCCGTCTGGATGTCCCACTCGAGCGTGGCCTGAGCCCGGGGCAGATCGCGCGGCATCGCGGGTGGCGTCGACGATGAAGCACGCGCGGGCAAAGCAGCGATCGGCGGCAGCGACCTCGACTTCTTCTGCGGCAGCGGCGAAGCCGGCGGCAGCGCCCGCTTCACCGGCTTCTTGGGGAGCTGGCCAATCGGCGGCAAGCTGTCGGCCTTGCTCTTCGGCGACGGTGCGATGGGCGGCAGGCTCGAAGCCGATTTCTTGGGCAGCGGGGCAATCGGCGGGAGCGCGCTCGGTCGGTCGACCACGATCTCCGACGGCGGGGGCAGCAGCGTGTCGTGCCGCAGCCCGGGCTTGGGCGCGGTGGGCAGATCGTCGAGCAGGCTGAAGTCCGGCAGTCGTTTCACGGTGGGCTCGGCCGAGAGCTCCTCGTACGGCGCCAGATCGGGCGCCGACGGTTCGAGGGGAACGAGCGCCGACTCGGACAGGTCGACGATCGAATCGGTGTAGGGACGCAGCTCGGGGCTCGAAGGCATCATCTGGGGCATGGTTCACCTGCGGCGACGGAGCGCCGTGATTCCCGCGAGAGAAAGCGCGAGGAGGACGAAGGGCAGCGAGCTGCGGGGGGTGCCCGCGAGGCGACAGGCGCAGCCGCCGGTGACGTCGCCGTTGTCCGGCGACCGCGGCTCTTCGGGGCCAAGGTTCGGCCCGTTCGGCCCCGACCCCGGGCCGTAAGGGGCGCACGCGACGGCGCAGCCTTCCGCGTCACCGGTTGCGCAGGTGCAGTGCGCCGCACACGACGAGCAGGCGTTGCAGTCAGGAGCCGTCGAGCAACCCGGCTCGCCGATGTTGACGCCTCCGCCCGAGTTGCCGCCGGCGCCCGAACCGCCGCTGCCTTCGCCGCCTTCACCGCCGAACCCTCCACCGCCGCTATTGGGGCTGCCGCCGCCCGATGGCGTGCCCCCCGAGCCCCCACCCCCTGGGGGCGGCGCTCCGCCCGTTCCCCCGCCGCCCGACGGGGCGCCGCCGGTTCCTCCGCCACCTCCGCCGCCATAGGGCGCGCCGCAGGTACTGCTGGGCCCCGACAGATCGGTGGTGGAGCACCCCGTGCTCCACGCGCTGCCGCCCAGCCCCGGTGACTTCGGGAACGCACCGCAGCCTGCCGTTGGTGCCCACTGGCCTTGCTGGTGACACGGCGTGAGATCGAGACCGGAGTTCTGCTCCACCCAGTCGATGGCGGTGTGCATCATCGAGTAGTAACCGCCGCCGCCGCAGTATTCGCCGTACGACGTGATGCCGAACACCCGCCAGCTTCCGTCCGTCAGCTGCGTGTAGACCGGACCGCCCGAGTCGCCGTAGCAGGTGTCCTTGCCCGCGCCGCCGATGAACGCCTCGCCGTCTTTGACGGAGTTGAGCGCCATCGCCACTTCGCGCTTCGGCCCCCAGCCCAAGCCGTCGTTGGCCTGCCCGAATCCGACGGCCACGACCTTGGCGCCCGGGACCAGCACCTGCGTCTCGCACCCCATCAAGATCGGCACGATCGGCACCTGGGTGACCGCCTTGGACAGCCGGCAGAACGCCACGTCGAAGCCCGACGAGCCCGGGTACTTCGGATGCGCCTTGCAGCCCTTGGTCGTGACCGAGAACGCCGGAGAGTTCTCGTTGTCGCCGAACGTGGCCTTGCTCGGGCCCCCGCCACCTTCCATGCAGTGCGCGGCGAAGATCACCAGCTCGGGGTGGACCAGCGTGCCCGTGCAGCCCCCGAGCGCGACCGTGGTCGGCCAGCCGCAGGGCTTGACCTTGCCACCCCCGTAGATGGGCTCGGCCTCGGCCGCAGCGGCCGGCGCAGCCATCAGGCTGAGCAGGGCGACGAGAACAGGAGCGGAAAGACGGGGCATGGGCGCTCTGGGCGGGTCTGGCCCACACCCTCGACACCGCTCCGGCTCGGGCTTGCAGGAAGTTCGCTCACAGCCGGGAATCGAGCGGGCTGCCGGCCGGGCGGATCCGGCGTTTTCCCGCAGGGCCCGCGTCGGCGCTGCCGGCCGGGGCCGCCGGCTGGGGCACGGTCTCGAGCGCCGGCTCGGGAACCCGGGCGTCCAGGGTCGCGGCGGGGATGGCGGTGACGCTGGATTCGACCTCGTCGTCGAGGGTGCGCAGCACCACCGCGGCCACCACGCCCGCGGACACCAGCAGGGCGGCGGCCGCCATCAACGATCGCCGTCGGGTCGAGACCTGGCGGCTGAACGTGGCCGTGTCGGACAGACCGCCCGCGGTGCTCACCGTCAGGGCCGGTGGGATGGGCGTGAGGCGCGGGGGGGGCGGCGGCACGGAGGTGCGCGGCACGCTGGCCTCGCCGATGCCGCGGATCTTCTCGACCGATTCGAGCCCGGCCTCGGAGGCGAAGGGCGCAAGCTCTTCGGCCAGCGCGCGCACGCTGAACGGGCGCGCGTCCGGGTGCTTCTCGAGGCAGCGTAGAATCAGGGCTTCCAGCGCAGCGGGAATGGACGGCACCAGCGCTCGGGGGGGCAGCGGCTCGTCGCTCACGATGGCCGCGCACAGCGCCGGCAGGTTCTCGGCCAGGAAGGGTGGCTTGCCGGTCAGCGCCTCGTACAAGATGACCCCCAGCGCCCAGATGTCCGTCCGAGCGTCCACGCTCTTCGAGCTTCGGACCTGCTCTGGCGACATGTGGGTCGGCGTGCCGAGCACGTCGGCCGTCCCCGTGAGGCGCAGCCGCGCCGCCTGCTCCAGCCAGTCCGACTTCGAGACCCCGAAGTCGAGAACCTTCACCTTGGGGGCCTGTCCCGCACTGCCGAGGACCATCAAGTTGTCGGGTTTCAGATCCCGGTGAACGATGCCCATGGCGTGGCACTCGGCGACCGCGACGCAGGCCTGCAGCACGTAGTCGAGGGCCTCGCCGACCGGCAACGCGCCTCGTCGTTTGAGGAGCCGGCCCAGGGTGGAGCCCTCGAGGTGCTCCATCACGATGTAGGGCGCCCCCTCGTCGCTCTGACCCACCTCGAGCACCCTCACCACGTGCTCGCTCGCCACGGCCGAGGCCGCCCGCCCTTCACGCAAGAAGCGCTCTACCGCGGCGCGGCTCTTGGTGGCCCGGGGTGGCATCAGCTTGATGGCCACGCGGCGCCCGCTCTCGCGCTCTTTCGCGGTCACCACGGCGCCCATGCCGCCGCGCCCCAAGAGCCCCTCGACCACGTAGCGATCGGCCACCACCGCTCCGGCGGTGGGCATCCACTCACGCTCGCGGCCGACGCTGCGTCGATCGGGCAGCGGTCGCCGCTCGAGCTGGACCCGTGCGACCGCGTCCGAGAGCTCGACCGCCGAGGGAAACCCGCCGGGGTGCTCGAGGGCGCTCTCGAGAATGGCGGTGACCGCAGGCGCGCTGCCGCCGCAGCGCTCGAGCAAGGTGAGCGCCAGACGGGCCGCGGCCTGGGTGTCGTCCAGGGCGAGCTCGGCCTGGGTCCGGGCCCGCCCGAAGATGGCGTCCGAGAGGCCGAAGTCGGCCACTTGCACGTGCCCCGCCAGATCGACCAGCACGTTCTCCGTCCGCAGCTGACCATGCGTCACGCCGGCACGGTGAGCCGCCGCCAGCGTCCCCAGGAGCTGAATCACCACTTCGAGCGCCAGGTCGGGGCCGATACCGCGCGCGCGGAGGAGAGCGGCCAGGTCGTCGCTGGCGACCAGATCCACCGCGATCAGCAAGACGCCGTCGGCGAGATGACACTCGCGCGGAGAAACGACCGTGTCGCCGGCGATGGCGCGGGCGCGGGTGATGGCTGCCTGCACGCGATCTGCGACGCCGGGCTGGCGGGCCAGGTCTTCGCGCACCCAGTCCAGCGCCACCAGCTCGTCGCTGGTGCGGTCCCGCGCCACGTAGGCCACATACAGCGCGCACTGGCGCATCTCGCGCAAGAGCACGTAACGGCTGGCCAGCTCGGCCGGCAGGGTCACGCTGAGCCGCTGGGCGGTGACGGTCGGTGTCTCGTCGTCGGGCTCGGACTCGTCGGTCTGGGCCACCGCGGCCAGCACGCGGCGGCAGTCGTCACACCCGTCGAGGTGCCGGTTGGCTCGGGAGCGTTCCTCGGGGGTCGCGCTGCCGTCGGCGAGCGCCAAGAGCTCGTCTTCGGCGAGACAGGCCCCTTCCGGTTCCGGCGCCATCGTTCATACCTCGACGGTGCCCGCTGGCTCGGTTTGCAACAGTCGCGCAATGCTCAGGTGCAAATCGCTGCGGACCAGCCGCATCACGCTGGCGCACTCTGACGGCCGAAGGGCGTAGCGCTGCAACAGCTCGCTCTGGGCCTCGTCCAAGAGCCGCGCACGGATCTTGGTCAGCCAGCGCGAAATGGTCGAGGCGTCGACCGAGTGGAGCTTCCCGAGCTCGGCCAACGACAGCTGGTCGATCACGTACAGCCGCAAGAGGTTGCGTTGCTCGCTGGTCAGCCGGCGGAACGCCCCCGCCACGGCCTGTGCCAGCGTGTCGGCGTACTCGGCCTTCATGACCTGCAGCTCTGGGTCCGCCGAGTCCTCCGCGATGCGCGTGGCCAGAAGGTCGTCGTCTCGCGGAACGTGGCGCTTCTCGGAGCGTTGCGTGTTGAGCGCCGTGCGGACGACCACCACGCGGATCCACCCGCCGAGGGCGCCCTTGCCGGAATATTGGGCGAGCTTCGGCGGGGCATCGGCCGCCCCGGCCAAGAGCTTCTCGCGTGCGAGCTGCAAGGCCTCGTCGCGGGCCTGGGTGTTCGCGCCGAACCGTCCCAGCGCTCGCGCCGAGTCGGCGATGAAGCGGCGATCGAGCTCGGCGATGGCCGGCGCCGAGCCGGCAAGGCACGCGCAGCACAGGTACAGCTCCTCGATGCGCAGATCCACCAGGGCCAGCGTGGGCTCGGTATCGGTTGCCACGCGCTCGGCCAGGAAGCTCACGAACGCGACCGGGTCGACGCGTACGCCCGGCCAGGCCCGAGCCCCCCGCTCGGCTGCGTCGGCCAGCGCCGCCTCGAGCCGATCGGGGTCGGCGAGCGCAAAGCCCGCCGGCGCGACCTCGCGGTACCTCGTGCAGAGCGGGTGCGTCATCGAGCCCACGACGCATTTTCGACTGCGCGGCCGGATGCCGCAAGTACCGCGCAGGGGTGCAGGTGCGCTCAGTGCCGGAGCCGGATGAGCGCCAGGCCTCGGCTCTGCCGCTCGACCGCCCCGAGCGCCGCGGCACCCGCCACCCGGTCGGCCTCGACCACCAGCCAGTCGGCGCGCTGGGCGGCGAGCTGCGCGTGCAGCGCGTCGGTGCCGGAACCGCCGGCACGGGCTTGGGGTTTTCTGGGGTCGTGGTCGTCGAGTGGAGCGGATCGCGCGGGCGCGCCGAAACCCGCCATGGTGGCGTAGAAGCCGAAGTCCCGCGCGCTGACCAGCAGCCGCTCGCCGGGCCCGGCGAGCGCGCGCGCGGCGCGGCCGAGCTCGACCTCTGCACTGCGATCGACGAAGGCGTCCCGCGCGGCGTACCAGGGTCGCACGATGGCGGTCATCGGTGCCATGGCCAGGCCAGGTAGGGCGATCAGTGCGGCGCGACCGGCAGCTCGGGCTCGGGTCCAGGCTTCGCCCAGGGCGTCCCCTCCGAGGGCGGCGAGGCCGATCCACGCGGTGAGCAGCGCCCGCTCGCCGTGGTGCGTGGGCGCCCCATCTCTGAGGTCGCCGGCCACCAAGAACGCCACCAGGGCACCGAGCGCGAGCAGCACGCGGGCGTGGCGGCGAAGCACCGCCGTGCCGCCGAACGCCAGCGCCGCGAAGAGCGCGATCAGCGCGAACGCGCACAGCTCGGGCTCGCAACGGACCAGCATGGTCGGGAAGCCCACGAGCCCATCGACCAGGCTCTGGTTGCCGGCGCCGATCGCGCGACGGTACTCGCTGACCCGCTTCACGAAGAACAGCGCGCCCCCGTGGTGAAGCACGCCGTGCACCAGCCAGGCGGCGGGCCCGGCCAGCGCCATCGCCGCTGCCGGCCAGCGCGCCCGCCCATCGCGTGCGCACACGAGCGCGAACACCAGAGCAACGGGCCAGGCTTCGTAGCGGCTGAGGCACGCGGCCGAGAGCGCCAAGGCGCCCCCGATGCGAGCGCTGCCGCTGCGCGTGAGGCTTGCCAAGCCCAAAACGCACAGCGCTGCCGTGGGCAGCTCGGGCACCGTCGCGACGCCCAGCCATGCCGAATACGGGAAGGCCGCCGCGGCGAGCGCGCCGAGCACCGAGCCCAGCCGGCCCGCGCCCAGCCAGCCGAGCGCGACCCAGACGGCCACCGCCGACGCGACCCCGAGCACCAGCGCCACGCCCCGCGCCACCTCGACGCTCGCCCCGAAGAGCAGCATGGCGCCCCCGTTGAGCCAGAACGGCAGCGGCAGCCAGCTGGTGCCCGTAGGGTCCAGGCTGGGGCTCTCGGCAAAGCGCTGCGCGATGACGATCCGCGCGTAGTCGTCGTCCGACAGCGCGCGAAAGCCGCTCGCCCAGACCAGCGACGAGACGACCGCCTTGCCGAGCGCGACGCCGGCGGCGTCAGTCACCCGCGCGCGCATTCACACCGAGGCGCGCGTCACTTCGAAGGCGCGGGTGCGGGAGGCGTCTCGACCTGCGTGGTCGGCGGCCCCTTGGCGGGGGTGACCGGCGCCCGCTTGGCCAACGACTCGTCGGACGACGTGGACAGATAGGCCAGCGTGATGCTGGTGACGAAGAAGATGGTGGCGGTGGTCCAGCTGATCTTGGTCAGGATGTTGCCGGCGCCGCGCCCGCCGAACACCTGCTGGGCCGCTGCCCCGGTGAACGCCCCCATGCCACCGCTCTTACCCGGCTGAAGCAACACGACGACCATGAGAAACAGGCACGCCAGCACGTGCACGACGGTGAGGGGAGTTTTGAGTAGTTCGGCCATGGATCAGACTCTCGACGGGGACGCTTCGACGATCTTCGCGAACGAGCCCGCATCCAGCGAGGCTCCGCCGACGAGCGCACCGTCGACATCGGGACACGACAGCAGCCCCGACGCATTGTCGGGTTTCACGCTGCCGCCGTACAGAATGGGGGTGACGTGGGCCAGCTTCGCGTCTTTCTGTGACAGACGCTGGCGTATGGCGTGGTGGACCTCTTGGGCCTGCTCGGGACCGGCGACCTTTCCGGTGCCGATGGCCCACACCGGCTCGTAGGCGATGGCGCCGAAGCCCGGGCGTTCGGCGAGCACGCTCGCGAACGCATCCAGTTGACGAAACACGACCTCGAGGGTGTGACCGGCTTCGCGCTCGGCCAGCGTTTCGCCCACGCACACGATGGGGCGCAAGCCTGCCGCCAGGGCGGCGGCGGTCTTCTCGCGGACGCCCTCGTCGGTCTCGCCGAAGAGCTGGCGTCGCTCGCTGTGCCCGATGATCACCCACTTGCACCCGGCGTCGAGCAGCATGGGTGCGCTCACCTCGCCGGTGAACGCGCCCTCTGCCTTGGGATACAGGTTCTGACCCGCAACCTCGACTCGGCTGCCGGCCACGGCCTGCACCACCGCGCCGAGCGCGGTGAACGGCGGCGCCAGCACGACACTGACCCCGGCCAGGTCGCCGCACGCGCGGACGACCTCGCGTGCCAGCTCGACGCCCGCGGCGCCGCCTTTGTACATCTTCCAGTTGCCGGCGATGATCGGGGTGCGGTTCATGGGACCTTTCAGCCGCGCGTGGTTCGCAGCGCTTCGACGCCCGGCAGCTTCTGCCCCTCGAGCAGCTCGAGCGCAGCGCCGCCGCCCGTCGAGACGAAGCGGATCTTGGCCTCGAGCCCGTCGCCGGCTTGTCGCAGCGCCGCCGCGCTGTCGCCGCCGCCGACCACGGTGAAGCCGGGCGCTTCGGCCAAGGCGCGAGCCATGCCGTTCGTGCCCGCGGCGAACGCCGGGTTCTCGAACAGGCCCATCGGGCCGTTCCAGAACACCGTCTTGGCGCCCAGAACGTGCTTCTTGAAAGCGTCCAGCGTGGCAGGGCCAATGTCCAGCGCCATGGTGCCGTCTGGCACCGAGCCCACGCCGATGGTGGTGCCGGACGTGGCGTCGGTGCCCGCAGCGACCACGACGTCGCTCGGCAGCACGATCTCGATGCCCTTGTCGCGAGCCTTCTCGAGCAACGTGCGCGCTGCCGCCAGGAAGTCTTTCTCGACCAGGCTGGCCTTCATGTCGTGACCCTTGGCCGCGAGCAGCGTGTTGGCCATGGCGCCGCCGATGCAGATCGCGCTGCACTTGGCCAGCAGCGACTCGATCACGCCGATCTTGTCCGTGACCTTGGCGCCGCCCAGCACCGCCACGAAGGGCTTCTCGGGGGTCTCGAGCACCTTCGACAGGTTCGACACCTCATTCTTCATCAAGAAGCCCATGGCGCGGGTCGGCATCAGCCGCGGGAGCGCCTCGACCGAGGCGTGAGCGCGGTGGGCCGCGCCGAAGGCGTCGTTCACGTAGATGGTGCAGAGCGCCGCCAGCTCCTTGGCGAAGGCCTCGTCGTTCTTCTCTTCTTCGGCGTGAAAACGCAGGTTCTCGAGCAGCACGACCTGGCCGTCACGCAGGTCTTGGACGACCTTCTTCGCGGCCTCGCCGACGCAGTCGTCGGGAACGAACACCTCGAAGCCGGTGAGCTCGGCCAACCGTGCCCCCACCGGCTCCATGCCGAACTCGGGCGTGGGCTTGCCCTTCGGCCGGCCCAGGTGGCTGGCCAAGATCACCTTGGCGCCGGCCTCGACCGCGTGCTTCACCGTCGGAAGCGCCGCGCGGATCCGCTCGTCGTCGGTGATGGCGCGCGTCTTCTTGTCGAGCGGGACGTTGAAGTCGACCCGGATGAAGACCTTCTGCCCGGCGAGCTCGAGCTCGTCGATGCAGCGGATGCCGTCGAGCATGCCCATGGCGATCAGCCCTTCTTGGCCATCAGCCGCATGAGGTCGACCATGCGGCACGAGAAGCCCCACTCGTTGTCGTACCACGAGAAGATCTTGGCGAACTTGTCGCCCATGGTCAGGGTCTGCGTGGCGTCGAACGAGCTCGAGAACGGGTTGCCGATGAAGTCGCCCGAGACCAGCTCTTCATCGACGTATTGCAGCACGCCCTTCAGCGGCCCGCTCTCGGCGGCGGCCTTCATCGCGCCGTTGATCGCGTCGACCGTCGCCGCCTTCTCGGTGATGATGGTCAGATCGACCATCGACACGTCGACCGTGGGCACGCGGATGGCGGTGCCGTGGCACTTGCCCTTCAGCGCCGGGATCACCTCGGCGATGGCCTTCGCGGCGCCGGTGCTGGTCGGCACCATGTTGACGGCGGCGGCGCGCGCGCGGCGCAGGTCGCCCTTGCGGTGCGGCAGGTCGAGCAGGTTCTGGTCGTTGGTGTAGCTGTGAATCGTGGTCATGAACGCGTTCACGATGCCGAAGTTGTCGAGCATGACCTTGGCCACGGGTGCCAGGCAGTTGGTGGTGCACGAGCCGTTCGACACGATCTGGTGCTTGGCCGGGTCGTACAGATCGTGGTTTACCCCCATCACGATGGTCAGGTCGTGGTTCTTGGCCGGGGCGCTGATCATCACCTTCTTGGCGCCGGCTTCGATGTGGGCAACGGCCTTGTTCTTGTCGGTGAACAGGCCGGTGCACTCGAGCACGATGTCCACGCCGAGGCTCTTCCACGGCAGCTCTTTCGGGTCCTTGATGGCCGAGACGGCGATGTCCTTGCCGCCGACGGTGATGCCGGTGTCTTTGTGACCCACGGGCGCCGCGTCGAACGTGCGGTGGATCGAGTCGTATTTGAGCAGGTGCGCCAGGGTCTTGGTGTCGACCAGATCGTTGATGGCCACCACCTCCACGTCGCCGACCTTCTGCTCCACCAGCGCGCGCAGAACACAGCGGCCGATGCGGCCGAATCCGTTGATCGCGATCTTCGTTGCCATGGTCGTCTCCTGCCTCGCGGCGGTGCCGCGGCCTTCGCCCGCGCGCGGGCGGCTGATTCGAAGCGGTGCGAGCGCCACGGGCGTTCGCGGGGCCCGGAACCTAGCGATGAGGGGAGGGCCGGTCAAGGACACCCCCGCCAGCGGGCAAACCCCCGCTGACGCGCGGGTTTTTGCCTGGTCGGGTCAGCCCCGGAACGCGGACTTCACGTCTTGGTTCACCAGCACGACGATCGCCCAGATGCCGAGGGGCAGCCCGAGCACGCAGCACGGCGAGGTGCACGGCAGGGCGGCAACCACCGCCGCCGCCATCGAGAGCGAATAGCTCTCGAGCTTCTTCATCTTGAGCGCGCCGAAGATCACCAGGCCGCTGAGCAGCAGCCAGATCACGTTGAACACCAGGCCCACGACGCCGCTGAACAGGCTGCCCATGCCCGCGGAATCGCCGCTGGCCGCGGAAAAGGCGCCGATGCCGGTGCCCAGCAGGTTCATCACGATGCTGAACAGCTGGTAGAAGATGCCGATCACGGCCACGACCAACAGGCCGATGGCCGGCGCGCCGACCATGCTCTCGGCCTTGCCCGGCATGCCGCCGCCGGGAGGGCCGCCGAAGCCGCCGCCGGGCGGACTGAAACCGCCACCGGGCGGCGGGCCGTAGCCACCAGGGGCCCCGTAGCCGCCAGGGGGACCAGGGGGAGGGCCAGGGGGACCGCCGAAGCCGCCGGGAGGGGGATAGCCTTGCATCGCGGCTACCGCACTCGGCCTGCCGGCAGAAGTCAACCCCGCCCCCGGGAACAAGGCCGAGGATTCGGCCGTTGTGGCGCGAAGAGGTGCGAATGAGCCGCGTCGACGTCGTCATTCTGGGTGCGGTCATCGTGGTGATGGGGTGCGCGACCACGCCCAAGGAAGAAGCCCAACCGGCGTCGCGGCTCTCCCGGCCCGAGCGCCCCATCGTTCAGCCGCGGGTCCATGTGGTCACGCTCGACGCACGCACCCCCGCCCGAGCGCTCGGCTCCGAGCTGGCCGCGCGGGCCACCGAGCTGGGGGTCGCGGGCCCCACGGCGTTCGTCTGGGGCGACGTCTCGCCCGCGCCCAGCGGCGCGCCCCGCATCGAGATCCGCGCTGGCAACACGTCGGTGCACGGGTTCTTGATCCCCAGTGCGCACGAGGTGGACATGGGCCAACTCGCGCCGGGCATCCACAACGTGGTGATGGTCGGCTGCGACGACCGCGGCTTGTACGGCAGCCACCCCTCGGGCCCGGGACGCCACCGCATCGAATTCGGAGCCGCGGACGGCGAGCTCGAGCGCGAGGCTCGGGAGATCTTCGGGTTCGTCAGCCTCATGCCCGGCGACGTGTCCGAGGGCGTGACGTCCGGGCAGGTGCTCTCACTGCTGAAAGAGCTGCCGTCCCGGGTGCGCTACGCGGTCATGGCCTTGCCCAGCTGAACCCATCTTCGCTGCCGAGGCTCCACCCTGGTGGAGTCCAACATGCCCCCTGATTACACCCTCACCCGTGAAGCCCCCCACTTGAGCCAGGGCCAGGCCCTCGAGCGCGTGAAGGCGCTGCTCGCCGAAGAGGGGTTCGGTGTTCTGACCACCATCGACGTTGCCGCCACGCTGAAGGCGAAGCTGGGGGTCGAGCGAGAGCCGTACGTGATCCTCGGTGCCTGCAACCCCCCGCTGGCCCATCGCGCCCTCGAGGCCGAGCCCGCCGTCGGTGTGCTCTTGCCCTGCAACGTGGACGTGTATCAGCTCGGCGGGCGCACCATCGTCCAGGCCGTCAACCCCCGCAAGCAATTCGAGCTGGTCTCGAATCCCGGGGTCGCCCCGATTGCGGAAGAGGTGGCGCAGAAGCTGGAGCGCGTGCTCGAGAAGCTGTGATCAGCCCGTGGTTCCGGGCTGTGAAGCGTTGACGTTCCACACGAAGCTGTCGAGCAGCACCACCGAGTCGTACCACTGATCGCCGGTGTCCCAGATCACGAAGCGGATCTCGATGGTCTCGCCGGGCTTCACGTTGCCCGAGACGTTCAACCAACCCGTGCCGCCGCCGGCCATGTTGCTGCTGCCGCACCAGCCGGGGTCGTTCAGGAACTGAGAAGGCGGGTTCAGGATGTCCATGCCCGTGCCCAGAAGCTCGCTGGTGCTGGTGCAGGTGTTCGTGGTCCCGGCCACCGAGCCGCCGCCGCAGCCCGTGGGGCCGTTCTTGCACGCCTTGAACAGACCGGTGTTCCCGAAAGCCAGGTTCACGCCCACCGGATAGACCGAGCCGCCTGCGGGCGGCGGATCGTAGAACGCCAGGTTCTTGTCGCCGGGGTTCGCGATCTCGCCGGGGCCCGGAACGAAGGTCGAGTCGAGCAGGGTCAGGAAGAAGTCGTTGAACGCGCTGCACACCCACTCCGGGTACTCCGACGAGTAGAAGTAGCTCTTGAGCGAGAACGACTTGGCGTTGGTCGGCACGCGCACCCGAAGCTTGAGCATGATCGGGTCGTGCGCGGTGGTGCCACCCTGGGGATCGGGGCACCCCGGTGCGTTGGGGAAGTTGCCGCCGTTGGCGGTGAGCCAGTCGTTGGGGACGCCGCTGGTGATGCCGTTGTTCTGGCCGCCCTGGAAGGCAGCCCAGGCCGGATTGGCGTTGTTCGGTGCCGCCTGGGCGGCGGCCCGCCCCGTGGAGAGCACCGCCAGGGTCTGCCCCAGCTTGGGCGCGACGTTGTTGCCGAAACCGGTGCGGATCGAGCGCGCGTAGGCGTTTGGTGTCCCGGTTCCCCCGGCCAGGGAGAAGGTGCCGTTGATCACGCCCCACTTCTTCTGGCTCAGCGGCGGCGACTCGGTGGTCGTCTGGCAAAGGTCGATGGCCTTGGCGTAGTCCATCCCGTTGGCCGAGCTGCTGGCCAGCCCCGTATCACACCCGGTGAGCGTGTTGTCGGTGGAGCCGTCGCAGTCGTCGTCGACGCCGTTGCCGGCGAACTCGAAGGCCCCGGGGTTCACCAGCTTCGGCGCGCTGCACTGCGACGGGGTCTCACAGCAGTCCCCGTTGCACTTGGTCCAGCCGTCGCCGTCGGTGTCGGCCACGTCGTCGGCGGTGCCGGTGCAGTCCTCGTCGATGCCGTTGGCGCAGATCTCGTCCGACGGCACCACCTGGTTGAGGCATGGGCCCCAGGCCAGACCGCTGGAGTCGCAGGTCTGCGAACCGGCCTTGCAAGCGCCCTTGCCCTGAGTGCCGGTCGGGCCGGTGTAGCAGGCTTGGGTCGCGCCCGGCGCGCAGGCGCAGTTCGCCACGATGGCGGTGTTCACCTCGCAGCCATCGAGCGCGTTCTTGTTGCAGTCGAGGAATCCCGCGGCGCACGCGCCCATGCCGCACGTGCCGTTGGTGCAGGTGGCCGCGGCGTTGAGCGGGGTGGGGCAAACCGTGCCGCAAGTGCCGCAGTCGTTCAGATCCGTCTTCAGATCGTGACAGCTCGCGCCGCAGCACGTCTCGGCAGCGTTCACGCACGGCTGGGTCGTCGAGCACCCCTGTGCGCAGGCGTTCTTCACGCAGATCTTGCCCGACCCGCAGTCGGTGTCGGCCAGGCACTCGACGCACTTGTTGGTCGCGCTGTCGCACTTCGTGGTGCTGCCGCTGCAGTCGGTGCCGTCGGTGCAGCCCGCGGCGCAGCCGTTGTTCTTGGTGCAATACTGCCCGGTGGGGCACTTGTCGTTCGCGGGCGTGCACTCGACGCACTGGCTGTTCGCCGTGTCGCACACCGGGGTCGGCGCCACGCAGTCCCCGTCGGCCTTGCAGCCGCCGCTGCCGCCCGTGCCGCCGCTGCCCGCGGCCCCGCCCGCGCCGGCGGCGCCGCCGCTGCTCGCCCCTCCGGTGGTGCCACCCGCG
>JAKLKA010000007.1 GCA_023150915.1 Polyangiaceae bacterium
ACTCTCGGCAGATTCGAACCACCTCTGCCTTGTACTCCGCCTTGAATTGGCGACGCTTCTTCGTCGGGTCTTTGGACATTCTCGGTCGGGCCATTTTGCCTCATCCTTCCTGTCCAAGAAATCGGGGGAGGGTCAGAGCGACTCGGACCTGCAGCAGATGTTTGTCTACAACGAGCTCTTCGCGTCCCCGAGGGCGGTGCTCCTCTATCCGCGATCACTGGGCGGGGCGGGCGGTCACTCCGGGCGGTATGTCGATCGCGAGCATGTGTGCGAGACTCGGGAGCTGGGGTTGTTCGACGAACGGGGGATTTCGACGGCGCGGGTCGTGGCGGAGCTCAGGGAGCTACTCCAGGCGAGCTTGCATGATTCGCGATTCGCGAATACAGTAAACGTGTGTTGAAACCGCAGGATATAGTCGTGTGTCTGAGGCTGATCGACGCCCCGCCGCAGGAGCGGACCTTCCCGAAGCTAGCGGAAGCGCTGGGTCTCAGCGCCTCGGAGGCGCACGGCGCCGTGAAGCGGGCCGCCCGGAGCGGACTCGTCGATGCCGAAACCAGGGTCGTTCGCAAGGACGCCCTCCTGGAGTTCCTGGTGCACGGGCTTCGCTACGTCTTTCCACCCGAATGGAGAGGCGTGACTCGCGGCGTTCCGACCTCCCTCGCCGCGCCCCCGCTCGCCGCGCAGTTCGCATCGACCGAGTTGCCACCCGTCTGGCCGCATCCAGAGGGTACGACCCGCGGGGAAGGATTGGCGCCGCTGTACAAGTCCGCGCCGGGCGCCGCGCTGCGCGACGCTCACCTCTACGAGTGGCTCGCTCTCGTGGACGCAGTCCGAGCGGGGCGCGCCAGGGAACGCCGCCGCGCCGTGCAGGAGATCGAGCGGAGGCTCAGCGCGTGAAGGCTCCGGCCGAGCTCTGGACCGTGGCTGGCGCGCTGGGCGACCTCGTCGACGAAGTCGTGTTCGTTGGCGGGATGATCCGCGAGCTTCTGATCACGGACGCAGCAGCCGGCCCAGCTCGCCCGACGCAGGACGTCGACTGCATCGTGAACGCGGCCTCGCGGGCCGAGTACTATCAACTGTCTGACCGCCTGCGTGCTCGAGGATTCTCAGAGTGCACGGAAGAAGGAGCACCTCTCTGTCGGTGGATAGCGAACGGAGTGCCGGTCGATGTCATGCCAGTCGACCCAGAAATCCTCGGCTACAGCAACGTTTGGTACCCCAGCGGGATCGCCCACGCCATTCGTGAGCCTGGTCCGCAGGGTTCGATTCGGATCGTCAATGCGGTCCACTTCTGCGCCACCAAGATCGAGTCCTTCCTCGGGCGAGGTGAAGGCGACTTCTTTCACCACGACATGGAGGACCTCATCGCGGTGATCGACGGCCGCGCCGAGCTTCCCGCCGAAGTGGCCGCGGCTCCAAAGGATCTTCGGGAGTTCATCGCCGAACGGCTGACCGAGTGGCTCGCCGACAAGGCGTTCATCGCGGCCCTTCCCGGCAACCTCGCGGGCGACGCAGCGAGCCAGGCGCGGCTTCCGATCATCCTCGCGCGCATGCGGAAGATCGCGTCCCTACACAGCGGAAAGGCCCCGGCAATCCGGCCAGGGAAACCTTTGCTTGGTCCCAGCATCCGTGGAGCCGCGGCGGCTCCGCTTCCCGGCCGTGTGACGTTGACGTCCAGCAATCTGCGCGCGGCAGAGTACGACTCTGGGACACAGACGCTCATCATCGATTTCCATGGTGGGCGACGCTACGAGTACAGAGGCGTGCCGCAGAACGTCTACGCCGGCCTGCTTCGCGCGCCATCCCACGGGCGGTACTTTCACCAGTGGATACGAGACCGCTACCCATACCGGCAGCTCGCATGACTGGGACTCGAGGGGAAGATGCTGAAGATCCTGTCCTGGAACATCGCGCACCGATCGGAGCCTTGGCGCGAGCTGCTGAAATCGGGCGTGGACATCGCCTTGCTCCAAGAGGCGAAAGCGCCGCCGCCAGAGGTCGCGGACCAGGTTCGTACGGATACCCACGAGTGGCGCATCGCAGCGACCGGGCTCACCTGCCCGTGGCGGGCTGCCGTCGTCGCGCTCTCGCAGCGCGCGCAGATCGACTTCATCGAGCCGCGTCCGCTCGCGGAGGCCCCTCTTCGCAGCTTGGGTGTCAGCCGGATGGGCACGCTCGCGGCAGCGGACGTGACCGATCCCGACACGGGCGAGCGAATCACGGTGGTGTCGATGTACGCCTTCTGGGAGGAGCCTCGCTCCGACGCGAAACAACCTTGGATCTACGCCGATGCCTCGGCGCATCGCCTGATCTCGGACTTGAGCATGTTCATCGCCACGAAGAGCACGCACCGCATCATCGCGGCCGGAGATTTGAACATCCTCCGTGGCTACGGCGAATACGGGGATGCCTACTGGGCTGGACGCTACGCGACGGTCTTCGACCGCATGGCGGCGATAGGGCTGGACTACGTTGGTCCCCAGGAAGGGCGCCCTGCAGAGCCTTGGCCTGAGGAGCTTCCAAAGGACAGCAAGAACGTCCCGACCTATCACACCGCGCAGCAAGGCCCGGCAGGCGCGACGCGGCAGCTCGACTTCGTCTTCGCGTCGCGCGAGATTGCTCCGCGGGTCTCCGTGCGCGCACTGAACAGCTTGGAGGAGTGGGGGCCGAGCGACCACTGTCGGATCAGCATCGAGGTGAACACTCGATGAGCGACGGGTGGCTCCTCACCATCAAGCCGAGCTTCCTCCACGAGCTCGTGGCTCTGCCCGCAAAGGAGGCCGCGCAGGTGCAGAAGAAGCTCGAGAGCCTGACGGCGGATCCTCGGCCGGACGCCAAAGTGAAGAAGCAGCTCAAGCACCTGGACGGTCGGCTGCACCGCCTGCGCTCCGGCGACTTTCGCATCTTCTACACCTTCGACGAGCGCTACGTCAGCGTGCTGTCGCTGCGCAAGCGCGACGAGCAGACGTATTCGGAGATACCGGAAGCGGAGTCGCTCGGGGGCGGCGACGTGTCCGGAATCCAGGATCCGCCCGAAGTCAGAAACGACGTCGGCGCATGGCTCGAGACCAGCACGACGTTGCGGCCCAAGCCGCTTCCTCGGCCGATCACCGTCGAGCTGCTCGACGCGCTCCGGGTGCCGCCCGAGCACCACGCACGACTTCTGGCGGTCCAGACCGAGGACCAGCTCCTCGACTGCGCGGACGTCCCCGAGAAGATCCTGGAGCGGGTGCTCGACGGCGTCGTCGGCCGACCCCTCGATGACATTGCGCGGCAGCCTGACCTCGTCGTCGAGAGCCCCGACGATCTCTTGCGCTATCGGCAGGGCGAGCTCTTGGGTTTCCTGCTGCGACTGAATCCGGAGCAGGAGAAGCTCGTGACCTGGTCGCTGGCCGCGCGCGGGCCCACCCTGCTCAAGGGCGGACCAGGGACGGGCAAGAGCACCGTGGCTCTGCACCGAGTGAAGATCGTACTCGATGCCCTTCGGAAGACTGCGGTCGAGCGGCCGCGGATCCTGTTCACGACCTACACCAACGCGCTGGTCCGCTACTCCGAGCAGCTCCTGCGGTCTCTCCTGGGAGATGACGCAGGCTGTGTCGAGGTGCGAACCGCCGACAGCGTGGCCATCGGCATCGCCCGAGCTGCCGGCGAGGACCCGCACATCCTCGACGGCGGGGAGCTCCGCGCGCTCGCCGAGCGGGCCTTGCGCGAGGTCGAGCTTCAAGGCAATTCGCTGGCGCAGAAGGCGCAACGCGCGACCCTCGATCGTCTGGGCGTCGAGTACGTGACGGAAGAGGTGCTCGACGTGATCGACGGGCGCGGCCTGGGCTCTCTGGACGAGTACCAGTCTGCTGCACGGCCGGGGCGGCAGCTTCCCCTGAACCGCACGCAGCGCGAAGCCGTCTGGCGTGTCCACGCGAAGCTCCACGAGCTCCTCGACGCCTCGCACCGCACCACCTGGGCTGACGTGCGGCTCCACGCCGTTCAGGCGCTCACCGAAGGCCGCGTGAACGAGCGATACGACGCGGTGCTGATCGACGAAGCGCAGGACCTGTCGCCTTCGGCCCTCGAGGTGCTGGTGCGCTCGTGCCGGGAGCCGAATCGCCTGTTTCTGACCGCCGATGCGAATCAGTCCATCTACGGAGGGGGCTTTCGCTGGTCCAACGTGCACGAGTGGCTCAAGTTCCAGGGCCGCACGGGGGTGCTGCGCGCCAACCACCGGAGCACGCGGGAGATCGGCGAGGCTGCGGAGTCCTACCTGGCGGGCGGCGCGCTCGACCCCGAGCGGGAGGAGCCGGCGTACGTCCATGCCGGGCCGCTGCCCGCGGTGCGCGCGGTGGCGAGCGCCTACGACGAGACCCAGCTTCTGGCGCGCTTCTTCCGCGGCGCGGCGCGCGATCTGCGCCTCGGGCTCTCCGCCTGCGCGGTGCTCTGTCCGACGAACACCGCGGCCCAGCGAGTGGCCTCGGAATTGAACGGCCTGGGCATCGCGGTGCGGTACATGGCCGCGAAGGACCTGGACGTCGGCGCCGCCGAGGTGAAGACGCTGACGTTGAAGTCGGCCAAGGGACTCGAGTTCCCGATCGTGGCGCTGGCCGGCTTCCTCGACGGCCCGTTTCCGATGGTGCCAAAGGGGGCCACGGACGAGGTGCTGAAAGAGATCGAGGAGCGCGAGCGCCGAACCCTCTACGTGGCGATGAGCCGCGCGATGCGCGCGCTTTTGATCGTGGAGCCCGCGGAGCGCAAGAGCACACTGCTCGCCGGGTTCGATTCGACCCGTTGGAATCTTGGAGTGACCTCATGAACGACAGCCCGGAGCGCATCATCCTGAGCGGTGAGCTCACCGACGTCGGCTATGCCGAGGACCTGTCCGCACGGTTGCGCGCGGGAAGCTGCGTGCTCGACTGGACCGCGGTCACGCGGGTGACGGACCTGTTCGCGGATGCGCTCGTGCAAGGTCTCCGCGTCGACGAGGTCGCGGACTCCATCGGCACGGGAACGATGCGCGACGAGCTCTCGGAGATCGTGGGAGCCGCCTTCGAGCGAGCCCCTTACAGTCGGAAGCCGAGCGCAAGAAACCGAGCGAAGGCGGCCAAAGACGACACGGTCGCGGTCTGGACTGCGCCACCGGAGCCCGAGCCGGCGCCGAAGTCCGAGCGTCCGGTTTCGCGGCGTGCGCAGCGACGAGCGCCCATTCTCGTCGCCGACGTGCCGTCCCAGGAGGCGCTCCGCTCGATGCTCGAGGAGCGCGTGATCGCCGATCTGCTCGGTCCCGCCGGTGGGCCCGAAGAGGAAATCGTCGAAGGCAGCGTTCGCGACCGATACCTCGTGGGCATGCTCGCGCCGCGCCGAGTTCGCATCGAGCCCGAGGAAGTGGACGGGGTCGAGGCCGAGGAGAGCGCCGCGAGCGACGATGGCACCGGCGATTCGGCGACGATCTCCACGCCGACGATGTTCCCCTCGGCGGTGGGCCTGAGCTTCGTGGTCGCGGCAGACGCGCCGGCCTTGAAGGTGACCGCGCGGTGGGGGAGCTACCAGCGGCTGCCAAGCGAGACTGTGACGACCGAGACCGGCAAGCCCAAGCTGGTTTGGAAGCGCAAGCAGGTCGAGGTCGGAGTGCCACTCGGGCCGCTTCGCGAGGGCGCGCTGGGGCCGTTCCGTGTCGGCGGCGATCCAGACGACGTGGAAGCACCGGCCCAGGTTCGAGGCATCGCTCGCCGAGTCAGCGGCGGTTTTGTCGTCAGCCTCTTCCTCGTGAACAACCAGGACGAGCCCGAGGAGCGCCGCGACACCGCCTGGCTGTTCCAGCCCGAGCTCATCGCGGAGGCCACGGACGGAAGCGCGGTGTTCCTGTCTCGCCTCGGCGACCAACTCCCCTCCGGCGATCTCGAGCCGCTGGCCGAGGACCGGACGCTGGCCATGCTCTACCGCGATCGACGCGAGCTCGCGGTTGGTCACGGCGCTGCGGTCCACGTCGATGTGGACCCGCCCGACCCACGCCGTGGCGTGCGCGTGACCACCCGCGTGGTGCCGGCGTCGGATGTTCTCCAACAGACCCCGCCGACGGCGGCTGAGGAACCGATGCTCGCGGGCGTCGTTCACGACATGAAAGAGCTCGCGGAGGCCACTCCGGCGGAGCTGGTCGAGCGCCTTCGAAAGCTGCCGGACGCCTATGCGGATTGGATTGCGCGACAGCGCCAGCGCATTGCGGATCCCGCGGCGCGCCTGGATGGGTTCGAGGACGATGCGAAGTCGGCGCTCGACGGGTGCGAGGTCGCTCTCCGGCGCATGAAGGAGGGCCTCGCGACGCTGGAGCAAGACGCCAAGGCCAACGAGGCCTTCCGCTTCGCGAATCGCGCGATGTGGCTTCAGCGCGTGCGCACGGTGTTCGCGGAGGAACGCCGTCGCGGCAAGGACCTCACGGTCGCAGATGTAGACATTCCGGACAACCGCACATGGCGCACTTTCCAGCTCGCGTTCATGCTGGTCAGCCTCGCCAGCGTCACCCGCCTCGACCACCCCGACCGCAATCACGCCACCGATGCCATCGCGGACCTCTTGTGGTTCCCGACCGGTGGCGGCAAGACCGAGGCCTACCTGGGCTTGGCCGCGTACACGCTCGGCCTGCGCCGTCTCCAGGGTACGGTCGAAGGCCGCTCGAGCGAGCACGGCGTTGCGGTGCTCATGCGGTACACGCTCCGCTTGCTGACGCTTCAGCAGTTCCAGCGCGCAGCAGCGCTGATCTGTGCCTGCGAGCTCATTCGCTCGGAGGCCGAGAAGAACGGAAACCCCGTCTGGGGTCGTGAGCCCCTCCGTATCGGACTCTGGGTGGGCGCCCGCAGCACGCCCAACAAGACCGAGCACTCCGCCGAGGTCCTCAAGCGCACGCGCGACGTGGGCTTCCGCCAGGGGAGCCGTGTCGGCGGCATGGGGACGCCAGTGCAGCTCAAGTCCTGCCCGTGGTGCGGGTCGGCCATCGAACCCGGCCGTCACATGCGCGTCGAGTCGTTCGCCAGCGGCGTCGGACGGACCCTGACCTACTGCGGTGATCGCCTCGGAACCTGCCCGTTCTCCCAGCGCCAGTCGCCAGGCGAAGGCCTGCCGGTGCTCGTCGTGGACGAGGAGATCTACCGCCGGCTGCCCGCGCTGCTCATCGCCACGGTCGACAAGTTCGCGCAGATGCCCTGGAACGGCGCGGTGCAGATGCTCTTCGGACGCGTCCAGAGCCGCTGCGACCGCCACGGGTTCGCGGCTCCGGAGCTGGGCGATACCGACCACAAGCGCCGAGGCGCCCAGCCTGCCACCAAGCTCCGCGATCACGACCCAGTTCGCCCGCCCGACCTGATCATCCAGGACGAGCTCCACCTGATCAGCGGTCCGCTCGGAACGCTCACCGGTCTTTACGAGACCGCGGTGGATTCGCTGTGCGCGTGGACGGTGAACGGGCAGGTCGTGCGCCCCAAGGTCATCGCCTCGACGGCCACGATCCGACGAGCCCGCCAGCAGATCCATTCGCTGTTCCTACGCAAGGTCCAGGTCTTTCCGCCCCACGGGCTCGATGCCGGTGACAACTTCTTCTCGCGCCAGCGCCCAAGCCTGCCTGGCCGTCGCTACATCGGGGTCTGCGCGCCTGGCCGTCGCCTGAAGGCGGTCATCATGCGCGTCTACGTCGCGTTCCTGGCGGCTGCGGAGAGCCTTTACCAGACGTACGGCAAGCACGCCGATCCGTGGATGACCCTGGTCGGCTACTTCAGCTCGTTGCGCGAGCTCGCCGGCACGCGCCGACTCGTCGATGACGACATCTCCAACCGCACCAGGAAGATGGACCGGCGCGGGCTCGCGAGTCGCTACCTCTACAGCCCCGAGGAGCTGACCTCGCGGCTCGACTCGACCCAGATCCCCGAGCTGCTCGATCGCCTGGAGATCCCCTTCGACCCAGCCGAGGAAGACGACCGAAGCCGCCGCCGCCCCATCGACGTGCTGCTCGCGACGAACATGGTCTCGGTCGGCGTGGACGTGAAGCGCCTCGGACTCATGGTCGTGTCCGGACAACCCAAGAACACGGCCGAGTACATCCAAGCGACGAGCCGCGTGGGCCGCTCCGCGCCCGGCCTGGTGTGCACGATCTTCAACTGGGCGCGCCCGCGGGATCTCTCGCACTACGAGACCTTCGAGCACTACCACGAGACCTTCTACAACCAGGTCGAGGCGCTGAGCGTTACGCCATTCGCCGCGCGCGCACTCGACCGCGGGCTGAGCGCCGTGCTCGTCTCGCTGCTGCGGCTCACGCACGACCGGCTGAACCCCAACGAGGCCGCCGCCCGCCTTTCGCGCGACGACTCGCTCGTCGAGGAAGCGATGAACGCCATCGTCGCCCGTGCCTCGATGGTCGAGAACAGTCAGGAGGTAGGCGACGCCGTGCGACGATTGCTCGAGCGCCGCGTCGATGAGTGGCTCGCCGACGCTCAGCCCAGACCCGGCGGCGCCACGCTCTCGTACCGGGCGAAGCGCGACGGCACCTCGCGCCCGCTGCTCAAGCGCTCCGGCATGGGCAGCTGGGAGACCTACACCTGCCTGAGCTCGCTTCGCGACGTCGAGCCCAGCGTCGATCTCGTGCTCACCGATGGCAATCTCGATGACGATACCCGCCCGTTCACGAGGAAGTCCTGATGACCGTCAAGGCGCGCCTGGGTGAGCTTCGCCCGACTCAGCTCCTCTACACCTACGGCGTCGGATCCGTCGTCGATCTGCCGCATCTGTCGGTCATGGTCATGGGCATCGAGGACTGGGACGCCAACTACACCCGTCCCATCATCGAGACGCGGCTTCTAGACCAAGTCCAGCGCCGCCTCGGCCCCCAGGTACAGAGCCTGCGCACGCCGCCGATGCGCGACGACGAGGCCGAAGGCTTCTTCATGGCGCAGGACGATCACGACGCGGTGGGCGTCCCAGTCGCGCCGTTCCCGCGCTGGCTGCGCTGTCCTGCCTGCGGCCTGCTCGCGCCCATCGGCTCCGGCCTCTTCCGCCTGCGCACCGTGCCGAACCGGCCCGATCTCGCCAAGTACGTGCACAGCGGCTGCAACCGTCGTCGCGAGCCGACCGTCCTGCCCGCACGTTTCCTGCTCGCTTGCGAGTCCGGTCACCTCGACGACTTTCCGTGGCACTGGTTCGTTCACAAGGGTCAACCGTCGGAGTGCCGTGGACACCTCGAGCTCCGCGAGCTGGGCGTCTCGGGCGAAGCCGCCGACGTCGAGGTGCGCTGCCGGAACTGCGACGCCAATCGGCGCATGGCCGATGCGTTCGGTCGCGAGGGCCTGGCCAACCTGCCCGGGTGCCGCGGCCGCCGGCCCCAGCTCCGCGACTTCGAGGACGAGGCCTGTTCCGCCCAGCCGCGCACCATCTTGCTGGGCGCGTCGAATAGCTGGTTCGCCGTCACGCTCTCCACGCTGTTCGTCCCCACGGCCACCAAGGACGAGCTCGCAACGCTGCTACAAGAGCATGCGACGCGCTTCGAAGGCGCCGAGGACCTCGGAACGATTCGCTACCTGCGAAAACAGGGCCAGCTCGGCGCCTTCGCGAAGTACACCGACGAGCAAGTCTGGGCCGCACTCGAGGCCCAGCGGGCCGCAGCCAACGACGACGACTCCGCCCACGAGGATCTGAAGGAGCCAGAGTGGCGCGTGCTCTCACGCCCCGATCCTGCGCTGAACGGGGCCGATTTCCAGCTCACCGAGGTCGCCGTCCCGCGCCGATACGCGAGCTTCATCGAGCGAGTCGTTCTCGCCGAACGCTTGCGCGAGGTCACAGCCCTGATCGGCTTCACGCGCATCGCGTCCCCGCGCGATCTCGCGGAGGAGGAAGAAGCCCGCGGCCGCGTCATCGCCCGCATCTCGCGCGGCGACCCCGCGTTCGTGCCCGCGTCCGAGGTCCGCGGAGAGGGCGTGTTCATCCAGTTCCACGAAGAACGCATCGCCGACTGGGTCGCCGCACGCGAGGCCTGGGAGGACCGCTTCCGCGACGCTCACGTCGCCTGGCGCCGCCGCCGCCACATCGATCCGCCCGACGCCGGCTTCCCAGGCATCCGCTTCATTCTCATCCACTCGTTCGCGCACGCCCTGATGCGCGAGCTCGCGCTCGAGTGCGGCTACGCCGCCGCCAGCATGCGCGAGCGCATCTACGCCCGCGACCCGGAAGGCGACAAGGCCGCCATGGCTGGCGTGCTCATCTACACCGCCGCACCCGACGCCGAGGGCACCCTCGGCGGCCTCGTCCGCCTGGGCACCCCCGCTGAGCTCGAACGCCACATCCGCCGCGCCCTCGAAGCTATGGCGCTCTGCTCGTCCGACCCGCTCTGCGCCGACCACACGCCCGACGCCGACGGCGCAACCCTGCACGGCGCTGCATGCCACGCCTGCCTCTTCGCCCCGGAGACCTCGTGCGAGCGAGGCAACAAGTACCTCGACCGCACCACACTCGCCGCCACCGTGTGCTCCGGCGAGCACGCCTTCTTCAAGGAGAAGTGAGGTGGACGCTCTCCTCGAGGCCATCGTGACGCTCGCGAGCGACCTGCCCCGCGACACGGTCGAGGCGCTGGCAGCAGCAGTGGTAGGCACGGCCGATCCAAAGCAAGCGGGCCGTCTCGCGGGCATGGTGGTCACCGCGCCGGCCGCCCAGGACCGCGTGCGAACCATGCTCGAACGATGGCCTGACGGCGTCTCCGGCGCCTCGGTCGCCCTCGCGCTCCGCAGCGCAAGCCGGATGGACAACCACCATCGCACTCGGCAGCACATCGAGCTGGTGTGGACGGGGCCGGTGCCTGCGGGCACAAGCTTCCGCCGCTCCGATCAGGTCTTGCTCGAGATGGTGCGCGAGGCGAAGCGCCGGATCACCATCGTCAGCTTCGCCACCTACCGGGTCCCGGTGGTGCACACCGCGCTGCTCGCCGCCGCGAAGCGCGAGGTTGAGGTTGTGTTCATCGTCGAATCCGCGCGAGAGAGCGAGGGGCGCGTGAACATCGACCCGCTGCACGCCATTGGGTCAGAGCTGGCCGAGCTGGCGCGGGTCTACGTTTGGCCGCGAGAGAAGCGGCCGACCGACGAGAACGGGAACTTCGGGCTCTTGCACGCAAAGTGCGCGATTGCGGATGGGAAGCGTCTGCTCGTGTCGAGCGCGAATTTCACGGCGGCGGCCCTCGCGAAGAACATGGAGCTGGGGGTGCTCATCGAAGGCGGGGAGGTGCCGGGGGTGGTGGAGGGGCATTGGGAGGGGCTGCTCACGGCACGATACCTCGCGAGGATTTGACGGAATCCCAAGTATCAGCGTCCCTGGTCCAGCCGGGTCGGCGGAAGCGGACTTGCAGGAACGCACGATCGCGTCCGACGCTACGCACGGCGTTGCCACTCTTCGTTCAGCAGTTCGACAGTCTTCCCTTTCTCCTTGAGCCTCTCCAACAGCCAGGAACGAACTGCTTCAACGCCCTCGGTCGTCGCGCCGTCAATCCGCGTGTCCGGGTCGAAGACCGTCGCGATCTTGGGAACTCCGCTGAGCTTCGCTTCAAGGTCGTCCCACACGTGATCGCGGTCCGCAGGGCGTACCAGGTCAAGCTTGTTTGCACACACAAGTAGCGGGCGCTGGAACCCTCCTACCTTTCGGCAAATTTCCACGTCCGTATTCGTGCATCCCCGGTTCATGTCGACGATGACGAGAAACACGTCAGTGTGGTGAAGGAAGTCATCGGTCGCCGCCTCCACGTCCGCTCTGTAGTCGTTGAACCCGGGATAGTTGACGACCTTAATCGTCCCTGCCGGGTCGCTCTCGTAGACCTCGGCGTGGGTGGTGGAGCCAGCGACGGGGTCGATGTTCGCTGGGATGCCGAACACTGCCCGCAACGCCGAGTCCTTCCCGGTCGCCCCGTCGCCGACGATGCCGATGGTGATTCGCATCGACAGCATCTGTCTGAGGTATGCGACGTGGACGACCGCCGGCACGGTCTTGCGGTACGCCGGTCCCGCCAGATCCAGCGCGAGCCACGCGCCGCTGACGATCCAGCCGACGGGCCCCAGCGCGAGCCCGATCATTCGCGTCAAGGCCGCATTCGCTGCTAGTGACAGCCCGCGCCCAAGCAGTGCGCGCGCGACGTAGTTGGCCACGATGACCGCAAATCTGTAGACGGCGAAGCCGCCGAACTGCTTGAGGAGCACCTGGGCGACGGCCGCCCCCACCGCACCGACCGGCAGCGCGGACTCATCGATGTTCATTTCGCGAAAGAGCTCGCGACGCTCTTCCGGCGAAAGCTGCTCGAGCATGTCCTCGAACAGTTTTGCCAGGATCGCCCGCTCGTTGGCTTCGACGGCTCCATTCGAAGAGACAGCTGCCTTGAGGCGTTTCCCGACATCCAGAACTACTTCCGCGTAGTCAACTCCTTCTCGGCCCCTCATCAGCGACGCGAGATCGTGGCTACCCGCAAGACGGAGCTCGGAGGCTATCTTCTTCGCACGCTCGCGCTTTGCGGAGGGCAGTGACGAGGCGTCGAGCTTCAAGTAAGTGATGAGAGGCTCTACGTCAGCCTCGTTGAACTCGAGGCTTCGATGGATGACGTCGATGATGTCGAGTACCTTGGCCATGTGATTCCTCCCGATACTCAGACCACCAACAGAAGCTCGGACTCCGAGGGATTCCAGACAATCCGGTGGTGAGCCACCGTGTATCCGGCGATGGCGCCGACGCCGGCTCCGACGACGGCCCCGGGGGGCCCAGCCACGAGGTACCCGAAGCCTGCCCCGATCAAAACGCCGGCGGAGGTGAAAAGCGCAAGACGGGTCCCGTCCGGGCGGATGACTTCGATTCGCACGTCGTGTTCGCGGCAGTAGCACTCGAGCCAACGCAGCAGGTCGTTCTCGAGGGCAGGGTTGACCGTGAAGCGTGCCGATGAACCTACGCGAATGAACGGGGCCAGCTTGTGTAGCTGGTTGTGCTTCTGGATATTGGCCATGAGGGCCTCCTTTTCGGATTGACGACGAAGCATCAGCAAGCCCCGTGCCCTGGGTGCGCGAGGGCGACAGGCTTGGACAAATATCTGAAAGTGCAGCGATTAGCTCCTGGCTTGCGGCGCACGAAATGAGCAAATAGTCTCAGGCGATGAGCAAAAGTGCTCGATACCGAGTTATTTGGCTTGGAGAGCACCGCGGGCGGTTACTGGCAGGGGCGACCGTGAGCTACCGCTGTCCCCTGTCGGCCGCCGAGAGGCCGATCGTATCGAGGGTGGACGGTACGAGACTGGAACTTCAGCCCGCAAGCTGGGGGATCGCCGGTGTCCAGGAGGCGGTGCGCCGGTGCGAGTGGAACGCGGAGGTTCAACGAGTAGCGCAGCGCGGACCGCGCGAAGTTCTGCAAGCCGAGGGTCGCGATCCTGCGGAACTCCTTCGTGCGCCGCGGCATGTTGGCGACTCCGTTCCACCGCACGTTCGCGAGCTCGAGGCAAAGGCTGAGGAGATCGTCTACGCCAAGACCGTCTTTGTTCTTCCTGAGCGGGTGGGGAGCGGTTCGCGCGAACTTGGGGCGACGACCGCCTTCGTTTCGAGTGTCGTTGAACAGCTGACCCACGGCGCGAGCAGTCGCTTGGTCGACGGCGAATTCGTTTGTCACATTGGCGTGGCCTTCATTCCAAGCAAGCCAGCGGCAGCCCCTCAAGATGCCGAGGCTGACGTGAACGTGCGCGACAATCTCTTCGGTCAAGCGATCGCATCGATTTCAATGTCGGCCGAGCAACGAGTCCGTCGCTGGCTTCGTCCAGGCCCCATCTTGTTCCAAGGGCCAAGTGGATCCGGAAAGAGCGCGGCCGCCGCTCGGCTCGGCCGGGAGCGCCCTGGCCCGTTCGTTCACGTCAACGTGAGCGCGATACCGGAGACCCTCGTCGAGTCTCGCATGCGCGGCCATGCAAAGGGCTCCTTCACCGGTGCGAACAAGGCTGCGAAAGGCTGGTTCGAAAACGCCCACCGCGGGACATTACTTCTCGATGAGTTCCAGAAGGCCGAGGAGTGGGTTCAGACACAGCTTCTCGACCTACTGTCCGCAACATCAGACACCGTGACCGTCGCTCGGATGGGCGAGGACGAGAAGCGCCGCGTTTGTGATGTGAAGGTGGTCATTGCGCTGAACGAGCAGCTCTCCGACCTGATTGAGCAGAAACGCTTTCGGCAGGACCTGGCGAATCGAGTTCGCCACATTGAGAGCTTCCCGCCGCTTGACGACATCACGTCAGGTAGAGAACCAGTTCCGCGTGGGATGAGCGTTGAAGCGTATCTCGCGGCGCTGCTCGTCGCGTTTCGGTGGCGCTTTGCGCTTCTGTCCGTAGCAGCGGGCGACGACACCACCGCAGACCCGACGCCTCACGTACGGTCGCTCGTGCCATCGTTTTCGAACGAGCTGATTGCAGTGCTTCGCCGTCGCAGCTGGCGCGGCAACTACCGCGAGCTGGAGCGCCTGGCGGCCGATCTGTTCGAAGACCTGGACCGAAGTCAACGCGGTAGAGCGGAGGCCAGCCTTCTCCCGTCCGATGGAGTCTCCTTTGCTCCTGGTGACGCCGACGCCGTCGAGGCAGAGGGCCGCGCCGTGGCACTTCGCCAAAGGTCAAAAGTCGTTGACGCCTTGGAGCGCGCGCTGTTGCTGCACGACTTCGTGCTGAGCCGGGTTGTCGAAGAGGTGGAACTGAGGGACTACAAGATCTCTACTCGGAGAACGCTCGTGCGGCGGCTCATCGCTCACGAGACCGAGTTCTCGCCGGAAGTGCGTGAGAAGTCGAAGTTCCGGCGCATCGTTGAGCGCTCGCGCAGTCCTTGAGGCACGTGCGCGCGCCTGCTGGACTCGACGAACCCCATCCAGCCACCAGAGGAACACGAGCCAGGGCAGCGTGCGGAGGATGCTGGCCGGGGCGATCGGACCTCCGCCGCACGATGGACGCACCGCGTCAGCCTCGCCGCGCTGTCCATGTCAGTAGTCCCCTGCTACCCTTGGGGCATCATGCCAGAGGCCAAGGAAGGTTCAGAGGGCGGGAAGCAGACTCGCGCGACAAGCCACGAGTTGCTCGCGGCGGCGTACGAGCACGACTCCGTGGTCAACATCTACCAGGAGCGCTTGCAGTCTCTCTTCTACGAGCTCGCTGACCTGTCGCGCGCCATCGGCATGGACGCTCGCGTCGAGCTGAAGCCATCGAGGCAGCGCTTCGAACTGAGCTCTGGGTACTACGTTGCGTTGCGCCCGATTCCTGCGGAAATCCCGCAAGAAGTGTTCAACAAGCTCGATGAGCTCTTCGCCGCTGCCCGTGACCAAGACGTGCGTGGAGCAGCTCGCATGTTCCTGCTCGCGCTGATCGACAGCGAGGCGAAGCGGACGAAAGGACGCGTGGAGCTGCGCGAGCCCGGGGGGATCCGGATCCTGTTCGGCGCGCAGTACCCCGAGTACGCGGTAGGACTGACCGACGAGCGGCTTCAGATCGCACTGGACGTTTGGGCCCGGCGGGGCGGCCCCCGGAAGAACAAGACCATCCCGGAGAAGTGGGTGGCGCTGGCCGACCTGATGAACGTGCTCGACCTTGGACCGATCAAGCCCAGCAGCCTCGAGCAGCAGTGGCTGACCTGCGGCTACAAGCGGGCCCGCTCGCAGCAGAAGAACTCCCAGGTTCCCGAACTGAACAGTTAGCTTTCGGAGCTGACCTGTTTTGGTGCTCAGCGCGGTCGTAGAACCTCAGGGTCGGCGGCAAGAGCTAAGCCGCCCTGGAGGACCAATGCGCACCAAAGAACCGAGCCCTGCAGAGCAAGACGACGCCCTCTGGGACGCCCAGGACGTGGCTACCTACCTGAAGGTCAGTCGCAGCTGGGTGTACCAGCGCGTCGAAGCCGGCCAGCTCCCCTGCCTTCGCATCGGCGGCTTGCTCCGCTTCGACCCCGCTACGATCCGTGCCTGCGCACGCGGCGAGCAGCGCGTGCAGGCCCGCGTGGTATCCTTGAGCTCCCGACGGAGTTTCTGAGCAATGGCCTCGGTCTATCGGCGCGCAGACAAGTGGTACCTGCGGTACCGAGACCGGCATGGCCGGTGGCGCGACCGCGTCTCCATGGCGCGCACCAAGGCCGAGGCGAAGCGCCTGGCCATCGAGCTCGAGCTCCGGTCAGAGCGAGAGCGGCTCGGCCTGGAGGTTCCCAGGGAGCAGGACGACCGCACCGTGGACGACTTGCTCACCTGGTGGCTCGAGACGTACTCGAAGGGCAGCCCCTCGCATGACAGGAACCGCGCGACCGTGGAGAAGAACCTGCTCGGGAACGAGCTGGGGAAGACCCGCCTCGACGACCTGACCCCCGGGCAGATCGAGATCTTCCTGCAGGCCCGCTCGGCCGACCTGGCGCCCCAGAGCCTGAACCACCTGCGCCGGTTCATCCTGACGGCCTTCAACCGGGCGAAGGCAGCCGGGAAGTGGCGCGGACCGAACCCCGCGGCCGAGGTCGCCAGGCGCAAGGTGCCGAAGAGGCTGCCCAGCTTTCTGTCCGCGGCCGAGGTCCCCAAGGTGTTGGCGGCGCTGGCGCCGCGCTGGCGGCCGGTCTTTGCTACGGCGGTCTACACGGGGATGCGCCGCGGCGAGCTGCTCGGGCTCCGCAAGCGCGACGTGGACTTCCAGGCCGGCCTGATCCAGGTCACCCGCTCGCACGCCGCCGACACCACCAAGGGCATGCACGCCGACGCCATCCCCATCGCGACGGAGCTCGTAGCGTACCTGCGCGAAGCCTTCGCCCGCTCGCCCTCCGACCTGGTCTTCCCGAAGGCCAACGGCGCCATGATGCGCCCGGACGTGGCGCTCGAGGGCGTCCTGCGGCGCGCCATGGCCCGTGCCGGCATCGTGGAGGGCTACCAGCACGTCTGCCGCAAGAAGGGCTGCAAGCACGTCGAGCACGTCCTGGACGCCTCAGAGAGGCGCTGCCCGGTCCACAATCACCGCCTCTGGCCCAAGGCCAAGGTCCGCCCCATCCGCTTCCACGACCTCCGGCACACGACGGCCAGCCTGTTGATGATGGCCGGGGCGAGCACGGCGTCCGTGCAGCGCATCCTGCGCCACAGGGACCCGCGCGTGACCGTCGAGGTCTACGGGCATCTCACGCCGGGGTTTCTCCGCGCTGAGGTCGATCGGCTGCGCTTCAATCCGAATCCCCCCGAGCAGGAAGAGCAGCGTCATGCCGAACCGGTGGCGGTGAACGCCGATTCGTTTGCTGCATCCTTGCTGCAGGGCGCGGACGACGAGCCCTCGGCGGAAAAGATCACCTCGGAAACTCCCGAGTCGTCTCCACCGGTTGACTCTGCGCGCCCGAGAGGATTCGAACCTCTGACCTACGGCTCCGGAGGCCGTCGCTCTATCCAGCTGAGCTACGGGCGCAAAAGGGCGCTCTGATTAGCACAGGGGCACCTTCCGGGGAAGTCGGGCTAAGATCGCCCAGAATGCGCGTCGTCGTCGTCCCCTGCTTCTCGGACAACTACAGCTACCTGATCCACCAGGAAGGCCGGCGCGAGGCCGTGGTGGTCGATCCGGCCGAGGCCGGGCCGGTGCTGGCGGCGCTCGCCGAGCACGGGCTCGAGCTCACCGCCGTGCTCGACACGCACCACCATTGGGATCACGTGGGGGGCAACGAAGAGCTGTGCGACCGCTTCGGGCACCTGCCGGTGTATGGGCACGCCTCCGACGCGGGGCGCATTCCGCGGCTCAGCGAGCAGCTGTCGCACGACGACACGTTTCAGGTCGCGGGTCTGTCGTTTCGCGCGCTGCACGTGCCCGGACACACCTCGGGCGCCCTGGCTTACGTCACGGGTGACGCGGTGTTCAGCGGCGACACGCTGTTCGTGGCGGGGTGTGGTCGCCTGTTCGAGGGCACGCCCGCGCAGATGTACGAGTCGCTGAATGGCAGGCTGGGCGCGCTGCCCGAGGCCACGCGCGTGTTCTGCGGTCACGAGTACACCGAGAACAACCTGCGCTTCGCGCTGTCGGTCGAGCCCGACAACCAAGACGTGCGGGCGATGGCGGCTCGCGTCGCGGCGCTGCGGGCACGGGGTGAGCCCAGCGTGCCCAGCCTCATCGGGGACGAGAAGCGCATCAACCCGTTCTTGCGCTGCGAGAGCGCCGTCATTCGCCACCGGTTTGCCGACGCCCCCAGCCCGGTCGAGGTGCTGGCGCGCCTGCGCGCCCTGAAGGACGACTTTCAATGATGGCGCGCCGGGCGCGCTCGGCGCTGGCGGTCTCGGCGCTGGCGGTCTCGGCGCTGGTGCTCTCGGCGCTGGCGGTTCCGGGGTGCGACGGTCGCGGCGCACGGGCGAACCCTCCCGCGCCAACCCAGCCCGCGACGCCAGCTGCGACCGCGTCGGCGCGGCCCGTGAAGCCCGGGCTCAGCGCCGCCGCCAGCGCCAGCGCCGCAGGGCCTTCTGGCCCGATCATCGCTGCCAGCGAGCTCACCTGGGTCTACGACCAGACCGGCGTCGGGCCCATGCAGGTGGTGGTGCGCTTGCCCCCGCGCCGCGCCGGGCAGCGCTTTCCCGTGCTGATCGCCATGCACGGGCGAGGTGAGGCTCACAAGGGGCCCGCTCACGGCGCTCGCGGCTGGGTGGACGACTACGGCCTGGTGACCGCGCTCGAGCGCCTACACGCGCCGCCGCTGACGGCGAAGGACCTCGAAAACCTGGCCGCGCCCGAGCGGCTAACGCGCATGAACGCGGCGCTCGCCGAGCGCGCGTTCGGCGACATGGTGGTGGTCTGTCCGTACACGCCGGACATCTTGGCCGGCGATCGACCCTTCAGCGCCGCGCTGCCCCTGGCGCGTTTCCTGGTGGACGAGCTCTTGCCCCGGGTTCATCGTGAGACGCCGGCCCTGGGCACCGCCGAGTCGACGGGCATCGACGGCGTCAGCCTGGGGGGGCGCGCGTCGGTGCTGGTGGGGCTGGACCGCGCCGAGGCGTTCGGTGCGGTCGCGGGGCTGCAAGCCGCGTTCGACTCGGCCGACGCACCCGAGCTGGCGCGGCGTGCGAAGCGTGCGCGCGAGAAGAACCCGAAGCTGGCGATTCGGTTGCTCACCAGTGAGGGCGACTTCTTCCTGCGGGCGACCAAGAGCATCTCGAGGGCGCTGGACGAAGCCGGCCTGTCGCACGAGCTTCGGATCATTCCCGGACCGCACGACTACGTGTTCAACCGCGGCCCCGGCGTATACGAGATGCTGGTATTCCACGATCGCGTGCTGCGCGGCCGCGCGCCCGTGCCGTGACGCTCAGGTCTCGTATGCATCGACGGTGAGCAGGTCGACCAGGCCGCGCATCAGCGCCGGTGACGGCTCGAAGGCGAGGCCGATCTCGGTCGTTCCGTCCTTGGCGTGCGCCCAGGCCACGCGGGCCGAGACGTCGAGGGGGTCCCAGCGATTCGGGCTCTCGACCGAGAGCCGCACCGCCGCGCCGGTGGGGACTTCAGCGTCGGTTTCGAGGCGCGCGCCCCCGAGCGAGAGGTCGACGATCCGGGCCGGCCGACGCCAGAGGCCGTCGGCGCCACCCAGCGACCCCGCGAGCCGGGTCGATTGCCGCCCGAGCCCTCGAAAATGCCCGCGTCCGGTCATCTTGCGAGCCAACGCTAGCACGGGCGGCGCGCTCCCGGCCGCCTGTGATGGACTTGGGGTCGCCGCGCCGGTGGGGGTAGGATAACGTTCCGAGTGCCGGTCACCCGCCGGCACCCAAGCGCGCCGAGAAGCGGTGCGTCAGAGTCACGGAAGAGAGTTTCATGTCCCAGGACACGCGAAAAGACCCGCGCGCGAAGGTGCTGACGATGACGGTCCGCTACAAGAGCGCGACCCTCGACGAGTTCATCGAGCACCACTCCCACGACGTCAGCCGGGGCGGCATGTTCATCAAGACGCCGTCGCCGTTCCCGCCGGGAACCTTGCTCAAGTTCGAGGTGAAGATCGCCGAGGACAAGAAGGTGATGCAGGGCGTGGGCCGCGTGGTCTGGAAGCGCGAGGCCACGGACAACGACGCCGAGCGGCCCTCGGGCATGGGCGTGAAGTTCATCAAGATCGACGACGATTCGACCAAGGTCATCGACACCCTGGTCAAAGGGCGGGGCGAGGGTGGGGCGGCCTTCGAAGCGGGCGAGGCGGAAGCCGCGGGCAAACCCGCGGCCGCGATCCCGTCCACCGCACCTGCGGCGGTCAAGCCCGTCACCAAGGCGCCGGCTGCTGCGCCGGCAGCGCCCAAGGCGGCGACCCCCTCCATTCCGGCGGTCACCACCACCGGGCCCAAGCCGGGCGAGGGCGCCAAGCGCAAGTCGACCATGATCGGGCTCGGGGCCGTCTCGCAGTCGGCCACGCCGCCCAAGCCCTCCGAACCGGCGCCCGCGGCGAAGGAAGAGTCTTCCTTCTTCCCCAAGACCGACTCGGAGAAGGACATGCCGCCGCCCGAAGACCGCACGGTCATGAAGCAGGCGGCCGAGCTGTTGAAGGACGCGCTGCGCGAGGCAGGGGGCTCCATGGACGAGGTCGGCGAGTCGCCGGCCCCGGCGCCCAAGCCCGCAGACAAGCCGGCCGAGAAGGCGCCGAGCGAGCCGCCGGTGGCCGCCAAGAGCGAAGCGCCGGCCGAGCGCAAGAGCGAGCCGCCGGTCGCGGCGAAGAGCGAGCGCCCGCGCGCCGAAGAGAAGAAGCCCTCGGTGCGCCCCGCGTCCGAGCCCGCGCCGGACTCGCGCGTGGAGAAGAAAGAGAGCGTACGACCGGCGGCCAGCGTTCGGCCAGCCGCGGTCGCCCTGCCCGCGGCCCAGGCCAGCGGCGGCGGCGCCGGGAAGACCATCGCGCTGCTCGTGGCTGTCGGCGTGATCGCCGGCGCGGTGTTCCTGTTCACGCGCGAGAAGCCGTCGGCGCCCACTCCGCCGCCAGAGCCGACCGCTGCCGCGACCCCGGTCAAGACCGCAGAGCCGGCGCCCACCCCCACACCCACGCCGACCCCCGCGCCGACCCCGGTCGAGACCGCGAAGCCCGAGCCGTCGGCTGTCCCCGCGCCCACGCCCGAGAAGAGCGCGGCACCGCCGCCTCCGGCGCCGAAGCCGCCGCCGATTGCCGCGCCCGTGCCGAAGCCTCCGGCGCCGAAGCCGCCGCCGGTCGCGGTGCCGACGCCCCCGGCGCCGAAGCCGCCGCCGGTCGCGGTGCCGACGCCTCCGCCGCCGAAGCCGCCGCCGCCGGTCAACACCAGCGACAACCCGTACTGATCGCCTTCGGGTGCTCGAGCCCAGCTAGATCCCGCTGATTCGCATGTCGCCTCCGACGCCTCCAGGCTCCGACGCTGCCGGGAGCGGCCAGGTCGACGACGCGCGGGTCGGCACCGTGCTCTCCGATCGCTACCGGCTCGACTCGCTCTTGGGCGAGGGCGGGATGGGAAAGGTCTATGCCGCCGAGCACGTGATGATGCGAAAGCGGCTGGCGGTGAAGATCTTGCACCGCGAGCTGACCGCGGTGCCCGAGGTGGTTGCGCGCTTCGAGCGCGAAGCCATGGCGGCGGCCAACATCGACCACCCGAACGTGGCCGCGGCCACCGACTTCGGCAAGCTGGCAGATGGCTCGGTGTTCCTGGTGCTCGAGTTCGTGCAGGGCCGGAACCTGCGCGACGAGATCGCGAAAGGGCCGATGGTGATCGAGCGCGCGCTGTCGATCGCACGCCAGATCGCCTCGGGTCTCGCTGCCGCCCACGCCATGGACATCGTTCATCGGGACTTGAAGCCCGAGAACGTCATGCTGATCGAGAAGGGCGGCGACCCAGACTTCGCCAAGGTGCTCGACTTCGGCATCGCGAAGGTTCCGATCGGTGAAAAGAGCGAGGGCGGCAAGCCCATCACCAAGGTCGGAATGGTGTTCGGCACCCCGGAATACATGGCGCCCGAGCAGGCCTTGGGGCAGACGGTGGACGGGCGCGCCGACGTCTATGCGCTGGGCGTGATGCTGTTCGAAATGCTGGCCGGCGTGCGGCCCTTCAGCAGCAAGAGTCCGGTGGGCATCCTGGGTCAGCAGCTCTCGAAGGTCGCCCCGACCGTGGGGGATCGCGCTCCCGGATTGTTCATCCCGCCGGCAGTCGAGAACCTGGTGGCCCACCTCTTGGCCCGCGAGGCCTCGGAGCGCGTGCAGACCGCCAGCGAATTGGTTGCCGCCATCGACGCGCTGCTCGGGCCGGCGCCGCAGAGCGGACGGCTGTTCACCATGACTGCCGGCTCGCCGCCGTCGTCCCCGACCAACCTGCGCGTCGCGACCATCCCCGATCTCGACGAGCCGGTGCCGGTGTTGATGCCGCCCGACGCGATGCGCCGGCTGGGCTCGTCCCCGTCGCTCTCGATCGGGTCGTCCCCCGAGGTCGCCATCATTCCTCCGCCCGAGTCGTTCCAGCGACCGGTGTCGTCACCCGACGCGCTCGAGGCCGATCTCGACGCCCCCAGCTACCCCGGGGTCCCCGGCGTGCGGCCGCCCGACCGCTTCCGCGCAGCGGTCGACGACATCGTCGACAAGGCGCGCCGCGGCCTGGCCACCACCTTCGCATGGGTCGACGCCCAGCGCCCGCGCCTGCCGCCGCCCGTCCGCGAGCCGCTGGCCAAGGTGCCGGCGCCAGCCTTGCTCGGCGCCGCCGTGGCGCTTCTGGCGCTGGTCGTGTTCATCCCGGTGGTGATCCTCGGGGCCGTGGTCGGAGGCCGCAGTCACACCGGGCCGTCAGCCAGCGCCTCGGGCTCGAGCTCGGCACCGAAGCCGTCGCTCTCGGGCGATGCGCCACCGTCAGCCGCGCTGCTCGCCAGCGACGACGAGCTCGCGGCTGCCAAGAAGGGCGGCGCGGGCACCCTGGGTGAGCTGGCCACGAAGTACCCGAAGGACGCGCGCATCTTGATCGCCGGCGCGAAGCTCGAGGTCACCGCCAAGAAGCACTCCGACGCGGTCACCACCCTGGGCAAGGCGCTGATGGTGGACCCCGCGGTGAACGACAACCCCGAAGTCGCCAGCGCGCTCTGGACCACTGCGCAGGCCAAAGACTCGATGGACGCGACCTTCTCGCTGCTCGAGGGCCCGATGGGCGCGCGCGGGGCAGAGATGATCCACGATCTGGCGTCGACCAAGGGAGTTCGGCGCGAGGTGAAGGACCGCGCCGACACCTGGCTGGCGACCGACGCCTTCCAGAAGAAGGCGCCGCCCGCGCTGGCCGTGCTGGTGGCGCTGGAGCGGACCCAGACCTGCAAGCAGCGCGTTCAGCTGTTGGCGCGGGCCAAGACTCAAGGCGACGAGCGCACGCTGCGCCTGCTCGAGAGCTACGAGAAGAAGACCGGCTGCGGCAAGCGGGGCACCGAGGACTGCAACGTGTGCATGCGATCGGACCAGCAGCTGAGCGAGGCGATCTCAGCCGTGCGTGAGCGCAGCAAGAAGTGATTCACGGCGCCGGCGTGCGCCCCAGCTTCGCGTCTTCGAGCGCGCGATCGATGACCTTCTTGAACGCGCGCAGCGGCTGAGCGCCGCTGATGGCGTAGCCGTTGATCACGAACGACGGCGTACCGCTGGCCCCGGCGGCCTTGCCGGCGGCCAGGTCGGCAGCGATGGCGCCGTCGTGCACGCCGCCCGAAAGGGCGGCGCGGAACTTCACGGTGTCGAGGCCCAGCTTTCGCGCGTAGCCCTCGAGCGAAGCCGGGTCGAGGGCCTTCTGGTTGGCGAAGAGCAGATCGTGCATCTGCCAGAACCCCGCGTCGCCCTTCTGCGCAAACGCCTCCATCGCGGCCATGGCCGCAGGGCGCGCGTCTTGGTGGAAGGGCAAGGGTGAGTTGCGCCATACGATCCGCACGCGGCCGGCGTATTGCTTCTCGATCTGCGTCAGCGTCGGCACCACCCGCGAGCAGAACGGGCACTGGAAATCCGAGAACACCTGCAGCGTGACCGCGGCCTTCGCCGGGCCCCTGCTCGGGTTCTTCTTGTCGATGCTGGGGGTCGCCGCTGCCAGCTCGAGGGGCCTGCCCGACGCGCCGCCCTTGATCAGCTCGCCGTAGACCAACGCTGCCGGCGTGCCCGCGCTGACCTTGGCGCTCGCGGTGGCCAGCTCGGCGTCGATCAACGCCTGGAACTTCTCGATGGGCTGCGCACCCGAGAGCTTCTTGCCGTTGACGTAGAAGGTGGGCGTGCCGCGCGCGCCCACGTCGTCGGCCAGGTCGCCGTCGGACTCGATGGCTGCCTTGTGGGTCTCTTTGGCCAGCGCGGCTTTCACCCGCGCCTCGTTCAGCTTCATCTGGCGCGCGATGTCCAAGAGGTCCTCGTCCTCGAGCCGGGGCGACGCGGCGAAGATCAGCTGGGTGGCTTCCCAGAAGCCCTTGTCGCCGCGCTGGGCGCGCGCCTCCATCGCGAAGTGGGCGGCCGGCAGCGCGCGCTTGTGGAAGGGCAGCGGATGGTGCTTGAACACCACGCGCAGCTTGCCCGGGTAGCGACGCATGAGCTCGTCCACCGTCTTGTGCGCCTTCTTGCAGAACGGGCACTCGTAGTCCGAGAACTCGACCAAAGTCACCAGCGCGTTCGCGGGACCGAGGCTGGGTGACTTGGCGACCGGCACCTTCCACAACGCGGGCTCGGGCGCGGGCGCTGCCTTGGGCCCCGGGGCGTCGTCCGCGTCGTCGGGCTCGGGCGCCCGGAAGTTCTCGGCCACGCGGGCCGCGTAGAGCCCGGTCGGAGCCACGCCCCGGTCGCGGAGCTTCTGCGCGGCGGCCAGCTCGCGGTCGACTCGCTCTTTGAAAGCTTCGTACGGTTGGGCGCCGACCAAGCGGTCGCCGTTGATCAAGAAGGCGGGAGTTCCCCTCACGCCCACGCGCTGCGCCAGCGCCAGATCGGCGTCGATCTTGGCTTGGGTCTCTTTCGACGTGGCCACCCGGATCAGCGCGCTGCGATCGACACCCACCTGCGTGCCCCACGACAAGAGGTTCGCGTCCGACAGCTGCGCTTGCCCCTGGAAGACCAGATCCACGTAGGCGAAGAAGGCGGCAGGCCCGCCCAGGTGGTACACCGCCTGGGCCGCCATGGCGGCAGGCGCGGCGTCCTGGTGGAAGGGCAAGGGGTGGTGCTTGAAGACGACCCGCAGTTTCTTCGGGCCATACTCGCGCATCAGCTGCGCCACGCGCGGATGCGCGCGCGAACAGAACGGACACTGGAAGTCCGTGAAGATCATGACGGTGACCGGAGCGTCCCCTGCGCCCCACACCGCGTCGCGCCCGTCTACGGGCACTTCGTTGCTGCTGGCGCCGGGCGCTGCCGGCCCGCCCCAGCTGCCGGACCCTTCCGCGGTCGCGGCGCTCTCGTTCGTCGTCGCCTTTGCCAGGTCGACCTCGGTCGACCGGGGGGACCTCGCGCGCAAGGGGGAGCCGGAGCTCCCCCCACACGCGACGCCGAGCAGCGTCAGGACGACGACGAAGAAGGCCTTCGCTGCTCGGCGGCTCGTCACTACTTGGCTTCCTTCATCGCGCGGTTGATCACCTTCTTGAAGGCGCTGATCGGTTGCGCACCGCTGATGTAGTAGCCGTTGATGACGAACGACGGGGTGCCGCTGACCCCGGCCTTGTTCGCGACCTCCGCGTCCTTCTCGACGCGGGCCTTGTGCTTGCCGCTGTCCATGGCGTCCTTGAACTTCGCCATGTCGAGGCCCAGCTCTTCGGCGATCTTGTCGAGCCCAGGGCGCTTCAGGCCGTCCGGCGAGCCAGAGGCCTCGAACAGCTTGCCGTGGAACTTCCAGAAGCCGGCGTTGCCCTTCTGGGCATACGCCTCGCGGGCCGCCTGGGCGGCGCCGGGCGCTTCCTGGTGGAAGGGCAGCGGCAGGTCACGCCAGACGATCTTCACCTTGGTGCCGTACTCCTTCTCGATCTCGGTGACCGTGGGCTCCACGCGCTTGCAGAACGGGCACTGGTAGTCGCTCCACAGCTGGATCACGACCTTCGCGTCCTTGCCACCTTTGAAGGCGTTGTCGGCCTCGGGCGGCGGGACTTCCTTCTTCTCGGGCGGCGGGGGCTCTTTGCCCTCTTTCATGATCTCTTCGTAGACCTTGTTCTTGGGCGTGCCCTTCGCGACCAGCGCCTTGGCCTTCTCGAGCTCGCTGTCGATCAGCTTCTTGAACGCGTCGAAGGGCTGAGCGCCGCTCAGCTTGCGGCCGTTGATGAAGAACGCCGGCGTGCCGCGGGCGTCGAGATCGGCGGCCTGCTCCATGTTCAGGTCGATCTTGGCGCCGTACTTCTTGGCCTCGATGTCCTTCTTCACCGTGTCCCACGACAGGCCGAGCTTCTCGGCAATGCCCTTGAGGTCGTCGTCCTCGAGCTTCGGGGCGCTCTCGAACAGCGCGTGGTGCGCGTCCCAGAAGCCCTTGTCGCCCTTGGCCTTGTAGTTGGCGATGGCCACGTACGCCGCCGGGATGGCGCGCGGGTGGAACGGCAGCGCGTTGTCCTTCCAGACCACGCGGACGTCGTTCTTGTAGGTGTCCACGACCTGCTTCATCGTGTCTTCCACGCGCTTGCAGAACGGGCACTGGTAGTCCGACCACTGCACGATGGTGACCAGCGCGTCCTTGGGGCCGAGGATCGGGTCGTCTGGGTTGATGTTGACCTTGTAGACGGTGGTGTCCTCGGGCGGCGGCTGCTGGGGCTTCGCCGGCTCGGCCGGCTTGCGCTCTGCAGCGGCTTCCGGGTTGGCCGCGGCGTTCTTCTTGGTCAGCTCGACGTAGACCTTTTCCTTCGGCGTGCCGGCCGCGACCAGCTTCTGCGCCTCGGCCAGCTGAGCGTCGATGACCTCTTTGAACTTCTCGAAGGGCTGAGCGCCCACCACGGTGACGCCGTTGATGCGGAACGCCGGCGTACCGTTCGCGCCCACCTTGTTGGCCATGGCCATGTCTTCGTCGACCTTGGCGGCGTACTTCTTCGAGGCAACCGCCTCTTTGAACTTCGCCATGTCGACGCCGGCAGCCTGCGCCCACTTCTCGAAGTTCTCGGGGGTCAGCGCCTGTGCGTTGGCGAACGCGCTGTCGTGGAACTTCCAGAAGGCGTCGTTACCCGCGATGGCGTGAACGGCCGCGGCCGCTTCGTGAGCCGGACGAGCCTTGTCGTGGAAGGGCAGCGGCTGGTGCTTCCAGACGATGCGGACCTTCTGCGGACCGTAGGTGTCCTTGATCTGCTTCATGGTCGGCCCGACGCGGCTGCAGAACGGGCACTGGAAGTCGCTGATCTCCACGATGGTGACCGGCGCGTCCGCGTTGCCCCAGCTCGGATCTTTGCTGGTGACCGGGATGGGCGCGGCACTGTGGTCGAGCGAGCCAGCTTCGGCCCCCTCGGCGCTGATCGCGACGCCCTTGCTGCGATCGATGCCCCACATGAGGCCCATCCCTGCCAAGAAGCAGAGAAAGAAGCCTACGATTGCTGTTCCTTTGTTCATTTCAATCTCCTGAAAGTACTCGAATCGAGAGCAAGTCTTCGAGCGCCGCCGCCGCCGCGTCCCGAAGGGCGCGACGCGCGACGTGCTCTACTGCGAGTGCCGGCACGGCCGACATCCGCGAGGTTCATGCTCGTGCGCGAGGCACGAGCGGGTGCGGGATGGGACGACGTTCAGCGCGACCGGGGAGGCCGGAACACGTCGCTGGAGAAACCGTGGCGCGGGGCCGCGCGCTCGGCGGAGCAGGGCGGCAAGACACGACCGCGCTCGCGGACGACCTTGTAGTGCGCAGCCGGCGGCGCGCGATCGACGCCGTGCGCAGAGATGCTCTGCGGCTGGTCACGCTCGGGGCCCGGGGCGTGACCGAGCTCGAACTTGTTCTTTCCGAAGCAGGGTCTGCTCGCGCTCGCCTCGCCGAAGTGGGATGGGAAGATCGGGAAGGGGGCTGCGATGCTCTGCGCGTGCTCGTCGCACATCGGCGCGGGCGCAGCGCTGGCGATACCGCTGACGAGCACCATCACCACCGCGACGAGCGCGGCCAGGCCGCGCGCCTTGGCGCGACCGGTGACGGTGAAGAGGCGGCGACCTGTCATCGAAGCCCGCGGAGTCTACTCCGAGCGACCCGCCTCTCAACCCGGCTCGGCCGTCCGATCTTCCTGCCCAAGCCACTGATGTCGTTTAGTTGGCCACCCGCGCCTACATTGGCACCATGCGCCCATGTCCGACCCGGCCCCTGCGCAGAAGTCAGTGAAATCGGGCAAGAATCCCACCGCCCACGAGGACCCGGCGGAGGTGCTGCCCCGCCGCTTCGGTCGGCTCACGCTCCTCCGCCTCATGGCCCGAGGGGGCATGGGAGAGGTGTTCCTGGCTGCCACCGGCGCCATCGAGGGGGCCGAGCGACCCTGTGTGGTCAAAATCATCCGGCGCGAGCACGCCGGGGACAAGTCGTTCCTGGCTCGGTTCCTGGACGAGGCGCGCATCCAGGCGCAGCTGCAGCACCCCGGGGTGGCGCAGATCCTCGAAGCCGCAAACGACGGCAGCGGTCAGCCCTTCGTGGTGGTCGAGCACGTCGAAGGTCGGAACCTGGGCGAGGTTCGTACTCGCGCCCAGCAGCTCGGCGCTCGCATCAGCTGGCCCGAGGCGCTGGCCATCGGCATCACCCTGGCCGAGGCGCTGGCGCACGTGCACGAGCGCACCGACGCCGCCGGGCGCCCGCTCGAGATCGTGCACCGGGACCTGAGCCCGCAGAACGTGATGCTCGGCTACACGGGCGACCTCAAGCTGATCGACTTCGGCACCGCCCGCGGCGAAAACCGGCGCTGCCACACCGTCGCCGGGATCGTGTTCGCCAAACCCGGCTACGTCGCCCCCGAGGTCGCCAACAACACCCCCGGCGGCGTGCCGGCAGATCTGTATGCCTTCGGCATCATGCTCTGGGAGCTGATCGTGGGGCGTCGCTTCCTGAACGGTGAAGCGTCCGAGCACCTGGCCGCGGTGGGCGCCGGAAAGCGGATCCCGATGCCGATCGCTCAGCTGTGCGACGCGCCCCCCGAGCTCGACTCGATCGTCGCGCGCCTGACCGCCACGCGCATCGACGAGCGCTACCCGTCGGCGCGCGAGGCGCTGACCGATCTGGTGGAGCTGATGAAACGAGCTCCCAGCTTGCCCAACGGCGAGCGCGGCGTGCGCGCACGCATCACCCAGCTGATGCAGCGCCTGTACCCGGCGGAGCCGGCCCGCAGCCGCGGCGAGTTCGTCCGCCTGGTGGCCCAGGCGAAGAAGATCGAGAAACCACGGCTGGTGCTGCCGCCGCCCTCGCCGACGCCGGCCCCCGCCGACGTGGAGCCGGGCCTCTTGCCGGGCACGCGCTTCCGCCTGATCCGCGAGCTTGGCGCCGGCGCCATGGGTGTGGTGCACGAGGCCTGCCATGTGGATCTGGGTCGGCGCCTGGCGGTGAAGGTGCTGTCGGCCGAACAGTCGTCGAGCGCCGCCTCCGAGCGACTTCGGGCCGAGGCCCGGGCCATTGCCCGGGTCGAGCACGAGAACCTGGTCCGCCTACTCGACTTCGGATTCAGCGCCGACGGGCGCGCGTTCTACGCCATGGAGCTGCTCGAGGGCGAGACCCTGGACCGGCGCCTGGCCCGCGGCGAAGTGCTCGACTGGCGCGAGGCGGCCCGCATCGGGGTGCAGGCCGCGGCGGCGCTCGCGGCCGCGCACGCGGCCGGCGTCGTGCACCGCGACATCAAACCCGCGAACCTGTTCTTGACCAGCGACGGCACGCTGAAGCTGCTCGACTTCGGAATCGCCAAGGTCACCCGCGACCTGGACGAAGCCGCCCGCGACGGCGAGGCGCTTTCGGTGGTCGGAACGCCCGAGTACATGGCGCCCGAGCAGGCCCGTGGCGGCGAGTCGGACGATCGCAGCGATCTCTATGCGCTGGGCGCCGTGCTCTACGAGCTCGTCACCGGCCGCCTCCCCTTCGATGCGCCGAGCACGGCCCTGCTGCTTCACGAAAAGACGACAACCAAGCCCGAGGCGCCGCGCGTGCGGGCACCACAAAGAGGAATACCGACGATGCTGGACAAGACCATCTCCCGAGCCCTGGAGCCCAGCTCCGACGACCGCTTCCAGAACGCCGAGGAAATGCGCGAGGCGCTGGATGCAGCGCTGCGCGAGCCCGACGAGAAGCGCCGCCGCCGTCGCCGCATCGGTCTGGGGATCGTCGGGGCGATGGTGATCGCCATCGGGGCGTTCGGTGGCGTTCTCGGGGCGAAGCCCGAGATCCGCGCGCAGGCCGCCCAGGCGGTGCAGCGCTTGAAGGGCGCGCCGCCGGCACCCGTGGCCGCGGCGCCCGCCGAAGCCGCGCCCGCCGACGAGCCCACGGCCGACGAGGGCGATGAAGCCGCCCCGGGCGAGACCGCAGAGGCACCCGCAGCGGCCGAGGCGCCGGCAGAAGAAGCGGCGGCCGAGCCGGCGGGCGAGCCCGAGAAGGCCGCCGGCGAGGTGGCGCAGGCCGAGCCCGAGAAGGCCCCCGGCGAGCCCGCGAAGGCCGAACCGACCCCGGCCGAGCCGACCCAGGCCGAAGAGAAGAAGGCCGAAGAGAAGAAGGCTGCCGTCGACGACGAGATGTTCAGCGCGCAGCCGGTGAAGGCCGGCGATCAGGTCGAAGGCGCCCTGGCCAAGGCCGCCGAGCTCATGCAGAGCGGCAAGAAGGTGAAGGCCTTCAACGAGTACCGCAAGATCGGCAAGAAGCACCGCAAGGACCCCCGCGCGCTGAAGGCCTGGAGCGAGACCGCCGCCCAGATGAAGGGCTATGGCGAGGCGCTCCGCGTCGCCAAGCAGTGGGCGTCGCTCGACAAGAGCATCGAACCGCGCATGTTCCTGGCCAGCATGCAGCGCAAGGTCGGCAAGCGCGAGGACGCCATCAAGACGCTCAGCGCCCTGCTCGCCGAGCGCCCGGGCTGCCAAGAGGCGCGCTCGATGCTCAAGAGCCTGAGCCCCGAAGCACGAGTCGCGCAGCGTTAGCGGCCATTTCTCGATATCTCAGCCACCCCCCATCTGCGCCGGGCCTTCCTTTGTGGACAGCCCGGCGCATTGGCTTTAAGAGCCGGGCCTTCCCGAGTCCCGATGGCTGCCCCTCCGGCAAAGTCCGCCGTCGCGCTCGACACCACGGGTTCGCCCTACAAGGTGGTGCTCAAGCTGGCGACACCCACCGTCTTCGCGATGCTCACCCAGAGCATCGTCAACGAGGTGGACATCGTCTTCTTCTCGTGGCTGCCGTGCCCCGAGTCGTCGAACGCCCAGGCGGCCCTCCTGCCGTCGCTCATCTTGCTGTGGCTGTTCGGCGGGTCGCTGTCGGCCATTTCGGTGGGCACCCAAGCGCTGGCCGCACGGCGCTTCGCCCAGCAGAAGCACGCTGACGCCGGCTCGGTGCTGGTCAACTCGTGGTTCTTCGCCCTCACCGCTGGCATCGTCTTCACCGTCGGCGGCTACCTGAGCTTGCCCTATGTGCTCAAGGCGTTGATCAAGGTCCCCGAGGTGAGAGAGGCCGCCACCGCCTATCTCAACTGGCGCTTGCTCGGCATCGTCAGCATGGCGATGACCTTCAGCTTCAAGTCGTTCTTCGACGGCATTGGCAAGACGCACGTCCACCTGGTCAGCGCGATCGTGATGAACGCGCTGAACATCGTGCTGTGCCTGATCTTCATCTTCGGGCGTTTCGGGGCGCCGCGGATGGGCATTGCCGGCGCCGGCCTGGCGGGCTTCGTCTCGACCTGGGTCGGCCTCTTGATCATGGTGAGCTGGGCGGCCTTCGCCAAGTACCGGAAGCCGTTCCGACCCTTCAGCTTGAACAAGCTCGAGAAGCCCCTGACGCGTGACATTCTGAAGCTCTCGATCCCCAGCGCCATCGCCACGGTCGCCGTGATGAGCGGCTTCGCCCTGTTTGCCATGATCGTCAGCAAGCTGGACGCGCTGAGCGGTACCACCGCGGTGGTCAACCCCGCGTGCCCGGGCGGTAAGGCCGAGGCCGTGAACAGCGCCGCCACCACCGTCATCGTCGGCATCTTGAAGCTCACGTTCACCGCCTGCCTGGCCTTCGGGACCTCGACGGCGACCCTGGTCAGCCAGTCGCTGGGCGAGGGAAGTCCGGCCAAGGCCGAGCGCTTCGGCTGGGTCAGCGTGCGGCTGGGCCTGGTCATCTTCGGTGTCGTCGGCCTGCTCGAGGGCGTGATCTTCCCCACCCAGATCCTGTCGATCGTGAGCCACAGCCCGCCCGTGATCGAGGCCGCCCTCTTGCCGATGCGGGTGATGGGGATCTGCACGCCGGCCATCGCCGTCGGCATGATCCTGACGCAGGCGCTGTTCGGCGCGGGCAACACGCGCTTCGTGATGATCGTGGAGCTGATCCTCCACTTCATGTGCCTGGTGCCGCTGGCCTGGGTCCTGGGCATCACCCTGGGGTTCGGCCTGATCGGGATCTGGAGCGCGGCAGTGACCTACGTCGTGCTCCTCACGGTGGTGATGGTCTGGAAGTTCAAGAGCGGGGACTGGAAGGCCATCAAGATATGACCACGGATCTCCCAGAGCGCGTCGGCCACGAGATTGCCGGTGCGCTCCAAAAGAAGGGCTACCTCGAGCTCACCCCGGTCCAAGAGGCGGTGCTCGACCCCGAGCTGACCGGGCGTGACGTGCGTCTCAGCTCGCAGACCGGGTCGGGCAAGACGGTGGCCATCGGGCTCTTGCTGCGCGAAGCGGTCGAGTCGCATGCCGCCCGGGCGGATCGCGCCGCGCCGCCGGTGGCGCTGGTGGTCACGCCGACCCGCGAGCTGGCCAAACAGGTCGAGCAAGAGCTGGCCTGGCTGTTCGCACCCTACGGCGTGACGGTCACTTCGGTCACTGGCGGCGCGTCTTATCGCGACGAACGCCGGGCGCTGGCCGCGTCGCCGGCCGTGGTGGTGGGCACACCGGGGCGTTTGCTCGATCACCTGGGGCGGGGCGGGCTGGTCGCCTCGCAGGCGTCGGCAGTGGTGCTCGACGAGGCCGATCGCATGCTCGATCTCGGCTTTCGCGAGGACATCGAGAACATCTTGTCGCACGCGCCCGAGGGCCACCGCACCCACCTGGTGTCGGCGACCTTCCCGCGCGAGGTGCTGGCGCTGGCCGACAGCGTGCAGGATAGCCCGCGCGAGGTGCTGGGCTCTCCGCGGGGCGCTGCCAACCTGGACATCGAGCACGTGATCCACGCGGTGGACGCCCGCGAGCGCTTCGATGCGCTGGTGAACCTGCTGCTGGCTCACCCCGACGAGCAGATGCTGGTCTTCGCGCGCACGCGGGCCGACGTGGCCCACGTGACCGCCGAGCTGATGCACGCCGGGTTCATGGTCGCCTCGCTCTCGGGCGAGATGGAGCAGGCCGAGCGCAACCGCGCGCTGGCGGCCTTCAAGACCGGCCGGTACCGCGCGCTGATCGCCACCGACGTGGCGGCCCGCGGCATCGACGTGGTGGGCATCGCGCGGGTGGTGCACTACGAACCGCCGAACGATCGCGACAGCTACACCCATCGCAGCGGGCGCACCGGTCGCGCGGGGCGCAAGGGCACCAGCTCGATCTTGGTGTCCCCGACCGGGTTGTCACGCACGCTGTCGCTGCTGAAGCGCATCGGCGTCGAGCCGCGCTTCGAGCCCGTGCCCACCGCCGACGAGATCCGGGAGCTCAGCGGGGCGCGCTGGTACGACGACCTGGTGGCGGACGACCCCGACGGCACGGTGGTGCCGTTCGAGCCCATGACCTGGGCGCTGGCCAAGCGGGTGGCCACGGATCCGAACGTGGTGCGCGCCATCGCGCGGCTGTTGGTGCGCGCCGGTCAGATGGGCCCCACCGAGCCGCGAGAGTTGCGGCAGCCCGATCTCGAAGCCCTGCGTCGCCGGTTCGGCGGACAGCGCCCGACTCGGGACGAGCGCCAATCCACCGAGTGGGTTTCGTTCCACGTCACCTTCGGGGAAGAGCACGGGGCCGACCCGCGACGCTTGCTCGCGCTGGTGTGCCGGCGCGGCCACATCCAGGGCGGCGACGTCGGCTCGATTCGCGTCCTTCGCCGCCACTCGATCGTCGACGTGGCGGCGCGGGTCGCGGGCGAGTTCGGGCTCAGCGCGGGCAAGCCCGACGCGCGGGAGCCGCACGTCCTGATCCGGCCGATGCGCGGCGCTGCCGGTGCGCCCGGCCGGCCGCCGCGTCGCCAGGGAGGCCCGCCGCCGCGTCGCGAGGGAGGCCCGCCGCCGCGACGCGAGGGAGGCCCGCCGCCGCGACGCGAGGGAGGCCCGCCGCCAGGTCGCGAGGGGGGACCGCCGCCGCGACGCGAGGGAGCTCCGCCGCCGCGAGGTCGACCCGTGGCGCCGAAGAAGAAGCCGAAGCCGAAGCCCCGGTGACGCGCTTCGCCGGGCTGCCGCCCGCAGCTACTTGAGCATCTCTTTCAAGAGCTCGTCGTCGCTGTCGTCGTCGCCCTTCTTCTCTTCTTCTTTGCCGGCGTCGCCGCCCGCGGCGTCGCCCTTCTTGTCGCCGCCCATCATCTGCTCGAGCAGATCGTCGTCGGTGTCGCCCTTCTTGTCGTCGTCGGTTCCGGGCTCGGCGCCCGGCTCGGCGCTGGGATCCGGCACGGGCGTCTCGGGCTCGGGCTGATCGGGTGCCTTGATCTCTTTGCCGGCGCCCCACTTCTTCTTGTCTTCTTCCGTGCAGGGCAGGGGGTTGTTCCGGTCCTCTTGGACGCACTCCATCATCCACGCTTCGCGCGGCGGCTCACCGATCTTCTCGGCTTTCAGCTTGGCCTCGGCGATGTCTTTCTGGACCGCCACCGTGGACAGGCTGGGGATGTACATGATCATGAGCAGCCCGATCACCAGGATGCCCAGGAACGGAAGCGATATCCGATACAGCGAAGCCATTGGCTTGTTGAATCGGAAGCTGGTGACGAACAAGTTCTGGCCGAACGGCGGGCTCAAGAACGCGATCTCGAGGTTCAACAGGAACATCATCGCCAGGTGGAACGGCGAGAGCCCGAACTCGGCGCCGAACGGCAAGAGCAGCGGCACTGCCACCAAGATGGAGCTGAAGCCCTCCATCAGGGCGCCCTGGACGTACATGAACAGGTTCAGCATCACCAGGAAGTGCCAGGGCTTGGTGATGCCCAGGCCGGTGAACCACGTGAAGATCTTGCCGGGGATGCCCTCGTAGATGAGGAAGGTCGTCAGCGCCATGGCCATGGCCATGATCAAGACGAGTGCGCCCGCCAGCGCCATCGAGTTGGCGGCGAGCCGCGGCAGGTCTTTCGCCTTGAGGTCGCGGTGCACCAGCAGCTCGACGGCCAGCACGTAGCAGGCGGCCAGCGCGGCGCCCTCGTCGATGTCGGTCAGGCCGGTGGCAAGGCCGCCCAGGATCAAGACCGGGATGCCCAGCTCCCACTTGATGGCCCAGAAGGCGCCGCCCATTTCCTTCAAGCTGGGCGTGCTGCGGGGGATCTTGTAGCGCACGCCGACGTAGCCCGCGTGAACCGCCAGCAGGGCGACCACCAGCAGGCCCGGAAGGACGCCGGCCTTGAATGCCTTGTTGAAGTCGATGCCCGCGACCATCGAGTAGATGAGGATCGGCAACGACGGAGGAAGGAGCAGCCCCAGCGAGCCACCGGTCATCACCAGGCCGAGCGAGTAGTCTTTCGGGTAGCCCGACTTGACCAGTGCTGGGTAGAGCAGCCCGCCCACCGCCACGATCGTGACGGCGCTGCCGCCGGTCAGCGTGGTGAAGAACGCGCTGGCGATGATGCACACGATCGCCAGGCCGCCCGGCAGCCAGCCGAAGAAGGCCTCGGACGCGCGGACGATGCGCTCGGGCGCCTTGGACTCGGCGAGCGCGTAGCCGATGAAGGTGAAGAGCGGCACCGTGACCAGAATGGGCGAGCCAGCGAAGCGCTCGTCGAGCACGTCGGGCGCCAGGAAGCGCATGAAGTGCTTGGTCTGGTCGGGGTGCATCGCCCAGGCCAGCTGGGTGGCGCCGGCCATCACCGCGAACACGGGCGCGCCGATCAGCGCAAAGACCAGGACGAAGAGCAGGACCAACATCAGGCCTTCTCCTCTGCGGGCTCATCTTCCAGTTTTGCGCTGGTCTTGCCGCCGGGCACCACGTTCATGTCGGCGTGCGCCTCGCTGTCCACGCGGCGGTGACCGCTGAGCGCCAGCAAGCACAAGAGCAGGAATCGGAGTGAGATGATGAGCAGCCCGATGGGGAACACCAGGTTGGCGGCCTTGACCAGCTCGCCGCGGGGCTCACCCTTCTCGGGCACCACCACGATCGGGGTCTTCTTCATGTCGCCGCTGGTCTTGAGCAGCTTGGCCTTGTCGGCGCCGTAGCGCTCGGCAAAGCCGTTCTCGTCGACCCAGGCGTTCCAGGCGTTCGAGTCCATCCACTCGGAGTAGCGCTCGCCCTTCATCACGTGGGGGAGCGTCTTCAGGTCCAGCGCGATCTGCTTGCGCGCGACGAAGACGTGCTCGCCCAGCTTGGTCGTCACCGCCGACACCTTCTCGCCGGCAGACGCCTCGGCGCGGGCGTCGAACTCGTCGATGGCGATGTGGTCGAAGAAACCCCACGCCGCGATGCCGACGATGATGCTGGCGCCGAGCCAGCCGGTGACCACCACCGGCAGGCGGTGCTTCGGCCTCAGATACCGGGTGAGCAAGTCGATGGTGATGTGCTTGCCGGCGGCGGTGGCCAGCGAGCCGCCGAGCAAGGTCAGCAAGAGCGTGAGCCGCGTGCCCACCCCCCGCAGGCCCCCGAGCAGGGTCAGGAACGACGCTTGCTGGTACCAGTTGAGCAGGTTCGACGCCCAGTCGACGCCGACGTTGCCCCATGTCTTGGCGAGCAGCAGGCCGACCACCGAGGCGGCCACGGTGGCGCCCGAGCGTATCGACTGCTTCTGGCTCTTGAGCGCGAAGTGCGCGGCAAGCCCGAGGACCAGCGCACCCGACAGCGCCCGGAACACCAGGCCTGCCTTGCTGCTGCCCTCGGCCGCGGTCGACAGCCCCTTGAGCCCCACCCACGCCGAGAGCACCAAGATCTCGAGCAGCACCACCACGGCGCAGAGCCACATCTCCCACTTGGTCCAGGCGGCGTCTGCCCGCACGAACGGCAGGCCCCAGGCGGCGCCGGGGCGTTCGGGGGGCGGCTCGGCGTGGACCTCGGGCCTCGGGGGCGCGGCGGGCTTCGCTTCGGCGTCCTCGCTGGGCTCGCCCGCGGCCGGTTCGGCTTCGGGGTCCGCGGGGGCGCCCGGGTCGGGCGCGTCTGGCGCGGTGGACCCCTCTTCGGGGTCGGGCGCCGCCTCGGGCCCCGCCTCGGCGGGCTCGGCGGCGCCGGCCTCCCCGTCCTTCGTGTCGCGATCGTCGTCCTTTTCCGCCATTCGTGCTCGCCGCACGTTAGAGCATCTCTCTGTCGCTCGGCGACAAACTTGCGGCGAGAAGACCACAAAACGGCCACGGGCCGAGGCGTGAGCCCCGGCCCGGTCCGATTCGGCGCGCGCCGCGCCGGCTTGCCCTCAGCAGGCGCCGACTTTGGTCAGCGCTTCGCCGGGGATCGAGCTCTTCAGGTTCTCGCAGGCCTTCTTGAAGACCGCCTTCCACGCCGCCTTCTCGGCGTCCGTGGCCTCGTGCACGGTCATCTTCTTCTTCAGCCGCTCGAAGGCCGCCGCGTCGGCGCTGCGGATCTTCTTGGTGAGCGCGTCCGACGCTTGCTTGCCCGTGGTCTTCAGGATCTCGCGCTGGTCGGCGGTCAGGCCGTCGAGCGCCTTCTGGCTCATCAGAACCGCGCCGATGCCGAAGTAGGTCTCGGCGGTGTTGATGTGGTCGAGGCGCGATGCCCACTGCAGCTGCTCAGCGGCCAGCGATGGAGTGTTCATCACGTCGATCGCGCCGCTGTTCAGCTTCGGCAAGAAGCCGGTGACCGGCGATGGCACGCCCGACACGCCGCCGATGGCCTCGTAGACCTTCGGCGCGATGATGTCTTCGGAGATCATGCCCGGGTGCTTGCCCTTGAGGTCGTCGGGGACCTTGACGGCAAACCCCTTGCTCATCACCCGGCCGATGCCAACGTCGCCGAAACCAGCGATGTGGAACTTCTTCTTGAGCTCTTCATCGGCGACGATCTCGCCGGCCAGCTTCTCGCGAGCGGTGTCGAGGGCAGACCAGCTGCTGAACGCGCCGGGCATTTGCAGTGCGATGAAGCGCTTGTCGATCGACGCGAGCCCCACGCCCGTGATCGCAGCGCCAGCGAGCTGGCCGCTCTTGATCTTGCCGACCACGCCGCCTTCCGGACCGCCCGTGCCGTTCCAGAGCCACTCGACCTCGACCTCGTCGCCGGTCTTCTTGGCCACCGCCTTGGACCAGGTGGTGAAGACCTTGCCCCACGGGCTGCGCTTCGGAGCCAGCGTGGCCATCTTCAACGTCGACTTCGCCTGCGCGACGCCTGCCGTACCCAAGAACACGAAACCGGCGGCCAGGGCTGCCGCGAGAACCTTTCGGACCATCTCGAACTACCTCCTCGATTCCTGACGATTGGCTGGTCAGCCGAAGGGCCGCCCGGCTCAGGTGAGACGGGGCGGCCGGGAAAAGCCATCACTGCATAAGCGAAAAACCCGCGCGGGGCCAGGCACGCCGACCTGGGCGCCCCCCTGCAATGCGGTGCGTCACAGTTTGAAGCCGCATTCTTCCTGCCAGACCTTGTTTCCGAGGTACCGGCGGGCCCGCCGTTTGGCGATCACGTTCTGCAGCCGGGCCTCGGGCAGGTCGTCCCCGGCGGCCAAGACCTCGTTCAAGGTCTTCTCGTAGGCGGCCTTCTCGCCCTTGGCGCAGTAGTAGCGCTGGGCAAAGTTGAGCTTGGTGGGCAGGAACTTCCCGCCGTTCAGGGCGATCGCCTTCTCGAAGTGGGCCTTCGACTCGTCCAGCTCGGCCATGGCCGTGCGCGCGTGGTAGGCGCCCAGCACCGTGTGGGCGGTGCCATAGACCAGGGTCTCGTCCAGCTCGCTCGAGCGCTTCACCATCTCGATACCGACGTACAGCTCACCCACGGTCTCGGGCACGTCCTTCGACGCCGACACATGGCCCACCCAGGCGTAGCCGATCCACAGCAGGTCTTCTGCCTGCTCTTTGTCGGTGAAGTTCTCTTTCAACCACTTCGAGAGCGTCTCTTGGTTGCGCTTCGCGTCCTCGAAGCCCTTGGCGTGGTGCCCGAGCAGCTCGATGCCATAGTGCTTGGCGCGGGCGTAGCCGGCGCGCGCACGGAGCAGGTGGTACTCCGCCATCACGTCGTCGCCCTTTTCGTAGGCTTCTTCGTAGTCGTCTTCGGTGAAGGCGAACGACAGCCCCGCCCAGCCGCGGGTCAGCATGAACAGCGCGTCGGTGTTGTCGGGGGCAAGCTTGTGGAAGCCCTCGAGCTGACCGATGCCCGCCGTGGCCACGCCCCGCGCGACCTCCCAGTCGTGCAGCGTGTTCACCGCGGCCGAGCCGTCGCGAGTGCCTTTGATCTGCCCCTTGAGGAGCATCGCCTTGAGACAGCCGGTGCTCGACAGAGCAAACGCCGACAGACCCAGCAAACAGATTCCCCGCGCGAGTTTCATGACGCGCGGGGATAGCCGTCTTCCCGCGGGAATTCAATCAGCCCGTGGGCGCTGGGTCAGTCCTGTGCTGCCAGGACCGCGCAGGCCACCGCGGTGCGCACGCCCGGATCGTCGTCGGCCAGGGCAGTGGCGGCATTCGGGTAGTCCCCCAGGGAAAGCAGGCCGCGCGCCGCCACGGTGCGGGTGTGGGCCTTGGGAGCGCCGAGCAGGTCGGTGAGCTGCTTCTTGACGCCGGGATCGCCGGCCTCGGCCAGGGCGGCGCGGGCCTGGAGCCCGAGCTCGTCGTCCTTCTTGGCCAGTGCTCGCAGGCCCTCGAGCGACTTGGCCTTGTGAGCGCCGTCGTTGGCCAGGCGGGATAGCGCCATCACCTGGACCTCTTTGTCCGGGTCCTTGGCGGCCTTCTCGATGGCGGCCACCACGTCTTTGTCCGAAAGCGGCGCCAGCTGGATCGCGAGCCGGCGCTCGCCCTCGGTGCCCTGGCCGATGGCGCGAATCAGCGCCGCCAGCCCCGAGCCGGCGTAGCGCCCCTGGGCCCGCACCAGGGCGCTGGCGGCGGTCACGGCCAAGGTCCCATGCTGGTTCTCGGCAATGGTGGTGAGCTCGTGCTCGCCCCCGGCCTTGTAAGACGCCGGCATTCCCCAGGCGTCGATGATGGTGATGCGTGTGGGCTCGTCGGCGCGCGCCCAGTGGTCCCGGAGCGCCAGCACCGCGCGCTCTCCACCGATGGCGCCCACCGTACGGGTCGCGTGCCCGCGGCTCACCGCATCGGGATCGAGGCGCGCGGCCTCCAGCGCGGCGTCCAGATCGTCGCTGGAACGCGCCTCCATCGCGGCGCGCAGAGCCGCGCGCCGCACCCGCTCGTCGGGATCGGCGAACAGCTTGCGACGCAGCGGCCCCAGCTCTTTGGCGACTGCCGCGCGCGCCCCCACCGCGCGCCACGCCCCGCTCGAGGCGTCGCGGTGACGCTTCACCAGATCGCGGGCGTCACGCTGGCCCAGCTCGAACAAGGTCGCCGTGGCTTCGGCGGCGGCGTCGTCGGCCTGCTCGGCGCGCGCTTCGAGCACGCGCAGCAGCGGGCGGGCGCAGCTGCGGACGTCTCGGACCCGCTCGACGGCGGCGCTGCCGCTGGCCGACCGGAGCTCGCGACCCGCCACGGCCCACGCCAGGTCCTCGACCGTCGACTTGTCGAGCCGGCCGGATTCGCGGCTGCGTTGCACGTCGCGCTTGAGCGACGCCAGATCCCCGTGTAGGGCGGTGTCCACGACCTGAGCGGTGCCGCAGCCGGCGAGCAGCAGGGTGAGGCCGATGAGAACCTGGGCAGAGCGAGCGCGCATGCTCGGACGGTGATAGCACAGTGAGGACCGAGGTCGTCGTCAACGCGAACGCCGCGGCTTTTGCGGCAGATCCGCGGCAAATCGCCGCCGTTCGGCAGGCCGCCGCGGGGGCACGCCGGGTGGTCGTGACGCACGACCTGGGCGAGCTCGAGCAGGCTGCCGCCGAGATGAAAACCGCCGGCGTCGACCGCGTGGTGCTGTGCGGTGGCGACGGGACGTTCATGGCTGGGCTCTCGGCGTTGGTGGCGAGCGGCGTCGAGCCGCTGCCCGAGATTTGCCTCGCGCCGGGGGGCACGGTGGCGACGGTGGCGCGCAACTTGGGCCAGAAGCAGGGCCTGCTGGCGGCGGTGCGGCGCGCAGCGGACCCCTCGGGAGACGTCACCCTCGTCACCCACCCCACACTGCGCGTCAGCGAAGTGGGCGGCAGGACGCGGATCGGCTTCATCTTCGGCACCGGCCTCGTGGCGCGCTTCTTCCAGCGCTATTACGCGACCGGGGCGGGCGGCTACGCGGGCGCTGCGAAGATCGTGGCACGGGTGTTCGTCGGATCGTTCGTGTCCGACGCGTATTCGCGCAGCGTGCTGGACCCGTTGCCCTGCACGCTCGAGGTCGACGGGCAGGTACTGGCGCCCCAGGCCTATAGCCTGGTGGTGTGCTCGGTGGTCCGCGATCTGGGGCTGCACCTCTGGGTCACGCATCGCGCGGCCGAAGACCCCGAGCGGCCACACCTGGTGGCCGCTCCGCTGTCGGCCCGCGCCCTCGGACCACAGGCCCCGCGCGTGCTGCTCGGGCGGCGCCTGCGCGGCCGCGGGTGCTTCGACGACCTGACGCGCGAGGCGTGCGTGCGATTCCCCGAGGGACCGGGCCCCTACGTCTTGGACGGAGACCTGCTCGCAGCCGAGCAGATCCGCGTGACCGCCGGGCCGCGGGTGCGCTTCGTCAGTTGACGCTGCTCGAGGCGTCTTTTTGGCCGGCTTCGCCCCGGGCCGACGCCGCCAGCTCGTCCCGGCGGCGGAGCGCCGCCGCCACGAAGTGGCCGAACAGCGGGTGGGCCGCCATCGGGCGGCTCTTGAACTCGGGGTGGAACTGGCACCCGACGAAGTGCGGGTGCTCGGGCAGCTCGACGATCTCGACCAGGCGGCCGTCGGGGCTGGTGCCGCTCAGCACCAGGCCGGCCTTGGTGAGCGCTTCGCGGTAGTCGTTGTTGAACTCGAAGCGGTGGCGGTGGCGCTCGCTGATCTCGCCGGCGCCGTAGATCTGCGCGGCGCGGCTGCCCGACAACAGCGTGCACGGGTAAGCGCCCAGGCGCATGGTGCCGCCTTTGTCCTTCACGCCCAGCTGATCGGGCATCAGGTCGATGACCGGGTGCGGCGCGTCTTTCTGGAACTCGGTGGAGCTTGCGCCTTTCAGGTTGCAGACGTGGCGCGCATACTCGATCACGGCCAGCTGCATGCCCAGGCAGATGCCGAAGAACGGCACCTTGTTCTCGCGTGCGTAACGGATGGCGGCAATCTTGCCCTCGACGCCCCGATCGCCGAAGCCGCCGGGCACCAAGATCGCGTCCAGCCCGCTGAGCATGGCGGCGGCGCTGCCGCGCTCGATCTGCTCCGAGTCGATGTACTCGAGCTCGACTGCAGCGTCGTGGGCCAGCCCGCCGTGCACCAGCGCTTCGTGCAGGGACTTGTAGCTGTCTTTCAGGTGGACGTACTTCCCGACCACGCCGATCTTGGTGCTGCCGTTGGCCGGCTTCTTGAACTTGTCGACGGTGCGCTTCCAGTGGCTGAGCTCGGGTTCGCGCGACCAGATGTTCAACCGCTCGGCGATCACCGTGTCGAGCCCCTCGGCGTGCAGCACCAGGGGCAGCTCGTAGATGCAGCCCACGTCCACCGCGCTGATCACGCTGCCCACGGGCACGTTGGAAAACAGCGCGATCTTCTCCTTCAACCCCCGGGCAATCGGCCGATCGCAGCGGCAGATCAGGATGTCGGGCTGGATGCCGATCTCGCGCATTTCGCGGACCGAGTGCTGGGTGGGCTTGGTCTTCAGCTCACCCGCGGTGGGGATGAACGGCACCAGCGTGACGTGCACGCTGACCGCGTTCTCGTGCCCTGCCTCGAGCTTGACCTGGCGGATTGCCTCGAGGAACGGCAACGACTCGATGTCGCCGACCGTCCCGCCGATCTCGATGATGGCGATGTCCGCGTCGGCGGTGGCCGCCTTCACCCGAGCCTTGATCTCGTCGGTGATGTGCGGAATCACCTGCACGGTGGCGCCCAGGTACTCGCCGCGGCGCTCTTTGCTGATCACCGCCTCGTAGATGCGGCCCGTGGTGATGTTGGCCTGGCGCGTCAGCCGGCACGCGGTGAAGCGCTCGTAGTGCCCGAGGTCGAGGTCGGTCTCGGCGCCGTCGTCGGTGACGTACACCTCGCCGTGCTGGTACGGCGACATCGTCCCCGGGTCGACGTTGATGTACGGGTCGAGCTTCATGTGCGTGACCCGGAGACCGCGCGCCTCCATCAACGCACCAATCGAGGCGCTGGCCAGCCCCTTCCCGATGGAAGAGACGACTCCGCCGGTGATGAATACGAACTTCGTACGTCGACTCACCGTGCGACCTCCAAGCGTGGCGGATTAACACGCCTCGAATCGACTTTCACCCCCGATCGTCGAATCGCCGCGATCCGCGCGCAAACGCTGGCACTTCGAGCGCAGCGGTTGCGCGTGAAACGATGGCCCCGGGGTTTCACGCCCGCGCGATCAGAACTGACCGACCAGCCCGAGGCCGAGTGCGTCTTTTCCGGCGGCATAGGGCACGGGCCGCACGAGCATGCCCTGCTCGCGCCGCAACCGGGGCAACGGGCGGCCCTTCGCCGGCGCGGCCGCCTGGGTCGGCATGAACGCGGCCTCGGCGACCGCCAGCACGCCGCCGGTCTGCCCCACGGCGTCGATCGTGGTCAAGATCGCTCGCAGAACCACCGTGAACATGGAGCAGTTCGGGTCGTCGTCGGCGCAGCCGGTTTCGCCCAGGGCCATCCACGGGCCCGCGACCGGAATGCGCAGGTCTGCCGCGCCCGGCGCATCGGGCCAGGCGTACGATGCGCCCAGCGCTGCGCCATACCAGAACGAGGTCACGCCCACCCCCACGAGCGCCAGGTTGAGCTGCGTGCCCGAGGGCGGGTACAGGCCGGGGTCGACGCGCGTGGGTCGCACGGGCTCGTCGGCCAGCGCCGCGCGCGGGCCAAGAGTGGCTGCACAGGTCAGGCCGGCAGCAAGTGCGAGGGCGGGGAAGCGCACGGGCAGCCCTTTTCTCCAAGCTCGGGCCGGAAGGCAAGCGAATGCTGGAAAATCCCGCTCAAGGCAGGGCCGCGACGCCGAGCCAGCGCCCCTCCGCCGAGAGCGAGAAGCCGGCGGCGCGCGCTGAGACGACCGCCACCTGGTCTTCGTGCCAGAGCGGAACGACCGGCACGTCGCGCTGCATGCGCTCGGCGACCTGCGAATACAGCGCCTGGCGGCGAGCCTGATCGCGAGTCTTCCCGGCGGCATCGAGCCAGCCGCCCACCTCGGCGTCGCGGTAGCGCGCGCGGTTCTTCCCTTCGCCCCCTTCGCCCGGGACGCCGCGGGGGTGGAAGAACCACGCCAGCAGGTTGGGCTCGGTGAGCTCGGGCATCTGCAGCGTGGCCATCTCGAAGTCGCCGCTGTCGAGCCGTGCGAGCAGCACGCCGAAGTCGAGCGACACCACCCGCACTTGCAGCCCGGCGTCGCCCAGCATCTGCGCCAGCGCGCGCGCCACCGTGATGCGCAGGCGGTCGGTGCTGGTCACCAGGGTCACTTCGGGCAGGCCGGCGAGCACCGCGCGCGCGGGCGCCGGATCGAACGCCTGAATCGTGGGCGCCGCCGGCGCGGCCCAGTGACCGTGGGGCAAGAGCCCCCGGGCCGTCTGGGCGCGGCCCGACAGCAGCGCCCGCACGATCTGCTCGCGGTCGATGGCCTGGGCCACGGCTCGCCGCACCTCGACGCGATCGAACGGCGGCCGGTCGTTCTGAAACAAGAGATAGCTCACGTTGGCGCCGCTGCGCGCCCGGGTGGTGAGCCCCGCGCGGCCCTCGAGCGCGGGCAGCAGGGTGGGCGACAGCGCGTTCGGCGCAATGTCCGCGCGCCCGCCCAAGAGGCGCAGCGCTCGCGCGTTCTCGTCGCGAATGCTGCGGACCACCAGCGCGTGGCGCGGGCGTGGCCAGACCCCCGTGTCCGCGGGCTCGAGCTCCACCACGGCCGGCGAGGCGCGGGTGATGCGGTACGGCCCGAGCCCGTCGAGGCCGCCCAGCGGGGCCGGGGCCGCGGCCGCCTGATCGGCCCGCAAGATCGGCACCTCGAGATCGGTGAGCAGCGTGGCGCGATCGGTGGCAAGCGTGAGCTGCAGCCGGTGGTCCCCCTGCGCCTCGCAGGAACCGATGGCGCGCACCACGGCGCGGTGCGGGCTGCCCAGCTTCGGATCTGCCAGGGCCCGCAGCGTGGCGCAAACGTCGCTCGCGGTGAGCGGGCGACCGCTGTGGAACCGCACGCCGGGGCGGAGCTCGACCGCGAGGGTGCGTTCGCTGGTGAACTGCCAGCTCTGTGCCACGAGCGGGACCGGCGCCAGCGTGTCCGGATCGAGACCCGCGAGCCCGGCGTGGACCAGGCGGGTCGTCTTCACGTCGTGACCGCGCGTCGAGAACCTGGGGTCGAGCGTGGCGATCTCTTGGGGCAGCACGATCTCCAGGGGCCGCTCGGCCGCAGGCGGCGCGCCGGCGCAGCTCGCGGTCAGCGCGAAGATCCCGAAAACCAGCGCCCGCAGCACCGCCCGGTCATAAACCAGAGGCCGCCGCGGCGCGAGTTCCCCGCGGCCGAGGAATTGCCCCGGGCGCCGGCTGCGTTTATGCCGGAAGAGCGCATGCGTCCCACGCTCTTGGCCCTGCTCTTGGCGATCGCTCCGGCGGGGTACGCCACCGGGACGCACGCCGAGCCAGCGCCCCCTCCGGCGCCCGCGCGCGCGGCCGGCGATGCTCAGAAAGAGCTCGACCGGCTTGCGGCCTGGGCAGAGCGCGAGAAGGGCGAGCTGTCGGCGCAAGTGATCGAGGTGGCGACCCGTCGCGTGGTCGCCGAGAAGAACCCCGGCCTGCCGCTCAACCCAGCGTCCAACGCCAAGGTCCCCACCGCGGCCGCGGCGCTTGCTCGGATGGGCGCGGATCACCGCTTCAAGAGCGGGCTCTACGGTGAGCTGAAAGACGGCGTGGTGCCGCGGCTGGTGCTGCGGTCGAACGGCGATCCCACGCTGTCGAGTCGCGACCTCGACAAGTGGGTGAAAGAGCTGGTCGACGCCGGGCTCAAGCGCGTCGCAGACATCCAGGTCGACCAGAGCGCCTTCGATGCGCGCTTCGTGCCGCCTGCGTTCGAGCAGCAACCCGCGGAGTGGGCGCCTTTCCGCGCACCGGTGAGCGCGGTGGCTCTGGACCGCAATGCCTTCGTGGTGCGCGTCGTCCCTGCCAAGCTCGGCGAGCCGGCTCAGGCCAGCGTCGACCCCGCCGGCTTCGTCGACGTCGACGGCAAGGTGCTGACCGAGAAGAAGGGCAAGACGCTGGTGGTCGAGATGCGGCCGAGCGGCGGCGCGCTGGCGATTCGGCTCTCGGGGCACGTCAGCAAGCCGACCAGCTTCGTCAAGCGCGTGGACGACCCTCGCCTGTTCGCCGCCCACGTGCTCAGAGCGCAGCTCAAGCGGCGCGGCGTGGTCGTGGACGGCGGGGTGGGCGAAGGGGGAAAAGACGAGACCCGCGTGCTCGTCGAGAAGACCAGCGAGCCGCTGTCCGTCATCTTGCGCGACGTCGGCAAGCACAGCGACAACTTCACCGCCGAGATGCTGCTCAAGGCCTTGGGTGGGCACGCCAGTCGACGGGCCGGTGCCAGTGCCGACGGCGCCGCGGCCGTGACCGAATGGCTGAAGTCGGCCGGCGCCGCCGACCCCGGCACGCGGATCGTCAACGGATCGGGTCTGTTCGACGCCAACCGGCTGAGCGCTGCGTCCCTGGTCTCGGCGCAGGTTGCTGCCAGCAACGATCCGAAGACCGGCGTGGCCTTCGTCGAACAGCTGGCGGTGGGCGGCATCGACGGCACGCTCAGGAACCGCTTCAAGCAGCTGAAGAAGAAGCTTCGCGGCAAGACCGGGACGTTGGCTCGCGCCACCTCGCTGTCGGGCGTGGTGCTGGGGGCCGACGGTCGTCCGCGGCTGGCGTTCGCGGTGGTGATCAACGGCATAGCCGGCAAGGCCGACGAGCAACGCCGGCGCATCGATCGCGTGGTCGAGAAGGCCGCTGCCGAGCGCCGGTAGCTCACCGGCACGCGCGGCCGGGGGCGCCAGGGTTGCGTCGCCCCGGCGAGCACGCCATCGTTCGCAGGTGGTCGATCCCGTGAGCCCGGCGCTGGCCACCGAGCACGAGCTCGGCAGCGCGTACCGCCAGGTGGTGACACTCGCCGGCGGTGAGCTGGGCGCAGCTCGCAAAGACCACCTGGTCTCGCTGTTCAGCGGCAAGACCACGCTGGTGCATCTCGATCTCGAGGGGCGCCTGCACCGGGCCTGGCTGGGTGACCGCTCGTACCAGCGCGGGCTCGACGGGCGGATCCGCCGCGTCACCGTCGGTCGTTCGCACGGCGAGCGAACGCTTGGCGTCGACCTGCTGGCGCCCGCCGAGGGCGAATCGGTGCTGGCAGAGGTGCGAGCGCTGGTCGACCGCGTGGCCGCGGCGGTGCCCCCCCGGGGCGCCGACCCGGCGCTGGCGGAGGTCTTGAGCCGTGCCCAGGGCTACCGGGCGGCGCTCGAGGCCGAGCGGTTTCGCGCGGCCTACGATCCGATCCCGATCTTGCCGCCCGATCGCGGGCGGGCGCTCTTGGTCCAGCTGACCTCCGGCTGCTCGTGGAATCGCTGCACGTTCTGTCACCTGTACCGCGACGCGCGCTTCGCCATGAAGTCGCCCGAGGCGCTCACCGAGCACATCCGGCGCGTGCTCGCGCTGGTGGGGCGGGCGCTGCCGCTGCGCCGTGGCGTGTTCCTGGGTCAGGCCAACGCCCTGGTGATGACGCGGGACAGGCTCTTGCCGTTGCTCGACGTCGTTCACCGCGAGCTTGCGGGGGCGGGCGCCGAGCTGACCTCGCTCGCGGCCTTCGTCGATGCGTTCTCGAGCCCGAAGCGCACCGAAGAGTGGGCCGAGCTGCGCGCGCGTGGCGTCGAGAGCGTGTCGCTGGGGCTCGAGAGCGGCAGCGACCAGGTGCTGAGCACGCTGGGCAAGCCCGCCGAGTCGAGCGCCGCGCTGGCGCTGGTCGAGCAGTTGCACGAAGCCGGCGTCGGCGTGGGCGTGATCGTCTTGTCGGGCGCGGGGGGCGAGCGCTGGCAGGCGCAGCACGTGGCGACCACCGTCGACACGATCGCCAGTATGAAGCTCGGCAAGGGTGACCGCGTCTATCTCTCGCCCCTGCACGTGGAACCTGGGTCACGCTTCGCAGCGGCGCTCGGCGAGCTCGGAGCGCTGTCGCGCGAGGCGATCGAAGCGCAGTCCGCCGAGCTTCGCACACGCTTGCGGCAGGCGGGCGTGACGGTCCCCATCGCGCGCTACGACATCCGGCGGTTCGTGTACTGATGGGCTCGACCCTCGCCCGCCGTCCACTCAGCCTCGCGCCCGAGGACCAGGCTCGATGAGACCCTCGCGCGACGCCGACCCCGGCCACGCACGCTACGTGAAGCTGCGCCCGCCGCGTTTCCGTGGCTACGAACGGCGCTCGCAGTATCTGGAGATGCGGGACGGCACGCGCATCGCCGTCGACGTGTGTCTGCCCCGGGGCCTTGGCGGCGAGAGGGTTCCGACGCTGCTCCGCCAGACGCGCTACTTCCGCCGCTTCCGGGTGCATCCGGCCCTGCGCCCGCTGCTGGGCGAGGTCACCCTCGACCCGATGAACGGTCCGATGCGACGGCTCTTCACCACCCGCGGCTACGCCTGGGTCGACGTCGACGTGCGCGGATCGGGGGCGTCGTTCGGCGAGCGTCCCTGCCCGTGGTGGCTCGACGGCGAGGTCGCCGACGGCGCCGACATCGCCGATTGGATCGTGCGCCAGCCCTGGTCGAGCGGTCTGGTGGGCTCCACCGGGGTCTCGTACGAGGGCACCACCGCAGAGTTCCTGGGGATCACGGGGCACCCGGCGGTGCGGGCCGTCGCGCCCCGCTTCTCGCTGTTCGACGTGTACGCCGACGTCGGATTCCCCGGCGGGCTGCACTCGGCGTACTTCACCCACGCCTGGGAGACGGCCAACGCCGCGCTCGATCGCAACCACCCCGGCGAGATGATCGCGCTGATCTACATGCTGCAGATGCACGGCGCGATCGACCCGCGCTGGGCTCGGCGGCTGGATCGCGCCGCTCTGCGCCGCGGCCTTGGACGGGTGCTCGACTGGGGTCTTGGCGGTGTGGCGGGGACCGATGACGACGCTGACGGGTCCCGGCTGGCAGCCGCGCTGCGCTCCCACGCCGAGAACTACTACGTGCACGACGGCGCCACCGAGGTGACCTTCCGTGACGACGTGCCACGGGATGCGCCCATCGCCGGGAAGTCGGGCGACTACTTCAGCCCCCACGCGTATGTCGAGCGCCTGCGCGACGTGGCCGTGCTGAGCTACGGAGGCTGGTTCGACGGCGCGTACGCGAACGCAGCCGTCAAGCGCCACGCGGCGCTCTCGCGGCTCGGCGCCGACAGCCGAATGTTGATCGGACCCTGGATCCACGGCGGCCAGCTGGATCTCGATCCCGAGGCGCCGGGGCGCAAGGCCGTGTTCGACCACGCCGCCGAGCTGCTGCGCTTCTTCGATTGCCACCTTCAGCCCCGCGGCGCGGCAGAGCGCGAAGCCCCGCGCGTGCGCTATTACCTGATGGGCGAGGGGCGCTGGTGCGATGCGCCCGAGTGGCCTCCGCCCGGCACGCGGACCGCGAGCTTCGGCTTCGCAGCCGGGCACAAGCTGGTGCTCGACGCCGAAGACCCAGGCCAGGATTCGGCGACGATGAGCCTCGACGTCGGGGCTGGCCAGCGGACCCGATGGCGCACGCTGCTTTGCCCGTTCCTGGTGGCAGACGGCCGAGGTCGCTCGCCGCAGGGCTACCTGGTGTACGAGTCGGAGCCGCTTCCGCGGGCGATCTCGGTCACGGGCAGTCCCGTGCTGGTGCTCCGCCTTTCTTGCAACGCACCCGAAACGGCCATCGTGGCCTACCTGGAAATCGTGGACGGCGCGGGTCGAGCGCACCTCGTGAGCGAGGGCCAGCTTCGAACGCTCCACGGCACTCGCCTGGTCGAGGTTTCGAATCGCCCGCCCAGCGTGGAAGCCACCTTCCTTCGTCGCGACGCGCGCACACTCGCCCCCGGAGAGGCCGCGACGCACCACGTCGAGCTCTTGCCGCTGGCGTTGCGCGTGCGCGCAGGCTCTCGGCTCCGGCTCTCGCTGGGTGCGGCCGACGTCGACCACTTCACCACGCCGCCCGGGCCGCGCCCGCTGACGTGGACCATCGAGCGGGGACCGTCGCGTCTGCTCTTGCCGGTGGTGTGAGCCGCGGCGCCCTTTGGGGCTCTGCCCCTGCCGAACCGGCACCTTGCCGCTCTGGGAGCTCGGATCTAGCGTGTGCCGATGACCAAGGCGCTGGCACTTGCGGGGTTCGGCTTCCTGATCGCGGCCTGTTCGTCGTCGTCCGAGAACGTGACCGCGGCCACGGGCGGTGGCGGCACCGGCGGTGGGACCGGCGGCGCCGCGGGCAGCAGCGGCAGTGGCGGCACCAGCGGCGACGGCGGCACCAGCGGCGGCGGCACCTCGGGCAGCGGCGGCACCAGCGGCGGCGGTGGCAGCGGCGGCTGCGCGTCGCCCAAGACCGAGTGCACCAAGGGGACGGCGACGGTGTGCACCGACACCTCGAGCGACGACGCGAACTGCGGCACGTGCAACAACGTTTGCCCCAGCGGTTCTGCGTGCAAGAGCTCGAACTGCGCGTGCAACGACCCAACCAAGACGTTCTGCGCGCAGGGCAGCTCGGGGGTGTGCACCGACGTGCAGTCGGACCCCAAGAACTGCGGAGCCTGCGGCAAGGCTTGTCCCAACAACAACTGCACGGCAGGCGAATGCGACAAGGTCGTGTTCGTGACCAAGAACAGCTTCGGGACCAACCTCGGCGGCGTCACTGGGGCGGACGGGATTTGCGCGGCGGCGGCCACCACCGCGGGCCTGAAGGGCACGTTCAAGGCCTGGATCAGCGACGGCGTGGTTGCGCCGAGCAACTCGTTCCAGAAGTCGAACACGCCCTACGTGCTGTCCGACGGGACCACGAAGGTGGCTGACAGCTTCGCCGCGCTCGCGACCGACCCGCTGAAGCACGCCATCGACAAGGCCGAAGACAAGACGCCGGTCACCGGCAAGGTCGTGATGACCAACGTGAAGACGGATGGGACGTTCTCGTCGGTGAGCATGGAGTGTGCGAGTTGGAGCAGCACAACCGGCACGGACAAGTTCGTGAGCGGCAGCACGGACTTGACCACGGCCGGTTGGACGGATGGGCCCGCGAAGGACTGCGGCGCCACGCTGCAGTACCACCTGTTCTGCTTCGAGCAGTGAAGCGCGAGCTGCGCGCGTTGCCGTTTGGCTCGAAGCGCCCGGGGAGCTATTCCGCCGGCACCCTGCTCGCCGCGTCGTCGCGCGAGCGTTCGCGCTCTTTGCGGCGCACGTGCCAGATGCCGAGGCCGATCAGGCCGCCGATCAGCGTCAGCGGCAGCAGGCTGAGGAAGACGGTCGAGCCCACGAAGGCGTTTCGCACGTTCTCGCTCTGAGCCGTGCCGCACACCGGGCAAGCAGCGGCCACTGCCGGCGTGAGCATCACCCAGAGCAGTGCCCACAGCGCCGGCTTCACAGGTACACCCTCCAGTACAGCACGGGCCAGAGCCCGACCACGAAGTACCAGTAGAGCCGCGCGCTGGTGAAGAAGCCCGGGGTCAGGGCGTCGCGCAAGGCCTTGCCGCGAGCCACGGCCAAGGCGATCAGGCCCGCAACGGCGTGCAGCGCGTGCGCGCCCACCAAGAGGTAGAAGAAGCTGCCGGCCGGTCCCGAGCGCATGGTCAGGCCCTCGCGGATCAGCTGCACCCATTCCCACCCCTGGAAAAGCACGAACGCCGCGCCCAGCCCCAGAGCCACGCCCAGCATCTTCGCCGCACCGCGGGCCGCGGCCTGCCCGTGGCGCTGTGCGAAGTAGAGCGCCACGCCGCTGGCGATCAGCACACCGGTGTTCACCCCGGTGGCCTCGATCGGAAGCCGGATTTGCCCCGGGGGCGGCCACGCACCCGGGGTGCTGATGCGGGTGATGGTGAAGGCGCTGATCAGCGCGCCGAAGAACATGATCTCGGCCGCCAGGAAGATCGCCATGCCCACCACCGCATTCGACGCCACCGCGGGGCGGCGGGGGCTGATGCCAGAGGGGCGGTCCAGGGGCAGGGCGGCGGTGGTCACGTCAGTGTGCCTGATGCGGGTTGTGCTTGATGGCGTCCAGGGCGCGCTTCACCTCTTGCTCGGCGGCCTCGTTCTTCCAGTTGAAACCCTTGTGCTTCATCACGTCGGGCGCGGTGCCCGCGAAGAACAGCACCATGATGGCCACCATGGTCACCAGCAGGTAGACGACGTATCGCCGCTCGACCGCCAGGTGCATGAAGTGCTTGGTCACCAGGTAGGCCTTGACCAGCGCGATGCCGAAGGCCGTGACCAGCGTGATCACCGGGTGCCCGAGCATGGGCCCCACCACGCTGACCACCAAGAGCACCACGAGCAGAGCCCAGATCTGGTCGTAGAACATGTCGCCGTGGTGCTCGGCGTGGTGCCCCGCCGGCTGGCTTTTCTCAGCGGGCGCCGGCTCGCTGTGGGCCCGGCTCGCGTGCTCTTCGTGCTGGGTTTCGTCGGAAGAAGACATGGGCGGGCTCCTCACTTCGCGATGTAGAGCAGCGGGAACAGGAAGATCCAGACGACGTCGACGAAGTGCCAGTAGTTGCCGATCAGCTCGACCCGCTGAAGCTCTTTGCCCTGCGCCGCGTCCCGGGCGACGAAGCCCATGATCACCACCCCGCCGATCACGTGCAGCGCGTGCAGGCCGGCGGCCGTGTAGTAAAACGACCAGAACGCATTGGTGGTCAGCGTGAAGCCCGAGCTGATCTCCATGGTCCACTCGGCGGCCTTCACGCATGCGAAGGTGAGCCCGCCGAGCATGGTCAGCCCGAGCAGCTTGGCAGCACGCTCGCCGTCTTTGCGCTCGGCCGCCTGGTGGGCCAGCACGGCCGAGAGACTGGACGAGAGCAGCACCAGGGTGTTGAACGCGCCGATCCAGGTGTTGGTGTGCGCGGCGTAGTCGCCGAACTCGGGGTGCCCGAGCCGGTGCATGATGTACGACGCCAAGAGGCCGCCGAAGATCACGATTTCCGAGGCGATCACCCACCAGACCGCCAGGCGGCCCGTGGGGATGCCGGTGGCGCTGCGGGTGGTTGCGATGGGCTTGCTCATTCCGCGGCCTCCTGTGCGGGCTCCGCTTCACCGTCCGGCGGCTCGTCTTGCGGCCAGAAGTCGCTCTCGCGGCCCGGCGCCGAGTACTCGTACGGTCCGCGGTAGACGGTGGGCAGCACCTCGAAGTTGCCGTGCGGCGGCGGCGAAGCGGCGCTCCACTCGAGCGTGTTGGCGTTCCACGGGTTGTTCCCGGCGCGCTTGCCGCTCTTCATGCTCTTGAAGAAGTTGAAGAAGAAGATCACCTGCGCAACGAGCATGCAGACGGTGGCCACGGTGGCGATGGCGCGAAGGTTCTGCAGATCGGCGCGGGCCAGATCCGGGAAGCGCGAATAGTCGTGGATGCGGCGGTGATCGCCGGCCGCGCCGGTGATGAACAGGGGAATGAAGATGAAGTTGAAGGGGATGATGGTCGCCCAGAAGTGGAGCTTGCCCAGCTTCTCGTCCAGCATCTTCCCGAACATCTTCGGGAACCAGTAGGTCACGCCCGCGAAGCTGCCGATCACCGCGATGGGCACGAAGGTGTAGTGGAAGTGCGCCAGCACGAAGTACGTGTCGTGGAAGTAGATGTCCGACCCGCTCGAGCCCAGGTAGATGCCCGTGACGCCGCCGATGAGGAACTCGGCGACGAAGGCCAGCGCCCAGAGCATGGGCGTGGTCAGGCGGATCGAGCCGCCGTACAGCGTGGCAATGGTCACGAAGATCATCTCGGCGATGGGCACCGAGATCAGCACCGTGGTGGCCGTGAACACGTTGGCCATGCGCGGGTCGATGCCGGCCACGAACTGGTGGTGGGCCCAGACGAAGAAGCTCAAGATGCCGGTGGCGAACGCGGTATAGAGCACGGTCTTGTAGGCGAACACCTTCTTGCGGGCGAAGACCGCGATCACGTCGATCACGATGCCGATGGCCGGCAAGAGCACCACGTACACCTCGGGGTGGCCGAAGAACCAGAACAGGTGCTGCCAGAGAATGGGGTCGCCGCCGCGGACCGGATCGTAGAAGCCCGTGCCGAACTGCTGATCGAAGAGCAGCATCACGGCGCCGGCGACCAGCGGCCCCACCGAGGCCATGAACACGATGCTGGCCACCACGATCATCCAGATCACCACCGGGATCTGGTGCCACTTCATGCCAGGCGCCCGCGAGTTCATCACGGTGGTCACGAAGTTGATGCCGCCCATCAAGAAGGCCACGAACTCGAGGGCCACGGCGAGCAGCCAGAGCGTGGCGCCGGCGGGGGTCAGGCTGTATTGGTGCTTGGCCGAGAGTGGCGGATAGGCCGTCCAGGCCCCGCCGAAGGCGCCGCCCGGCACGAAGAACGACGCGATCAGGATCAGCGCGCTGAGCAGGAAGATCTGGTAGCTCAGCCGGTTCAGCCGCGGGAACACCATGTCGTCGCAGCCGATCATCAGCGGGATCAAGAAGTTCCCGAAGGCGGCGATCAGCACCGGCATCGCGAACCAGAAGATCATGATCGTGCCGTGGTTGGTGACCAGGGCGTTGTACTCGTTGGGCGAGACCAGGCCGTAGCCCGGCACGCTCTTGCCCGGGAACCCGAGCTGCATGCGGAAGGCGTAGGCGAAGAACCCCCCGAGCAGGGCCATGGCCATGCCGGTGAACAGGTACTGGAAGCCGATGATCTTGTGGTCGGTGGACCACAGGTACTTCTTGACCCAGCCTTCTTGGTGGTGCGCGTGACTCATGGCTCAGGGGGCTTTCGCGCTGGCGAGCTTCTTCTGTGATTGCTCGGCGACCCACGCGGCGTGGGCCGCGGGGGACTCGATGATGATTCGGCCGGGCATCAGCCCGTGCCCCACGCCGCAGATCTCGGCGCACTGAATGTCGAAGCTGCCGGTCTTGGTCGGCTTGAACCACCCCTGGATGATGCGGCCCGGGACGGCGTCTTGCTTCAGCCGGAAGACCGGGATGCTGAAGCTGTGCAGCACGTCACGGGACACCAGGTTGAAGTGGTAGGTCTTCCCGACCTCGACGTGGAGCTCGTCGCCGGTCCGGATGTCGTCTTCGGTGCCCAGCTTTCCGTCGGGGCCGGGGTGCTCGAAGCTCCACGCCCACTGCTGCGAGATCACGTTCACCTTGGCGTCGGCCGGCGGCATGGTCTGCTTCACCTCGACCCAGACCTTGATCGCCATCGCGATGACCACGATGTCGCAGACCAAGACGGCGTTGTGCGGCCGGCTGATCCACTTCTTCTCTTCCTTCTTCTCGCCGGTGATGTACTGCGCCTTCTGCCCCGGCTTCTCCCGGTACTTGAAGATGAAGTAGAAGAACACGCCCTGCGCCACCAGGAACCAGAAGCCGACCAGGACGGTGATCAGGGTGATCAGGTTGTCGATCGAGGCGGCGTAGGACGACGCCTGGGGGACGAGCCATTCGATCATCGGGAATGCTCCACGGAGGTGTCGGGGGTGTGCTTCGGCTCGGAGCCCAGCACGAAGACTGCGACCGCGGCCACGTAGGCCACGCAGCCGCCAAGGGTGATCCAGAAGATCACCTTGGCCAGATGGTCGACGCTGATGTCTTTTGCCATGCCGACTTCCTCACTTGGCCTGTGCGATGAACGCCGCAACGTCGCGCACCGCGGCGTCGTCGGGCAGCATCACGGCCTGCGGCCGCATCATGCCGCCGGTCGCGTCTTCGGGGTGCGTGCCGCGGATGCCCTTGCGGAAATGCGTGAGCTGCGTGGCGACGTACCAGTCGCTCTGCGCCTGCAGCGGCGGAGCCTTGGTGCCTTCGTTGCCCTCACCGTTGGCCCCGTGACAGGCCGCGCAGGGCTTGTACAAAGAAGAGCCGCGGGCGAGGTTCGCGTCTTTGATTTGCGGCTCGGGCCGGAAGCGCGGCATCGCCGACACGTGCTCCGCAATCGTCTTGATGTCGGCGTCGCTGGTCAGCGTTCGCGCGATGGGACGCATCTGCATGCCGGTCAGGTCGTCGGGGTGCGAGCCGCGCTGACCGCTGCGGAACTTGACCAGCTGCGCCTCGACGTACCACGCGGGAAGCCCGGCGATGGCCGGCGTGTTGGCGAAGCGATTGCCCAGCCCCCCTTCGCCGTGGCACTGGGCGCAGAGCTGATACAGCTGCTGTCCGGACGCCGTCCCGCCGCCGGCCGGTGCGGCGTCACAGGCGGAGAGCGCGAGCAGCATGACCGAGGTCAGGGCGCCAGCGAGGGCCACGCCACCAGACCGCCGACGGGGTGTCGTCATCATGTCGTCTAGGTCGGAACCGTACAGCATGGGCCGGTCCCTTCAATACGAAAAAGGAACACTTCCGGCAGCATTTTGTGCGTATTGGGGCGACGCGTGTGCCCGTTGGGTACGAACACGCGTCATCGGTGCAGCGCTGCCGGCGCGAGTCGGACAAAATCCGGACCTTCACTGCCTTGCGGTGTGACGAAACGGAGCACGGCCGGCCCGCGAGGACGCGTCGTGTTGTCGATGCGCGCCGATCAGGCGCACCAGCGCTGGCCCGGCGGATCGCCGAGCGCCCGCTCCCGCTCTGCCCACGCTCCCGGCTCCGGGAGCACGGCGATCACTCGGTCGGCGGCTCGGGCTTCGGCTGGGTCGGCGGCTTCGGCTGGGTCGGCGCCTTCGGCTGCTCTTTGGGCGCCTCGGCGTCGGCCGCGGCCCCGGCGTCGGTCGTGGCTTCGCCGCCGTCGGTAGCTGCCGCGCCGCCGTCGTCGTCGGCAGCTGCCGCATCCCCCTCGGCTCCGGCGTCGGCGTCCGGCTCTTTTGGAGCCGGCGGCGGCGGGCTGGCTGCTGCGGGGTTGTCTTGCAGCTGCTTGACCACGATCTGCATCGCGCGGTCGATGGGAACGGTGGCAGTGCCCTTGGTCTTGTCGGCCCAGGCCGCGGGCGCAACGAGCTCGCCCTGCTGCTGCAGCGTGATGTCTTTGGTCGGTCGCTCGAGGTCGACGGATTGGTTGGCCAGGGCGGCCGCCGCGGCGTCCTCGGTCGACATCGTGTAAGCGATGAAGCCGCCCACACCCACCACGCCGAGCAGCACCAAGGCCGCCGGAACGAGGTTGGTTTCTGCGTTGTGCTTTGCCATGCGTGCTTACTCCGGAGAGCCGATCAGAAGTTCTCGAACGCCAGCGACTTCTCGAGCCGCGGGTCCTTGATGGGCACCAGGTTCACCTTCTGCGAGGCGAACGCGGCGGCTGCGATGAACAGCCCCAGCATGCCGACCGTGCAGGTGACGTCCAAGATCGAGAACGGCAGGTGCTCGGTGTGCATGTGCGGCTTCACCAGCCAGAACATGTCGAGCCAGTGCACGACCAGGATCCAGACGGCCCAGAAGCCCAGTGCCATGCGGTTACGCTTCACGTGGCGCGACAGCAGGCCGAAGAACGGGATCAAGAAGTTCACCGCGACCATCAAGTAGGACACGGTGCCCCACGCCCCGTGAGCCCGCACGTGGTACCACTCGGTCTCTTCCGGGATGTTCGCGTACCAGATCAGCATGAACTGGCTGAACGCGATGTAGGCCCAGAAGGCCGTGAACGCGAACATCATCTTGCCGATGTCGTGATAGTGCTCGCTGGTCACACTCTTGGCGAGGCGACCGTTCTTCTGGAGCCACATCAGCGCCAGCGCGAAGAACGAGTGGAAGCTGACCACGGCGCCGGCGAAGTAATAGACGCCGAAGATGGTCGAGTACCACTTGGGCTCGAGCGTCATCACGAAGTCGATGGCCGCGAAGGTCAGCGTGAGCGCCAAGAGAATCATGCTCGGCGCGCACAGGCCCTGCAGCTTGGAGCGGATCTCGGGGGCGCCGGTCTTGTCTTGCTCGACGCTCTTCGACAAGAGGTAACGCGAGAGCACGCCCCAGAACACGAAGTAGATTACCAGGCGGACCACGAAGAAGTCGCGGTTCAGGAACGCCGCCTTCTTGTGCAGCAGGTGATCGGCGTGCATCTTCTGCGAATCCGCCCAGATGTAGAGCGTCGAGTCGCCCATCAGTGCCGGGATGACGATCGGCAGCGAGAGCAGCGCCAGCACCGGCATGGTCGAGGCGAGCAGCTCGCCCACGCGCCGCACCACCGTGCTCCACTTGGCGTTCACCAGGTGCTGCAGCACGACCCACCACAGGGCGCCCAGGCCAATGCTCAGGATCCACGCGTACGCCGTGAGGTACGAGTGCATGAACTGGCTCTTGTCACTGGTGTAGCCGAGGCCGAAGCTGGCCCCGAGCCCGATCACGCCGATACCGCCGGCGATCCCCATCAGCTTGGTGGCGAGGCCATCCATCCGGATGTTGTCGCCGAAGCCGCCCTCTTTGGCTGTCTCTTTGGTCTTGGCCATGGCTCAGGATCTCCAACTCACTTCAGGGCGGCGCGCTCGGCGTCGGTCAACTCGCCCACCGGGGCGGCCTTGGCCTTTTGCAAGGCACGCAGGTAGAGCACCACGGCCCAGCGATCGTCGACCGCGAGCTGCGAGCCGTAGGCGGGCATGTTGCGCACGCCGTTCGTCACCACGTCGTACAGCTGGCCCACCGCCATCTGTCGCAGGTAATCCTGACCGAGCGCCGTGGGCGGGACCCAGGTGCCTTCGGCCAGGGTCATGGCCCGCTGGGCCACGGGCCCGTCGCCATTGCCGCTCATGCCGTGGCAGGGCGCGCAGAAGATCTCGTAGCGCTCCTTGCCGCGGGCCATCGTCGCCTCGTCGACCTTGAAGCCGGCGGGGAAGGTGCGGACGAACTGGCCGTCGACCTTGCCGGCGGTCAGGTGCTCGTCGTCCGGGTGCTCGTCCAGGGCCACCGTGCCGGGCTCGGGGGCGCGCATCGCCATGCCGTCCTGGAACAGCGGGTTCGGCTGCTGCGCCTGGAACTTGATCTGCCAGTCCATGTCGCCCATGGCGTGGATCTTGGGCTTGTCGGTCTTGGTGGCCCGCGCCTTGGCGATGAACGCAAACGGCACCAGCGCAAGGACCGCGATCACCGCGGCGGTGAGCACCAGCGGCTTCGGCAGCTGGTCCGAGGTCCGGCGGTCCTCGTTCACCGCGTCGACCGTGACCGGGTGGGTGCCGTCGAGCAGCCGCTGGGTCTCGGCCAGGTCGAACTTCGCGTCGCCCTTCTCGATGTAGAGGAAGAAGCGGTCGTCCGTCACTCGCCCGAAGGCCTGCAAGTGATCGAGCGGGTGCGACGGCTGCGGCAGGTTGTTCAAGATCAGCATGCCGAACAGTGCGGCAAAGGCGCTGAAGAGCACGGTGAGCTCGAAGTAAACCGGCACGTTTGCCGGGATGCTCCACATGGGCTTGCCGCTGGAGATGAACTTGTAGTCCACCGCGTTGGTCCACCACTGCAGGCCGACCGCGCTGGCCAGGCCCACCAGGGCCGCAGCCAGCACGATCCAGGGCAACCCGGTCATGCGAATGCCCATGGCCTTTTCGATGCCGTGGATGGGGAAGGGGGTGAACGTGTCCCACTTGGCGTAGCCGGCGTCGCGCACCTTCTTGCAGGCAGCGACCAGCGCGCTCGGGGTTTCGTACTCCGCCAAGAGGCCGTGCAGATCGTCGTCGTGATGGCTCATGATCGGTCCCTCAGTGGTGCTCGTCCCCATGCCCGTGGGCAGAGGGGTGGAACGCCTTCACCTCGGCCATGGCGACCATGGGCAGGTAACGGCAGAACAGGAGGAACAAGGTGAAGAACAGGCCGAAGCTTCCGGCCAGGAGCGAGAAGTCCCAGAAGGTGGGCTTGTAGTAGCCCCAGCTGGACGGCAAGAAGTCGCGCGACAGGCTGGTGATCACGATCACGAAGCGCTCGAACCACATGCCGATGTTGACCAGCACGCCCACGCCCAGGATGACCCAGGGGTTGGTGCGCATCTTCTTGGACCAGAAGACCTGTGGGCTGACCACGTTGCAGAAGATCATGCACCAATACGACCAGGCGTACGGCCCGAGCGCGCGGTTGAAGAACGTGAACATCTCGTAGTCGTTGCCGCCGTACCACGCGATGAAGAACTCCATCGAGTAGGCGTAACCAACCATCATGCCGGTCGCGAGGATGATCTTGGCCATCAGCTCGAGGTGGCCCACCGTGATGATCCGCTTGAGGCCGAAGAACTGCCGCGCCGGAACCGCCAACGTGACCACCATGGCGAAGCCGCCGAAGATCGCGCCGGCCACGAAGTAGGGCGGGAAGATGGTGGCGTGCCAGCCAGGCAGCTGCGCCGTGGCGAAGTCGAACGAAACGACGGAGTGCACGCTGAGCACCAGCGGCGTGGCGAGCGCCGCCAGAATCAGGTACGCGCGCTCGTAGCGGTGCCACTGCCGGCTCGACCCGCGCCAGCCCATGGCCAAGAGGCCGTAGACCATCTTGCGCACCTTGGTGGTCGAGCGGTCGCGGAAGGTCCCGAAGTCCGGGATCATGCCCATGTACCAGAACAGGGTGGACACCGTGAAATAGGTCCCGACCGCGAACACGTCCCACTCGAGCGGGCTCCGGAACTGGGGCCACATGCTCATCTGGTTCGGCAGCGGGAACATCCAGTAAGGCAGCCACGGGCGGCCGACGTGCAGGCCCGGGAAGATGCCGGCGCAGATGACCGCGAAGATGGTCATGGCTTCGGCGAAGCGGTTGATCGCGGTGCGCCAGTTCTGCCGCAGCAGATACAAGATGGCGCTGATCAACGTCCCGGCGTGGCCGATACCGACCCAGAACACGAAGTTCACGATCGGCATGGCCCAGAAGACCGGGTTCATGTTGCCGAAGATGCCGATGCCCTGCCAGAACAGCCAACCGATGCTGACGCCGAAGACGGACAGCAGGCTGAGCGCGATGCCGAAGGCGATGTACCAGCCGCGGGGCGGCTTGGAGACCTCGGCCACGCGGGCGACGTTGTGGGTGATGCGCGCGAACGCGTTCTCACCTTGCGGTGCGAGGTCGAAAGGACTTTGCGCCATGGCCATGGCTCAGACCAGCTCCGGGTTGGGGTTCTTGACGCGCGCGAGGTAGCTCACGCGCGGCCGGTTGTTCAGCTCGGCGAGCAAGTGGTAGGCGCGTGACGCCTCGGTGAGCTTCGCGACGGCGCTCTGCTTGTCGTTCAGGTTGCCGAAGGTGATGGCACCGGTCGGGCAGGTCTGCTCGCACGCGGTCCGGATTTCGCCGTCCTTGATCGCGCGCTTGGCGTTCTTGGCCTTGATCTTGGTGTTCTGGATGCGCTGCACGCAGAAGGTGCACTTCTCCATCACGCCGCGGGCCCGAACCGTCACCTCGGGGTTGAAGACCATGGCGCGCACCCGGTGCCGGTCGTTCTCGGCGCCGTGCCATGGCGTGGGCCCGACCTTGTCCAGGTGGTAGTTGAAGTAGTTGAAGCGCCGCACCTTGTAGGGGCAGTTGTTCGCGCAATAGCGCGTGCCGATGCAGCGGTTGTAGACCATGTCGTTCAGGCCCTCGCTGGTGTGCATGGTGGCGCCCACCGGGCAGACCTGCTCGCAGGGCGCGTTGTCGCACTGCTGGCAAGGAAGGGGCTGCCAGACCACGCCAGCGTCGTCCGCCTTGCCGCTGTAGTAGCGGTCGACCCGCAACCACAAGAGCTCGCGGCCCCAGCGGATGGCCTCGTCGCCGACCACCGCGATGTTGTTCTCGGCCTGGCAAGCGGTGACGCAGGCGCTGCAGCCGATGCACTTCCCCAGGTCGATGGCCATGCCCCACTTGTTGCCGTCGTACTTGACCGGCTCTTCCCACAGCTGAAGCAGCGGCGGGTGGTGGACCACGTGTTTGGCGAAGTCGGGGTGTTTCTTGTACTCGGCCAGGTTCGCTTCACGCACCAACATCGGCACGCGATCGTCGGTGCCCTTGCGACCCACGTCGTCGATGGCGTGGACGTCTTGCGTGGTCGGCAGGTGCAGGGGCGCGCCCTGGCCTGCGACCGACAGCCCCGAGCCGAAGCGGTGCAGCTTGGCGCTTCGGAGCTTGTAGGCGTTGGCCCCGACCGGCGTGGTGGGTTGCGTGTCGCCGTTGTGCCCGCCGACGACTCCGGCCGAGGTGCGGCCATAGCCCAGCGCGACCTTCACCGTGCCCACGGCCTGGCCCGGCGCGATCATCACCGGCACCTCGATGCTCTGGCCGCCGACCGTCAGCCGAGCGGGGGTGCCGTCGGTGACGCCCAGGGCGGCCGCGGTCTTCGGGGCGATCAGCGCGGCGTTGCCCCAGGTGAGCTTGGTGAACGACTCGGGCAGCTCTTGCAGCCAGGCGTTGTTCGCCCAGCGGCCGTCGTAGATCTTGGAGCAGGGGGTCAGCAAGAGCTCGAGCTGGCCGTTGCCCACTTCGAGCCCGCCGGCTTCGCCGCCCTCGAGCTTCACCGGAGCGATGGCCTCGAGCTTGGGCGACTTCTTCTCGAGCTGCCCGGGAGCGCCGAGCCCGGCCTGGACCAGGCGGGCCCACTTGCGGTCGTCGGGCACCGCCTCCTTGTGGGTGCGCCGAACCAGATCCTTCGGCGTCCAGGCCACGTCTTCCGTGAGCCGGGCCACGATCTCGATCGCGGCCTTTCCGCCGAACAGCGGTGCGATCAGCGGCTGGCCGATGCCCAGCGTGCCGTCCCAGGCCAGCGTGTCGCTCCACGTCTCGAGGGGGTGGGCCAAGGGCACGTGCCAGGTGCTGGCTTTGGCCGTCTCGTCGGCGTACATGCTGACCGCGACGCGTGTCTTGGCCTTGGCGTAGGCCGCCGCGAAGTCGAGGTCGGCGGGCGCGGTGTAGATCGGGTTCGAGTCGAGCACCAGCAGGGTGTCGACGGCGCCGGCGTTCAGGTCGGCCACCAGCGACGCCAGCTGCTCGCGCATGCTCGGCTCGTCGGACGCCTCGGTGTACGAGACCGTGTTGCCGACGTTGCCCAGCACGGTGTTGAGGCGTGCGGCGAGCGCGTGCACCTCGGCGGGCTGGTGCGGGCCGGCCACCACCAGCGAGGTGCCCTTGTGCGCGACCAGATCTTTGGCCAGGGCGTCCACGAACTTGGCGACGTGGGCGTCGCTCAAGAACGCAGCGCCGGGCTTGGGCTGGCCGGGGCCAGCATCGGCGGCGCCGGCCGCGGCGCTGACCGCGGCGTCGAGCGCGGCCGCGAAGGCCTTGACCAGCTCGGCGCGGATTGCCAGGCGATGATCGGCAATGCTGCCGATCTGCGAGAACGCCGGCTCGACCACGTACAGGCGGTTCATGCGTGCGGCGTCGGGGTCGCGGCCCGCGGCCACGGCCCGCGCGTTGCGCAGGCCCATCGGGAAGGCGGGGCCGATGAAGTCGGCGTCGAGGCTGACGATGACCGCGGCCTTCGCGCAGTCCAGGTGCACGCGGTGCGCTTTGCCGAACGCCAGCTTGGTGCCAGCGCGCTCTTCGTCGCCGGGCGCGACCGCGTCCCAGGTCAGCCACTTCGACTGGGTGTACTTCTCGGCGACCGACCGTCGCAGTGCCGCGAGCGTCGGCGAGCTCGAAGCGCCCGACAGGATGTAGAGGCCCTTGCCGCCCGCAGCCTTGAGCTCGGTGACCTTCGCCTTGAACGCTTCGTCGAACCCGGCCAGGTCGGCCTTGTTGCCGTCGTTCAACGGGCTCTGGCTGCGATCGGGGTCGTACAGCTCGAGCACGCTGGCCTGGTGCCAGGCCGCCGAAGCGCCCAGGTTGGCCGGGTGGGCCGGGTTGCCTTCGACCTTCACCGGGCGGCCGTCGTAGCTGGTGGCGATCAGGCCGACCGCCAGGCCGCCGACCTCCATCGTGGTCGCATAGTGCCGCGCTTCACCCGGGACCATGCCCTGGGGACGCTTGGCGAAGTCGACCAGCTTGTCTTCCTTCCAGCGGCAGCCAGAGAGCCCGGCCAGCGCGAAGGAAGCCCCCATCACCTGCATGAAACGGCGACGGGCCGGCGACCCCGGCTCTTGGTCGAGGGGGACCTTGAACTCGCGCTCGATCGCCTCGCGAAACTCGGGATCGTTCTCGAGCTCGGCGAGGCTCCGCCAGTACGAGGGCTTGTCGTTCACCTGTGACATGCGGAGCAGTCCTCGGGGGGGTTGATGTTGTTGGCCTTCTTGAACTCGGCGCCGAAGGTGGGGCTGGGCGCCTGCCAGCTCATGTTGGTCGCCTCGGCCGGAGGGCGGAGGTGGGGAGCGGGGTTGCGGTGGCAGTCGAGGCACCAGCCCATGCTGAGCGACTCGAGCTGCGCCACCTCGGCCATGCGATCCACCCGGCCATGGCAGCTCACGCAGCCGACGCCGCGGGTCACGTGGGCGCTGTGGTTGAAGTAGACGTAGTCCGGCAAGTCGTGGACCTTGGCCCACTGCACCGGCGCGCCCGTCTCGGCGCTCTGGCGGATCGGCGCCAAGAGCTCGCTGTCCTTCCTGACGCGCGCGTGGCAGTTCATGCACGTCTCGGTGGGCGGCGACGCGGCGTGCGCGGCACGATCGACGGTGTTGTGGCAGTAGCGGCAGTCGATGCCGAGCTGGCCGGCGTGCAGCGCATGGCTGTAGGCCACAGGTTGCTTCGGCTGATATCCGGCGTCGGTGGTCTTCGGAGAAAACCCGTACCAGACCAGTGCGGTCAGGTAGACCGGCGCAACGCCGATCACGACACCGGCGAGCTGCCGGGTCTTATTGGCCCATCGCGGGAACGTGAATGGATTCATCGATTCGACCCTGAGCTGGGTCGCCCGGGGTGCGAGAAACACGGCACCGGACGAGGAGGTGATCGGGGCGCCCCCCGGTACCACGAGGCGGGGATGGAAGGCGACAGAAGAGACACACCCCCGCCGGGGAAATGACGGGCGTCGGTTGCGTGCGACAGCACGCCCCCACCTGCGGCCCCGCCCGCCCTCGCCGCGCGCGGAGGTTATGCGAGAAACCCCCGCGGTTGTAAAGCCAGAAATCGGCCCTATTCGGCCAGCTCTTGCAGGCGCGTCGGGTTTGCGACGCGCACCGCCCGGCCGCGCGCGAGCACCCCGGCGGCACGGAGCTCGGCGAACGCGCGGGACAGTGTCTCGGGTCGCATCCCGAGCATCCCGGCCAGCACCACGTGTGGGGTTTCGAAGGGCTCGCCGCCCGCGTCGGTCTGGGACTGCTGGAGCAAGAAGCGCGCGACCCGGCGCCGGGCGGGCCCCTGCAGCGCTTGGCGCTCACCCACGCGCCGCGACGCCTCTTCCAGCGCATAGGTCAGCGCGGCGCCCGCGGGCGTGGTGCGATCGCCGAGCCACGCTTCGGTCTGGGCGCGCTCGAGCGTGCAGAAGGCGACGTCGGTCAACGCCCAGACTTGGTAGGGCATCGGTTGCGACAGCAAGAGCTCGAGGCCCAAGAGCGTGTCGGGGCCGCGCACCGCGCAGGACACCTCGGCCCCCGAAACGGCGGTCGAGCTCAGGACCACCTGGCCGCGCCGAAGGTAGATGACCGTGTCCGGCGTCACGCCTTGCGGCAGCAGCACGGTTCCCGACGGCCGGCGAGTGTCTCGAAAGGGGCAGGCTGTCGTTCCCGAACGAAGGACCAAGCCACAGGTCTGGCAGCGGAGCGGCGGCGGGGCGTTCATTGAAGGCGCGCGAGCCCAAGTGTGGCACGATTGGGCAGGCCGAACGCGGCCGCTCTGGCAAATCTGGGAGAAGAAACCGATGGTCCGCTGGATTTTCGTGGTGTTGGTCTCGATGTTGGCGATGGCCTGCGACAAGTCGGCGGGTGCGCCCAAGGCCGGGGGGACCGGCGCAAAGCCTCAGCCCGCACCCAGCGGCAGCGGCGGCGACGAAACCATCGTTCCGCCGCCGGACAAGCCCGGCTACGCGAAACCCGAGTAGACGTGCTAGCCGTCTTGCGTGCGAGCGCTCCTCCTCAGGCCCCGCGCCCGTGAGCGCTTTGGTCTTGGCCCGTTCTTTCGGGTCGAGCCGCTGGGTCTCGAATACCTCGGCGCCGCGCTCCGGCGCGCGGGCCACCAGGTCGAGATCCGCGACCTCCGGCTCGCGCGGGGCCTGGGCTCCCGTCGCCCCGACTGGGTCGGGCTGTCGTGCATTCACACGCTCGACGTGCCCGAAACGCTGGCCCTGGCGCGCCAGGTGAAGCAGCGCTGGCCCGGAGTGTTCGTGATGGTCGGCGGCCATGCGGCCAGCGCCGACCCGGACGCCTTCGCGGGCCCCGAGGTCGACGCGGTTGGCCTTGGCCCCGGCGAGCACAGCGTGCCGCTCTTGGTCTCGGCGCTCGAGCGCGGCGCGGCGCTGGCAGGGGTTCCGGGCTTCCGCCTGCGCGCCCGCGAGGCCCAGCGCGAGCACCCGACGGACATCGATCCGAAGCTGCTTCCGGCACGCGACCTGGTCGCGGGCTTTCGTACCGGGTATCGCTGCGTGCACCGGTCGCCCATCTGGGCGATCGAGACCGGGCGCGGTTGCCCGTTTCGGTGCGCGTTCTGCGCCGTCGGGCGCGCCGACGGCTATCAGCCCAGGGACCTCGGGGTGGTGGTCCGCGATTTCGAGACCGTCGGCGGCGACGTGTTCGTGATCGACGATCTCTTCTTCTATCCCCGCGACCGCAGCCGCGAGCTTGCCGGTGCGCTGGCGGCGCGGAGCGTGAAGAAGCGCTGGGTGCTGGCCCAGACCCGCGCCGACACCGTGGTGCGCGGTGCGGAAGTGCTCGAGGCCTTCCGCCCGCTCGCCGAGCGCTTCGACCTGTTCTTCGGCTTCGAGGCCGCCACCGATCGCCGCCTGGCCGAGTTGCGCAAAGACGCGACCGTGGGCGACACCGAGGCAGCGGTGCGGCTCTGTCGGGATCTGGGCTTTGGCGTCACCGGCAACTTCGTGATCGACCCCGACTGGGGTGAAGCCGACTTCGAAGACCTGTGGGCGCTGCTCGACCGGCTGCGCCTCGACCGGGTCGGGTTCACCGTGCTGACCCCGCTGCCCGGCACCGACTATCACCAGTCGCAGCAGTCGCGGCTCGCCGAGAAGGACTTCGCGCGGTTCGACATGCACCACGTGCTGTGGGAGCCCCGCCTGGGCCGGCGACGGTTCTACGAGCTGATGGTCGAGAGCTGGAAGCGCAACGTGCTCTCGTCGGGCAACGCCTCGCGGCGCTGGCTCACGTGGTTCCGCGGCATTGGCGTCAGAGAGGCGCTGGCCCTCGCCGGTGTGCTGTATCGCACCCAGCGGCTGATGAACGTGGACGCCTATCTCAGTGACACCTTTCCGCCCGAGCTGCCCGCGGTCTTGGCCGAGTAGCGCGCGCGCCCGGGCCGGGTATCATCCGCTCCCTCGCCATGACCCACCGAACCCGCTTGCTTGCCAGCGCCGTCCTCTTGGTTGCGCCCGCCTGTGACCAGGCGCCCAGCCCAACCCCGGCCATCTCGGCCACGGCTGCAAGCGCACGAGCGGCGGCCGCGGTGCCGTCTGCGCCGACGCCGAGCGCGGCTCCGGCTGCAGCCGACAGCGCGCCCCCGGCGGCGCGCCCGCGCCGCGAGCGGGGCGGGGTGGCCGGCACCCTGCTGGCGGCCGCGGCCGAGCTGGGGCTGCCCGCCGAGAAGCAGAAGACGGTCGACGAGCTCGAGCAAGCGCTCGGGGACCCGAAGCCTGCCGACGCGGAAGCAAGGATGGGTCTGGATGCGGCCCTGCGCGACGGCGTGAAGGCTGGCAAGGTGGAGCTGGCGAAGCTCGAGCCCTCGCTGGCCGAGCTGGACAAGGCGGCAGCGGCTCGCAAAGAAGCAGAGATCAAGGCGCTGGACGGTCTGCACCAGGCGCTGGATGCCACCCAGCGCAAAGCGCTGGTCGAGGCAGTGCGCAAGCGGCAGGCGGATCGCGAAGCGCGCTTCGGCAAGCGTCCGGACGCGGACGATGCGGCGAACGATCCTGCGCGCACTCGGCGCCGGCTCGAGCGTCTGGCGGGCGAGCTGGGTCTCGATGCAGAGCAGCAGAAGAAGGCGGAGCCGATCGTCGAGAAGTACGACATCGGACGCGAGGGCCCGGGCCCGGGCGCGCTCCGCGACGAGATGAAGAAACGGCTGGACGCGCTTCTGGCCGCCTTCGAGAAAGACGCCTTCCGCGCCGCCCAGCTCGACTTCGGGGCCGACGCCAAGCGCTACCGCGACGCCACCAAGAAGAAGGTGGAGTACTTGAATGCGCTGCTCGGGGTGATCACGCCCGAACAGCGCGACAAGCTCGCGGCGTCGGTCCAGGCGGCGGGCCGCGGTCGCCCGGGGCGAGGCCTGCGGGGCCCCGGCGGGCCGATGCGCATGCCGATGGGCGGGCCCCCCGGCGTCGGCGCGATCGGCGATCAGCTCGACTGACCCGAGGGCCGCGCCGGGCGGTTACCAGTTGTCCCGCATCTGCTTGCGGATCTTGCCGATCGCCTGCTCTTGCAGCTGGCGGATGCGCTCCCGCGACAGGTTGTACTTGTCGCCGATTTCCTTGAGCGTGAGCTCGTCCTCGTTGTCCAGGCCGAAGCGCCAGCGGATGATCCGGCTCTCGATCGGGGTCAGCGTGCCGAGCAGGCGCCGCACCTCGGCCGCCCACTTCTGGTTGGCCAGGCTGTCGTAGGGCGACAGGTTGTTCTCTTCCACCAAGAAGTCGATGAAGCGGCGACCGTCCTCGTCGCCCACCGGCCGGTCGAGGGAGAAGGGCGTGTCGGCGTAGAGGTCCCGCACCTTGTCCAGCTTGTCCTTGGGGATGCCGGTTTCTTTCTCCAGCTCGTCGGGGGTCGGCTCGCGCCCGGTGCGGGCGATGATGGTCTGCGTTGCGCGCGACACCCGGTTGTAGGTGTCGAGCATGTGCACCGGGATGCGCACCGCGCGGCCCTTGTCGGCCAGCGCCCGGCTGATGGCGTGACGGATCCACCACGACGCATAAGTGCTGAAGCGATACCCGCGGGCGTGGTCGAAGCGCTCGACGGCCTTCATCAGGCCGATGTTGCCCTCTTGGATCAGATCGATCAGCGGCAGCCGGCCGCGGTTGTAGCGGCGGGCGATGCTGACCACGAGTCGCAGGTTCGCCTTCACGAAACGGTTCTTCGCGGTGCGCTGCTCGGCGTCGGTCGCCTTCACGCGCTCGATGAAGCGCTTGTACGCGGCCGACTCGGGCAGGACCGGGCGGTCGACGTCGTCCGTGGGCAGCTCGACCACCTCGCGCACCACGCGGTTCGCGTTGGCCATCCAGATGCGATCGGAGTCAGCCAAACGGATGTCGCGCGCGAGGCCTTCGCACAGATCGGTCCAGCGCTTCTGCTGGGGTGCGAGGAACTTCGAGCGCTGCTTCCTGTGTAGCTTGAGCAGCTTGCGCAGTTCTTCACGCTGGGCCGCTTGCGGACGCTCCTCTTCGGGCGCCGTGAGGATGTCGGCGTCCAGCTGCTCGAGCACCAGCTCGGCACACGGCGGATACGCGAGCAGCGCGGACCAGTGCTCGACCTCGGCGCGTTCGACGCGCTGGGCAGTCTGCAGCTCTTCGTCGGGGCCCATCACCTGATGGGTCGCCATCTCGCGGAAGTAGCGCGAGAGCATCGAGTCGGTGGAGCCGTCTTCTGCCGCGGGCGCCGGGGTTTCGGCGGGCGGTCGGAGCTCACTCTCGGGCGGCTCGTCGGGCACGATCGACGAACGCGCGCGCACGTCGGTCTGCTCGTCGAACTCGTCGACTTCGGTGGGCTCGGCGGCGGCTGCGGTGGCGCGGTTCTGGGCCATGTTGGTCCTCGGTTCGGGCAGGCGGCGACCAGGGTGGGGGAACCCTGCGCGCGGGGGAGCGGGGTGGGCGGCGGGCTCGGACTCGGCCGGTGGGAGACGCTGGGCCGGGTCGGAGGTTCGGGGCGGGGCGAGACGCTTGGCTTTTGCTGCAATGTCCGTGCCTGTGCGGATGCGCCGTGAGCGCAGGCCGGCAGGCTGGGACTTGGGGCTTTCGTTCATTGGTATGCGGGGCGGATCTGAAACGTTCGATGCAAAGCTGGGGCCGCGGGTGACGGGGCGCACGGTTCGGAGTACTCGCTCTAGTCAGTAACTACGGACGAGATGCAGCAGGCGATCCGTGCAAACTCGAACAACGCGAAGATTCGCGAGTTCGTGACCGACCTCTGGCGCGATGTGCCTTCGCGCCGCTCCAGCCTGCTGGCGCTCGGGTTTAGCCTGGCCCTGTCGGGCGCCGGGCACGGAGCCCTGGCATTTGCGGCCGGAATGTTGACCCGGTCACTGGCCCGGCCGACGGGGACCAGTGGCGAGGGGCTTGCGCTCCTGGAGGTTTGTTATTTCGGGCTCGCCGCGGCTGGTGTCAAGGCCGCGGGCTCGACGCTGCTCGCGTACTTCCAGGCAAGAACTGCCGGCGGCGTCGGGCTCGCATGGCGTCGCCGCTTCGTCGAGCGCTGGAGCGAGTGTGGTCTGCCAGACGCGGCCCCGCGGGTGCTTGCAATCGTTGCGGTGCGCCTGGCCGAGCTCGAGGCCGCTGTCGTACATGGTGCGCTGGCCGGCGCCCGTGCCCTGGCACAGCTCCTGCCGATCGTGGTGGGTCTGATCTTCGTGTCACCCCTGCTTGCAGGAGTTGGCACCTTGACCCTCGTCCCCTTCGGGTTCGGGCTTGCCGCCCTGCGGCGAAAATTCCGCCGCGAGAGCGAGCGGGCCCAGGCCCGCGCCGTGGAGCTGCACGAGGGCGTCGACTCGCTGGTGAGCCACCTCGATCTGTGGCGGACGTTCGGCGCCACGGGGCGGGTGGCGCGAGCCATCGAGAGCACCGGCGCCATCGCGCTCCGTTCGATGTCGCGGGTCGAGGCTTCGCGTGCAGCGCTCTCGGGTGCGAACGAGGTGCTCGGCGCGCTGGCACTGGTCGGCGCGGTGGCGCTGGCCCAGCGGGCAGGCGCCTCGCTGGGTGACGGCAACTGGGTGGCGTTCGCAGCCGTCTGTTTCATGGCGTATCGCCCGCTGCGCGACCTGGGAGACGCGCGCGCCTGGATCGACCGCGGCGCTCTTGCCGCGCGAGCCCTGGACGACGTCAGCCGACTGCAACGGGAGCCGGTTGACGCCGACGGCGCCGACCAGGCGTGGGCGGGCCGCGCCGGTGTGCTCGAGCTTCGCGAGCTCGGCGCCCAGGGCCGCGGGCCACGGACGAGCCTCACCCTCGAGTTCGGGCAGGCGCTGGCCATCGTGGGCGAGAATGGATCGGGCAAGACCACGCTGCTCCGCACCCTGCTGGGCCTCGAGCCCGCGATCGGGACGGTGACCTACGACGGCGTCGATCTGACGCGGCGGGGCGTCGGGCCCGCGGCCCGGCCGTTCGCGTGGGTTCCACAAGAAGCACCGCTGGTCACCGGATCGATCTTGGAGAACGTCGCCCTGGCGTGCGGCGACGCGGGGCGTGCGCGCCTGGCCCTGGCAGAGCTCGGCGCCGACCGCCTCTTGGCTCGCGAGCACGACCGCGTGGGTCCGGGCGGGCTGCCGCTCTCGGGTGGGGAGCGGCGCCTGATCGCATTGGCCCGCGCGCTGGCAACGGACTTGCCGGTGTTGCTGCTGGACGAACCCACCGAAGGGCTGGACGACAAGGCTCGCGCGCGGGTGCTCGAGAGCATCGGCGCGCTGTCCGCCCTTCGCACCCTCATCGTGGTCACGCACCGCCCAGAAGTGGCCGCGCTGGCCGCGCGCGTGGTGACCCTCGACCCGATCTCGAAGCTGGCCGCCGAGTGAGGAATGCACCCTGCGCGGTGGCGCGTTGCCACGCGAGCGCATGGACCGGCGAAGTGTGCTGAAGCTCTGCCTTTCCCTCGGCGCCTTCGCCGACCCGGCGCGGGCCGCTCTCGCGGCCCGGGCGCTGCCCCGGCGTTTTTCCGGGGTTTCAGCCCAGCCGTGGCTGGCGCTGGCGGCGCTTCCGACGCCCCTTGAAGAGCACCCCGCGCTCGGACGCGCGCTGGGGGTGGGGCGCTTGTGGGTGAAGCGCGACGACCGCGCTGGCGCCCGCGCAGGGGGAAGCAAGCTCCGCAAGCTCGAGCTGCTCGTGGCCGACGCCGAGGCGCGGGGGCATCGAGCCGTCGCCGCGGTGGGGGGCGTGGGCTCGAATCAGACGCTGGCGACCGCCGTCATCGCGCGGCAGCGCGGGCTCGGTTCGCACCTGTACCTCTTGGCCGAGCGCCCGAGCGCGGCAGTGCGACATCACCTGCTGGCCCAGGCGGCGCTGGGCGCGAAGCAGCAGCTGGTGGCCAGCGAGGCGCAGGCAGCGCGCGCCATCGCGCACCTGCCCGAGCGCCCCTACTCGATCCCGATGGGTGGCAGCTCGGCACTGGGCAACGTCGGCTTCGTCGAAGCGGGGCTCGAGCTCGCCTCGCAGCTCACCCCCCACGTGGTGTACCTGCCGCTCGGTACCGGGGGCGCCGCGGTCGGGTTGGCGCTTGGCCTGCGTGCCGCGGGCCTCGACGTGGAGGTGGTGGGGGTACGCACTTCGAGCTACGCGACGGGCCCACGCCTGGCGAAGATGGCCCGCGAGACCAGCGCGTTGCTCCATCGCCTGGACTCGACCTTCCCCCGAGACCCCGGCCGGTTGCGCCTGCGCGTGCGTGATCGCTTCGTCGGGCGGGGCTACGCCGAGCCCACCGCGGCGGGGCAGCGGGCCCTCACCTTGGCGAAGCAGCACGCTGGCCTGGAGCTCGACCTCACCTACACGGCGAAAGCGCTGGCGGCGCTCGCCGCCGATGCCGCCGCGCTGCGCGACAAGACCGTGGTGTTCTGGCTGACCTACGACGCGCGCCGCGTCGGCTCGGAAGGCGCCAGCGCACGCGACCTACCCGCCAGTTTGCGAGGCTACGCGCGGGCTGTTCTGTGAAGAGCCGTGAGGTGGGGTTTTCCAAGACCCGCATGTCTTGGCGGGCCGGGGCTTCGCCCCGCTAGAACTGCGCCAGAAACCGCGGATCGTTCTCGAACAACAGTCGAATGTCCGGGATGCCGTAGCGCAGCATGGCCACCCGCTCGACGCCCATGCCGAAGGCGAAGCCGGTGTACTTCTCGGGGTCGATGCCGCAGTGCTCGAACACCGCCGGGTGGATCATGCCGCAGCCGAGGATTTCGAGCCAACCCGTGGCCTTGCAGACCCGGCAGGTGGCACGCGGGCCGCGCCCCTCGGCGCTCGAGCCCGGGTCGTCGTCGGCGTGGCAGAACACGCAGCCCACGTCGACCTCGGCGCCTGGCTCGACGAACGGGAAGTAGCTCGGGCGGAAGCGCACCGGCGTTCCGGGGCCGTACAGGCGCTCTGCGAACGCGGTCAGCACGCCCTTGAGCTCGGCGAAGCTGACCCGCTCGGCCACCAAGAAGCCCTCGATCTGGTGGAACATGGGCGAGTGCGTGACGTCGTCGTCGCGCCGATACACCGGACCGCCGCTGACGATGGCCATGGGCGGGGTGTGGGTGCTCATCTCGCGGACCTGCACCGTGCTGGTGTGGGTTCGGAGCAGCACCCGCGCGTCGGGGCGGCCGCCCTCGACCGTGACCCAGAAGCTGTCTTGCATGTCCGTGGCCGGGTGATCCGGCGGGAAGCCCAGCTTCTCGAAGTTGTTCGCTTCGAGGTCCACCTCGGGCCCCCACGAAATCTCGAAGCCCAGCGAGCGGAAGATGTCGAGGATTTCGTCCTTCACCCGGGTGACCGGGTGCAGGTGACCGCGCGGCGCTGGCACGCGACCGGGCAGGGTGAGATCGAAGGGTCGCGCCGCCAGATCGGCGTCGCGCAGCGCGCGCACGAGCTGGCCGAGCCGCGCGTCGAACGCCGACTCGACGCCGGCCTTCACCGCGTTGACCTGTTCGCCGATGGCCTTCTTCTGCTCGGCCGGCACCTTGCCCATCAGCTTCAGAAGCTTGGTCAGGTCGCCGTTCTTGCCGAGCACCTCGGCCTTGGCGTTGCGCAGCTCTTGCTCGGTGGCGGCGTGGGCGAACGCTTCCCGAAAACGCTCTCCGAGCGCTCGGAGCCCCGCCTCGATCTCCGCCGCCGCGTCGGACACGAACCGATTACTTGGCAGCCGCGACGGCGAGCTCGGTCAGCTGCTTGAACGCGGTCGGGTCGTTCACCGCCATGTCGGCGAGGACCTTGCGGTCGAGCTCGATCTCGCTGGCCTTCAGCGCGCCCATCAACTTCGAATACGTGGTGCCGTTGATGCGGCACGCGGCGTTGATGCGCGTGATCCACAGGCTGCGGAAGTCGCGCTTCTTGAGCTTGCGACCTTCGTAAGCGTACAGCCAGCTGTGCCAGAGAACGTGCAACGCCTGGCGGAAGCGGTTCTTCCGACCACCGTGGAAGCCTTCGACCTGCTCGAACACGCGCTTGTGGCGGCGATGAGCGGTGACACCTCGTTTGACGCGGGACATCTGACGGTTCTCCTCTTCAGCCGTACGGCAGCAGGATCTTCACGCGACGCTCCATCGCCGGCGAGACCATGTCGTTGTCGCGCAGACGGCGGCGGCGCTTGCGGCTCTTGCCGATCATGTTGTGTTGGGCGCCGCACTTCGGGCGACGAACGCGGCCCTTGCCGCTCACCTTGAAGCGCTTGGCGGCCGCGCGATTGGTCTTCATCTTCGGCATGACAGTCGACTCCTGTGGGGCCACCCGGGCCGCCGGGAGCGCGGACTTATGACGGAAGGGGGCCCGCCAGTCAAGCCTCGGGAGGGGGCCTGCGCGGGTGACCAGGGGGGTCAGTCGCGCCGCACGCCCCCGAGGCGGTCGGCCCAGCTCTCGGGGAAGCCGCGATAGTAGCCCTCCCAGGGCCGGCGCGTGACGGTCCACTGCGCGGCGGCGTAGAGCGCGCGGAGCGAGGAAGGCACACCCACCACGGGCAAATAGAGCGGGCCAAGGAGCCGGCTCTGGAGCGCGTGACCCCACTCGTGCCGCTCGTTGTCCGGGTTCACCCGCACGAAGGGCGTGTCGGTGGTGCTCCAGAACACGAAGTGACCCAGCGAGACCGCCCCCGCCCGGCGGAGCTTCACGAACAGCCTGCCGTGCCGGCGCTCGGTGCGCTCGACGTTGCGGAACAAGTGCTGGGCGCCCAGGTTGGCCAGCCCCAGCAGCGACTGCGGGGCTTCCCACACCAGCCCGAGCATGACCGGGCCCTCAGAAGCGCCAGCGCGCCGATGCGGCGGCGCCGCCCGGGGCGACGCCCAGACCCAGGTCGAAGCGTCGGGGCCGCTTCGCCTTCTCTTGCGTCGCCGGCTTGCCGGTGAAGTAGAGCACCGCGCCCACGCTGGCGCTGACCACCGCGACCCCGGTCAAGATCGTGCTGGTGAGGGCCAGGGTCTTGCCCGCCGACACGTCGTCGTCGGTGCAGCTCGGCGAGCAGGTGTCCTTGGCGTCGCTGTACTCTCCGTTGGCGAGCACGCCGGTGATCACCGCGCCCGCAGCGGTGATGCCGCCGATGCCGAGCAGCACGAACGCCGGCACGTTGCTCTGGGCTTGCACGGGTGCTGGCCGATCGGGGGGCAGCGGCGCCGTGCCCGGGCCGCCGGGCGGCGGCGGCTTGTCCGGACCCTCGCCCGGACCGGTGGGCGTGCCCTTGGGCTGTTCGGTCATGCGCTTCTCGAGGTTCGCGATCCGCGACTCGACGGTGGCGCGCTGCTCGCCGTCGGGAGCAACCTCCAGGTACTTCTTCAGCGAGGCGACGGCGGAGGCGAGCTCGCCTTTGCGCTCGTGGACCGTGGCCACGTTGAGCAAGAGATCGGGGCGCTTGCTCAGCTCGTATGCCTTCTCGAATGCCTTGAGCGCGCTCTCGTAGTCGGCTTCTTGCAGATACGCGACGCCGGACTCGAAGTGGCGCCGGGCCAGCTCGTCGGGGCTGTCTTGCGCGAGCGCCGGAAGGCTCTGACTGGCCAGTGCGAGCGCGACGAAGGTCGAAAACAGCCGCGAGCGGGGGCGCGTCCCTCCTAGCATGCCGGCGAGCTTAGCGCGGCTCACGGCGCCGACAAACTCCCGCGATCTGGCGCCATGGGAAAGGCGGCTTCTCCCCGGACCGGGGCTGGGATAGACGCCCAGCCTCGATGCCCAGACGAGACGACATCGAGAAGATCCTGCTCATCGGCTCGGGCCCCATCGTCATCGGGCAAGCGTGTGAGTTCGACTACTCGGGCACGCAGGGGGCCAAGGCCCTGACGGGCCTCGGCTACGACGTGGTGCTGGTCAACTCCAACCCGGCCACCATCATGACCGACCCCGAGCTGGTGCGGCGGACCTACGTCGAGCCGATCGAGGTCGCCACGCTGACGGCGATCATAGAGCGCGAGCGCCCCGACGCGCTCTTGCCCACGCTGGGCGGTCAGACGGCGCTGAACGCCGCCATCGCGCTGCACGAGAGCGGTGTCTTGTCGAAGCACGGCGTGCGCCTGATCGGCGCGCAGATCGACGCGATTCGCAAGGCAGAGGACCGCCAGCTGTTCAAGGAAGCGATGGACCGCGCCGGCCTCGAGTGCCCGCGCTCTCGGCACGCGGGCAGCGTGGCCGAGGCGCGAGACTTCGCAGAGCTCACCGGGTACCCGGTGATCCTTCGCCCCAGCTTCACCATGGGCGGGTCGGGCGGCGGCATCGTGCGCGACGCCGCCGAGCTCGAGGCGAAGGTGGCGTGGGCCATCGCGCAATCGCCCACCCGTCAGGTCCTGGTCGAAGAGAGCGTGGTGGGGTGGAAAGAGTACGAGCTCGAGGTCATCCGCGACAAGAACGACAACTTCATCGTGGTGTGCACCATCGAGAACATCGACCCGATGGGCGTGCACACCGGGGATTCGATCACGGTGGCCCCGGCGATGACCCTCACCGATCGCGAATACCAGCGGTTGCGCGACGCGGCCCGGGCCGTGATGCACGAGATTGGCGTGGAAACCGGCGGTTCCAACGTGCAGTTCGCGGTGGACCCGAAGACCGGCCGCATGCTGGTCATCGAGATGAACCCCCGGGTGTCGCGCTCCAGCGCGCTGGCCTCGAAGGCCACGGGCTACCCCATCGCGAAGATCGCCGCCAAGCTGGCGGTCGGGCTCACGCTCGACGAGCTCGAGAACGACATCACCGGCACCAGCGCGGCGTTCGAGCCGACCATCGACTACGTGGTGGTCAAGTGGCCGCGCTTCGCCTTCGAAAAGTTCCCCGGGTCCGACGGGCGCCTGGGCACCCAGATGAAGAGCGTGGGCGAGGCGATGAGCATCGGCCGGACCTTTTGCGAGGCGCTGCAGAAGGCGGCCCGCTCGCTGGAGACGGGCAAAGCCGGGCTCACCAGTCTGGTCGGCATCGTGGACTATCGCGCGCTGTTGGAGGATCCGACTGCGGCACGCGACCTGGTGCACGACGCGCCCCCCATGGCCCGGCCCCGCGCCAGCGCGCCGCCGCCCGCGGACGAGCTTTCGGCCTTCCTCGAGCGGGTGGTGACCCAGCCCACCGCCGACCGCCTGTTCCACGTTGCCGACGCCATTCGCCAGGGCATCTCCCTCGAACGCCTGCACGCGCTGACCGCCATCGACCCTTGGTTCTTGGAACAGCTCGGGCGCATCGTGGCCCACGAGCGGGCGATCCACCAAGCCCCCGAGCTCGACGCGCGGCTCTTGCTCGAGAGCAAGCGTCTCGGGTTCTCGGACGTGCAGATCGCGCGCCTCCGCGGGCTCACCGAGGGCGACGTTCGCGAGGCACGCAGCGCTCGTGGCGTGCATGCCGTCTACGGCCGCGTGGACACCTGCGCGGCAGAGTTCGTGGCGCGCACGCCCTACCTCTATTCGACGTGGGAGACCGAGAGCGAGGCAGAGGTCAGCGATCGCAAGAAGGTGGTGATCCTGGGCGGCGGGCCCAACCGCATCGGGCAGGGCATCGAGTTCGACTATTGCTGCTGCCACGCCGTCTTCGCCCTGCGCGAGCTGGGTCTCGAGACGGTGATGGTCAACTGCAATCCCGAGACGGTCTCGACCGATTACGACACCAGCGACCGGCTCTACTTCGAGCCGCTGACCCTGGAAGACGTGCTGGGCATCTGCCGGGAAGAGGCCCAGCGCGGCGAGCTCTTGGGCGTGATCGTCCAGTTCGGCGGGCAGACGCCGCTCAAGCTGGCGGTGCCCCTCGAGCGGGCCGGCATTCGCCTGCTCGGCACCACCGCCGACGCCATCGATCGCGCGGAAGACCGTGAGCGCTTCGACGCGCTGCTCTCGAAGCTGAAGCTCGAGCGGCCGCGTGCAGGGATTGCCAAAGGGGCGCCCGAAGCGAAGCGGATTGCCGCCGACATCGGTTACCCGGTGCTGGTGCGGCCGAGCTACGTGCTGGGTGGGCGCGCCATGATGATCTGCTGGGACGAGGCCGAGCTCGACGCCTACGTCGAGCTGGCGATCGAAGCAGCCCGGGAAGAGGGCGGGTCCCAGACGCTGCTCATCGATCAGTTCCTGAAGAACGCCATCGAGGTCGACGTGGACTGCGTGGCCGACGGCCGTCGCGCCGTGATCGGCGGCGTGATGCAGCACATCGAGGCTGCCGGCATCCACTCGGGCGACTCGACCAGCGTGCTGCCGCCCTTCAGCCTGGCCCCCTCGGTGGTTGCCGAGATCGAGCACAGCACCCGCGCGTTGGCCCTCGAGCTGGGCGTGGTCGGGCTGATGAACGTGCAGTTCGCGGTGAAAGACGGCAAGGTCTACGTGCTCGAGGTGAACCCGCGAGCGTCACGCACCGTGCCCTTCGTGTCGAAGTCGACCGGAAGGCCGCTGGCCAAGATCGCCGCCAAGGTCATGGTCGGAGAGACCCTCGACGCGCTGGGCGTGAAGGACGAACCCGTGCCGACTCACGTGGCGGTCAAAGAGAGCGTCTTCCCCTTCGCGAAGTTCCCCGGGGTCGACACCATCTTGGGCCCCGAGATGCGCTCGACCGGCGAGGTCATGGGCATCTCGGTGAGCCTGCCTCTGGCGTTCGGCAAGTCGATGGCGGCCAGCGGCTACAGCCTGCCCGACCACGGGCGCGCCTTCATCAGCGTGCAAGACGACGACAAGCCGGCGGCGTGCGACGTCGCGCGCCGCCTGCGCAACCTGGGCTTTTCCATCGTCGCCACCGGCGGAACGGCGCAAGAGCTGGAGAACGCCCGCATCCCCGTCGAGCGCATCAACAAGGTGCTCGATGGCTCGCCGCACGTGGTGGACGCCATCGAGGCCGGGACCATCCAGGTCGTGGTCAACACCACCCAGGGCGCCAAGGCCATCCGCGACAGCTATTCGATCCGCCGCACCACGCTCTTGGCCAACATCCCCTATTTCACCACGCTCAGCGCCGCCCGGGCGGCGGTGGACGCGATGGAGGTGCGGTTCGTCGCGGGTCGCAACATCAGCGCCGTCCGCAGCTTGCAAGAGTGGCATCAGCGCTCGCGCCGGGCCACCTCCGGCTGAAATCGCGGTATTTCGCCCGGCGCTGAACGCCCGTCCCGGGGAAAGTCGCCCGAACTCGACCGCTTTGCTAGGGTCGATCCGTGAAGCGGCGCTATCCGCTCGAGGCCCTGAAGTCCGTGCGGCGGAGCGCCGTGGACGGGCAGGTGCGCCAGGTGGCCGAGCGGGCTGCGGCCACGGCCGAGGCCCAGGGTGCGGAGCGGAGCGCCCGGCGCCGGCGCGAGGACGAAGAGGCGGCGGCTCGGGGCCAGCGTCAGGCCGAGCAGGCGCGGGTCGAAGAGGGCGCGGCGCGCGTCGCCGATCTGCAGGCGCAGGCGGGCTTCGAGCTGGCGGAGCAGCAGCGTCTGGAACGGCTACGCCGGCGCGAGCTCGAGAGCGCCGAGGCGGCCCGCGCGGCCGCCGCCCAAGAGCGTGCGGCCCGCGACGCGCTGGCCCGCGCCGAGGCCGAGGCCAGGGCGGTGGAGCGGCATCGCGACGCGTGGCGTGCCGACCGCGAGCGCGAGGCCGAGCTCGAGGTGGAGGACGGCGCCGCCGACGGCTGGGCGGCACGTCACTTCGGGCCGGGGAGGCGAGCGTGAGAGCTGCCTTCGCCGTGAGTGCCGCCCTGATCGTGGCGTGCTCGGCCCAACAGTCGCCGGTGGGCTCGCACGGCGTGCAGACCCCGATCGGCAGCGACGGGGGCATCGCGCTGTCGAAGGCGGCACCCGTGGTGATCAAAGACGCGATCTCGATCGCCGAGTTCCAGCCGCTCATGGCCGAGCCGGTGCTGGCCCGCGCCCAGAAGCACGTCGAGGCCGGCAACCACGCCGCCGCGGCCCGCGAGGTCGAGGCACAGATGAGCAAGGTCGAAGCCTCGACCAAGAACGTGGCGCGCTTTCAGATGTTGCTCGGCCGCCTGCGCGAGCTGGCGGGGGATCTGAAGGGCGCGCAGGCGTCGTACGAGCTGGCCGCTCAGGAGCGCTGGGCCCTGAGCGGCTACGCCACGCTGGCCGCGGGACGGGTGATGCTGCGTGCCGGCAAGACCGAACAGGCCATCGGCCAGCTCGAGCGGGTGCCCAAGGATCAACCCATCGCGCTCGATTCGCGCCTGCTGCTGGCGGAGGCCGCGCTCAAGGCCGGCAAACCCGACATCGCCATCGACGCCTGGCGCGCGCACCTGGGGACGAAGCCGGCGCACGCCAGCGATTTGGCGCTGCGGCTGGCGGCCCTGTTGCTCGACCGCGCCCCGGGCCGACCCGGGGACGGCGCGCTCGCGGATCAGCGCGAGGCCTTGAGCCTGGCACGCCGCACCGCGGCCGAGAACGCCGCCACCCTGCCGGTCTTGGACCGTGCACGCCGGCTCGAAAAGCGCGCGCTCGACGCCTTGCCCAAAGAAGAGCGCCAGCGCCTGGCGCGGCCGACCGGCGACGAAGAGCTGCTCCGCGTCAAGGCCCTGGTCGAGGCAAAGCTCGAGGCCGATGCCGAGAAGTCGGCGGATGCGTTGCTCGCCTCGCTGGGCAAGCCTCAGCGCTGGAGCGCGCTCGGTTGCGAAGCCTCGTTCTGGCGTGCCAAGGCCATCTCGCTCAAGCGCGAGTCGGCACGATCGGCCGAGGCGTTCGACGAGGTCGTGGCGCACTGCAAGTCCGACGAAGATCTGCTGGCGCGCGCCTTGTTCCTCGCGGGCAAGCAGGCCGCCGCCGACGGCCGTCCGATGCAGGCCGTGCAGCGCTATTCGGAGCTCGAGAAGCTCTTGCCCAAGCATCGCCTGGCCGACGACGCCCGCATGGGCGCGGCGCTCGCCTACTTCGAGCTGGGGGTCGAGGCGCGATTCACCGAGCTCTTGTCCACCATCATGGACGACTACCCCGAGGGCGACGTGGTGCTGGACGCCGTGTTTCGGCTGGCGCTGCGGCGGATCGAGAAGGGCGACTGGCCCGGCGCCGCGAACGTGCTCGACAAGGTGGCGACGACCATCGCCAAGAACGACAGCGCGCGGGGCACCGAGCACAGCGGCCGCGAACGGTATTTCTTGGCGCGCGCTTGGATCGAGACCGGCGATGCCGCCCGCGGCTTTGCCGAGCTCGAGGCCATCGTGCGCGAGCTGCCACTCTCGTATTACATGCTCCTTTCGTGGTCGCGGCTGGTCGAGCGGGACGCGGCGTCGGCCAAGCGCGTGCTGGGGGAAGCCGAGAAGCGGGCCGAGACCCAGCCGTTCAGCATCGAGCATCAACCCGAGTTCGACACCCCGGGGTTCTCGCGCGCGATGGAGCTGCTGCGCCAGGGCGAGCTGGACCAAGCGCGGCGCGAGATCGAGGCTCTGGGCATCGCCAAGCCCGGCGCGACGCCGCGCCTGCTCTGGGCGCTCTCGCTGCTCTATTCGCGGGCTGGCTCGGCGCGCGACGCCCACGTGATTGCTCGCGGCATGTTGACGGACTGGCTCGGGCGCTGGCCGGCGGGCGACTGGGCCAAGGCTTGGCAGCTGGCCTACCCGCGGCCCTATCGCGCCATCGTGCAGCGCGAGACCAAGAAGAACGACGTGCCCGAGTCGCTGGTCTATGCGGTGATGCGCGAAGAGAGCGGCTTCGATCCGAGCGCGGTCAGCCCGGCAGACGCGTATGGGCTGATGCAGCTGATCGTGCCGACGGCCAAGCTGATCGCCAAGCCCACCGGGCTGCCCTCGGATCCGGCCAGCTTGAAGCAGCCCAGCGTGAACATTGCGCTCGGCACCCGCGGCCTGTCGGAGCTCACTCAGAAGACGTTCTCCGAAAACCCCCTGCTCGCCATCCCCGGCTACAACGCCGGCCCGGGCCGGCCGCGCCGCTGGTTGCGCGAGCGCCCTCGGGCAGAGCTCGACCTGTGGGTCGAGCTGATCCCCATCAGCGAGACGCGCCGCTATACCAAACGGGTGCTCGCGAGCCGGGCGGCGTACGCTTATTTGTACGAAAAAGAGCGCGCCGCCGACTCCCTGGCGCTGCCCGTACGCCTCGACTGAGCCCGCGCCGGGATCGTGGCCAGTCGTCGTCGACCGGGGTAGTCTTCGGAGGCTCCCGAGGGCCCGAGGATGGCGACCTGCCCCAAGTGTTACACCCGCTACCCGGACGAGACGGTCAGCTGCGAGGCAGATGGCCAGGCGTTGGTGCCCGATACCGCGATCGCGGCCATGGACCGCGAGATGCTCGCCGGCGAGATGGTCGGCGAATACCGGATCGAAGCCAAGCTCGGCGAGGGCGGTTTCGGTGCGGTCTACCGCGCGGTGCAACCGCTGATCGGCAAGCAGATCGCCATCAAGATCCTGTCGCGAAAGCTCTCGGGCGATCCCGAGATGGTGTCGCGCTTCGTGGCCGAGGCGCGCGCGGTCAACCAGATCCGCAGCAAGAACATCGTCGACATCTTCGGTTTCGGCTCGCTTCCCGACGGCCGGCAGTACTTCGTGATGGAGCTGATGACCGGCGTCACGCTCGAGGACTGGGTGCGCCAGCGCGGGCGCATCCCGGCGGAAGAGGCGGTGCCGATCTTTCGGGGTATCGCCCGGGCGCTGGATGCGGCCCACGCCGCGGGAATCGTTCACCGGGACCTGAAACCCGAGAACGTGTTCCTGGTTGCCGACGACGAGTCGCCGCTGATGCCCAAGCTGCTCGACTTCGGCATCGCCAAGCTGATGGGCGGCGCTACGGGTGGCCACAAGACCCGCACCGGTGTGCCGATGGGCACGCCCTATTACATGTCCCCCGAGCAGTGCCGCGGGGACAAGATCGACCACAAGACCGACGTCTACTCGTTCGGCGTGCTCGCGTTCCAGGTGTTGACCGGTGCGCTGCCGTTCGCGGGTGACTCGTTCATGCAGATCATGTTCGCGCACGTCTCGTCGCCGCCGCCGGCGCCGACGTCGGTGCTGCCCGGGCTTGCGCCCACGTTCGACGCGCCGATCTTGCAGATGCTGGCGAAGAACCCGGCCGAGCGCCCCTCGTCGTGCGGCGCGGCGGTCGAGGCGATTGCGGCCGCGGCCCGCGCCGCGGGGCTCGAGGTCGGCACGTTGCCGGTGGGGACGCCCGCGTCGATGGTCACCGGGCAGCCGTCGGGCCAGCGATCGCTGGCCCACGCCGACACCGCCGTGGCCCAGACCGGCCCGACCACGCTCACGGCGTCCGCGAAGATGCCCCCGCCTGTGGCCAAGAGCCGGACGCCGCTCTTTGCCGTCGGCGCCGTGGCCCTGTTGGCGCTGGCCGGCGGCGGCATCGCCATCGCGATGTCGCGTGCTTCCAGCCCACCACCGCAGCCGGCTCAGCTGGCGTCGCAGCCCCTGCCACCCGCCAGCCAGACCGCGGTCCCGGTGCCCTCGGCGGCGGTGTCGGTCGCGCAGGCAGAGACCCCGAAGAGCGTGAAGCTCACGCTCAACGTCGAGCCGAAACAGGTCGACGTCTACCGTGGCGAGCAGAAGCTGGGCACCGTTCCCGCAGACGAGATCCGCCTCGACCGCGGGGACGAAGAGGTCGAGCTGACCATCAAGGCCGACGGTCACGTGGCCGAGAAGATCAAAGTGAAGCCCGTCGCCGACGTGTCCACCTCGGTGAAGCTCAAGAAGAAGGGCGCCGTCGGGGGGGCCCCGAAGCCGGGCGGCGGCGCGCTGGAGTACTGAAATGAAAGACGTGACGATGAAGCTGGGCCTCTTGGCCGCAGTTCTGTCTCTGACTGCGTGCACCGAGCTCGAGGACATCCGCAGCGGGATCTGCGGCAACGGCGTGGTCGAGGCCGGCGAGGACTGCGACGGCGACAAGGGCTGCAACCCCGCCGGCAAGGCCGGGGCGTGCCGCTTCGGGTGCGAGACCGCCGGGGAGTGCCAGCCCGGGTGGGTGTGCGGCGCCGACGCGATCTGCCGTGAACCCACCGGCGAGTTCGAAGCCGTCAAGACCGTGATCACCGGCGAGCAGATTGGCGTGACCGTGGGCGAGCTCGACGGTTCGCGCCCCGCAGACATCGCGAGCGTGAGCCCCAGCGGTGAAATCGCCGTGCGCTATGGCGGTAGCGGGTTCCTCGAGGCAACCACCTTTCGCTCGCGGCCGATCATGCCGGTCGCGGGCAAGCTCAGCCAGGACGGCGTCGACGACCTGGCCCACGGCACGGCTCGCGCCCTCGCCGTGCTGCTGGGCGCGGGCGACCGTTCGCTGCGCCCCATCGCCTATTCCCCGATCGCCGTGGGTGACGAACAGGCTCGCTACGCCATCATCGAGGCCAAGCGGCCGAGCAAGGCCGACGACGTCATGTACGCGCTGGACGAGATCCTGGAAATTGCCCGGCCGCGCAATGCGGCTGGAGAGCCCGTCGACGGGAACGCGGTCATCGTGGATTCGTTCGACCCCAAAGCAGCGCCACTCGTCACGTTGCCGTTTCCGGTGACCGCGCTCCTCCCCGTCGGCGAGGGCGCTTCAGCGCCGACCGGCAACCTGGATGCTCGGTCCAGCTCGCCCTGTGACGAGCTCGTTCTGACCGCCGCGGGCGCCAAGGACGTCATCATCTACTCGCCGTGCAAGCTGGACGGATACGCATTCAACACCGACCTGGGGGCGCTGCCGAAGGTGACGCTGCAGGGGGGGGTCGCCGTCTCGCTGGGAGCCACGCTCGCCGACATCGACGGCGACGGCAAGCTCGACCTTTTCGTGTTGGGCCCAGGGAAGCCTGGCGAGTTCGGCGCGTTCGTGGCCTTCGGCGCCGGGGATGGCACGTTCAACAGCAGCCTGCCGGCGGTGCCGGGCGCCACGGACAACGTCGCTGGCTTCGCTGGCTTCTCGGTCAAGGCGCTGCCGCTGGCCGCCGGTGACCTGGACGGCGACGGCCGTGCCGACTTCGTGTTTCCGAACGAGTTGGCCTGGTCTGCGGCGTGCGCCTCGATCGGGCCCAGCTGCTTCGTGCGCGTCCCGCGCAAGGCGGGTGAGTTGCTCGCGGCTCGAATCGCCGACTTCAACGGCAATGGTCTGAAGGACCTGGTCAGCATCGTTCCTGATTCTCGAACCTTGTACTTTGCCGACGGCAACAAGACGCGCCTGCCCACCCAGCACGAGATCCCGACCGAAGGGCAGCCGACCTCTCTTGCTGTGGGCGACTTCGATGGAGACCTGGTGCTCGACGTGGCGATCGCTCAGGAAAAGCTCGGCGTGATTGGCGCCGACGAAGGCAGCAAGGCCGGCGGCAGCCTGTTCACGGTCGCCTTCGGCAATGTGCAGGGGCCGCCCGGTGCGCCGCAGCGCATGGGCGAGCTGAAGAGCATCGTGGGCATGGCGGTGGGCAATCTCGCGATGCGGGGCCTGGACTACATGGCCGATGTCGGGGTGCTCGGCCTGGACCAATCCGACACGTATTCGGTGGCGATCTTCAATGGCTCGAACAACCGCCAGATGCAGTCCCCGTTCGAGCTGTCGCTCGGCGCGGAAACGCCCGATTCGCCGGCCACGCTGCAGCTGGGGTGCTTCACTGGCGATGGTGAGCTGGACATCGCCGTGCTGGGGCGGACCGAGAGTGCCACCCGCTTGTGGATCGCCCCGACGACCGGCGAGGCCGCACTTTCCGTGCAAACCACCCGGGCTGCGGACGTTGCGAGCTTGGGCGAATACGTCGAGCCCTGCGCCACCCACCTGGCGCCGCTCGACACGGATCAGGACGGCGTGGACGAGCTGTTTCTGGTCTCACCCCAAGAGAAGGCCGCGGGCACGCGGGTCATCGTCGCCAAGGTGGAGAAGGGCGACTGGAAGGTCTCCAAGTCGTTCACCATCGATGACTTCACGATCGGCATGCACCCTGCCCGAGCGGCCGGCTGCAAGTTGAATGCGGGCATCGACATCGGATTCGGCAAGAAGGCCAAGCCTGGCGAAGAAGAGCTGGTTCACGGCGAAGTCGCAGTCGCCAAGCTGGACGGGACGGGGAGTGCGGACTTGGTGCTGCTGGTGCTCACCAGCACCGAGGCCCAGTTCGATTCCCGCATCGCCGTGCTCCGCGGAGGTGACCCCGCCGCCCGCGTCGACCTGAAATTCCCTGAAGGGGTCTTCCCGTTCTCGGCCACGTTCTTCAACGCGGACACCGACCCCGAGCTCGAGCTCGCGTACTTCGGCATCGTGGCCGATCTGGCCAACCCCGCCGCAGACGTCGGGCTGACCCTCGAGGTGGCCAACGTGGATTGGGCCACTGGCGACATCACCAGTCGGCTGGCGCTGCCTGCGAGCTCTGCAGACCCAGCGAACCTGGTGTCTGGCGATTTCGACGGTGACGGGGTGTTCGACCTGGCGATGGCCTATCGGTTCCAGACCGATCTGTACCTCGGAAAGCCGGTGCTGAAGTGAGACGCTGGTCCGTATCGTTGGTGCTGTCGGCGACCCTGTGGTGCGCGTCCGCTCTGGCGGCCGACGAAGCGCGCACCTACTTCGACATCGGAGCCAAGGCCTATCAGGCCGGGCGTTACCTCGACGCTGCCCAGGCCTTCGACGAGGCGTACCGGCGCTCGAGCCGCCCAGGGCTCTTGTTCTCGCTCGGCCAGGCGCATCGCATGGAGTATTTTGCGCGCAATGACCCGGCGCGGCTGAAGGACGCGATTCGCTATTACGAGGAGTACCTGGCGAAGGAGCCGGGGGGGAAGCGCGCGGTCGAGTCCACGGACGCGCTGTCCAAGCTCAAGCCGTTGGCGGGTGCCAGTTCGGACAAGTCGACCACTCCCGCGTCGCCGCCGCCGCCCAGCAAGCCGCGGGTGATGATCTCGTCACCGACCCCCGACGTGAAGGTCACCTTCGACGGGCGCCCGGTGAACCATCCGTTCATTCAAGAGGTCGAGGCCGGAAGGCACAAGGTCGTGCTCAGCGCGCCCGGCCACGAAGACTATGCTCGCGAGATCGTGGTGGACGCCAAGACCGGTGCGCCGCCTCTGGACATTCCGCTGAAAGAGCGGCCGGCCGTCTTGATCGTCAATGCCCCGGACGGGGCCGAGGTCGCCGTCGACGGGCGCTTTCAAGGGGTCACGCCCCTGCCGCCGCTGCCGGTCGCGTCGGGCAGGCACTTCGTCAGCGTCACCCTGAACGGCAAGCGCGCGTTTTCCGAGCGGGTGAGCCTGGAGCGCGGTCAGAAGAAGAAGCTGGACGTGACGCTCGAGAGCACCGGCCAGCGAACCGCGTCGTGGGTCCTGATGGGGGTCGGCGCCGGGGGGCTCGTCACCGCTGGGGTGCTGGGCTACTTCGCGCTCGACAAGCAGAGCAAGGCGGAAGACCTGCGTGACGCCACCACCAGCCAGGGCGGGCAGGGGACGGATACCATTTCGCGGTACGAGCGCCTGCGCGACAGCCGGGACGACTACCGGACCGCGGCGTTGATCACTGCCGGCGCTGGCCTCGGCGTGGGCACGCTGGGCCTGATGCTCTACGCCTTCGACCCCGCCAAGGCGCCGCTGCCCCCGGCCGACGACGCCCCCGGTCAGCCCAAGGCCCCCGCCGGGCCCGCGGCTCCGAGCATGGAGATCTCGGCCGTGCCGATGTGGGCTCCGGGGTTCCGCGGCGCCAGCGTGCTGGGGCGGTTCTGACTAGCCGCCGGGGCAGCTGACCGTCGGGTTCCCCGCGGCGTCGGCCTTGCACATGCCGCCGCACGGCTCGCTGGCCACGCAGCCGCAGCTTGGCACCGAGCCGCAGGCGGCCGGCAAGACCTTGCAGGCGAACGTGTCGGGATAGCCGCCGACGTCCGAGAGCTGGATCTGGCAGTACTGCTGCTGGGCCATGCAGAAGAGGTGGCCGCAGGCGAATAGATCCTGCGGCGGGGTGCAGCCGCCCTTGGCGCTGACGTCCCAGCCGCCGGACTGACCCGAACACTCGTTGCCCGCCACCTTGCCCTCGCAGGTGCAGACCGGGGCGTACATCAAGTCGCAGCCCTGCGGGCGCGTCGTGCACTTGCCGGGGGAGCCAGCGCCGCACAGGTCATCGCCGTAGTCGCAGTACTCGTCGGCCGCACACGGCTTCGACGGTGAGCACGAGCCGGCGGGCGGCGCGCAGGTTCCGTTCGGCGGCCACGAGGAACCCGCCGGACACTGCGGGTTGCCCGGCGTGGGACAGACCGGAGTGACCGGGTTCCCCTGGCCGTCGCAGCACGGCACGAAGCTCTCGCAGGTTCCGCCGCTGCCGCCGGCACCCCCGCCCGACGACCCGCCGCTGCCGCTGCCGCCAGCACTGCCGCCGCTGCCGCCGGTGCTCGAGCCGTCGCTGTCGGTGGAGCCACCGCAGCCAGCGGCCAGCGCACACAGAGCCACCAGGGTCGGGACGAGAATGCGCGTCATGGCGCCCTGCCTAGCAATCGGCGTTCCAGCCCGCGCCCCGCCCATTCGCGAGAGAAACGCCGAGCGGGTGTGCCGGGCTGTGCCAGAGCCGGATCACTTCTTCGGGCACAGCGGGCAGAGCGGCTCGCTGTCGGCCTCGTCCACGCAGATCAGGTCCCACTTGCCCGGCGGGTCGCCGGAGGTCTTGCAGCAGAACTTGTCCTTGGCGCAGATCGCCTTCGTGCACTCGGTGCACGTCTCGGGCAGGGCCGCGCCCGTGGTGCACTCGCTGTGCGTGCCGCACGGGGTCTTGCCGCACGCGCCGCCGCACTCGGGCTTGATGGTCGGGTCCTTCATCACGTAGTCGACGCACTTCTGCGCCCACTGCCCGCTCTGGGCGTCGCAGCACGACGGGTCGTGGTTGCACACCGCCAGCGTGCAGGTGTTGCACGACTTCTTCATCGCCGCGCCGGTCTCGCACGCGGTGTGCGAGGTGCACGCCGGGTCCTGGCACGGCGCGTTGCACAGTGCCGCCACTTCGGCCACGCACAGGTCGTCCCACCCGGTCGTGCAGCAATAGATGTCGACGGCACAGATCGCGGCCTCGCACACCCCGCACTTCGGATCGAGGGCGCCGCCGGTCGTGCACTTGTCGTGATCGCACTTGCCGCTGGTGGTGGTGCTGCCGCCGCTTCCGGCGCCGCAGCCGCTGAGCGGGTTGGCGCACGGCAGGCACACGCCGTAGCCACCGGCGATCTCCTCACACTGCATGTGGATCTGGTGCTTCGTGTCCTTTCCGAACAGCAGATCCATCAAGAAGGCCGACGCCAGCTGCATCAGCGGGTCACCCTTGAACAAGCTATTGATCAGCGGATCGAGCTCGATGGGCTTGCAGTCTTCGTCGCCGTTGCAGGGCACGCACACGCCGCACTTCTTGCCGTCCAAGATCTCGATGCTGGCGCAGGCGTTCATCGGGAACTTCTGGATGGCGTCCTGGATCTTGACCTTCTTGATCCCCAGGTTGATCTCGCTGCCGCCCACCAGATCCCGGATGATCTTGCCGACGTTCACGTCCATGCTGACCCCGGCGCAGTCGCCGTCGCCCGAGCAGGTGTTGGTGACGCCGTCGAACGGGGGCGGCAGCACGGCACCGGACGAGAGCAGGTCGGTACAGCCCTTGGCGGGGTGCGAGCAGGTGCCGTGGTCACCGCCGTTGATCGGCATCTTGCACTTCCACGTCTCGGGCGAGGCGTTGTTCCCGCAGCCGTAGCACTCGGCGTCGGTCTTGCAGTCGGTGCCTTCGGCGCCGGCCGCGCCGCAGGGCTTGATGCACTTGCCGCCCGAGCACTCCATGCCCGTGCCGCAGGGCTTGGTGGGCGAGCACTCGGCGCACACGTGGTTGTTGCACGCCTTGGCCACCGTGCCGCCGATCTCGCACTTTGCACAGTCGGCGTCCGCCGAGCAGTTGCCCGGGCACTTGTCTTCGCACTTGCCGGATGCCCCGCAGCCCTGGTTGCCGGTGCAATTCTGCGTGTTGCCGCTGACGCACGCCACGCACTTGCTGGTCGCCAGGTCGCACACCTGGTGCATCGGATCGCAGGCCGCGCAGTCGGCGTCTTTCTTACAGCTGATGGTCGGCGTGCCGCTGCCGTCCGCTGGGCAGGTGAGGTCTTCCGGCGCGCACGCACCGAACGAGGTGCACTGCTCGCCGGCTTTGCAGTCCGTCTTCTTGAAGCACGCCACGCAGCGCGTGTTCGCGACGTCGCACTTGGTTCGCCCGTACGAGCAGCCCTCGCACTCGGCGTTCGTATGGCAGTTGTTCAAGAGGCACATGCCCGAGCCGTACGCACCGGCCCCGGCCGCGCCGCCCAGGCCGCCGTCGTCACCCCCGGTGCCGCCACCGCCACCGAAGTTCGAAGGGGGGCCGCCCCCGCCCTTGTCGTTGCCGCAGCCAGGCACGCTCAGCGCGAGCGCGAGCCCGGCCATCAGCGTGGTCGCCAAGATGCCCTTCAAGGACGCCGCCATGGAAGGGAGGATAGCAGAAACCTTGGCGTTTTCTGCCGTCGCCTGCAACGGGCGAAAAGCGCGCCCCGAGCGGAGCGCGCTCGCCGACGCGGAGACGTTCCGGCGAGCCGGAACGCCTCCCGTCACTCACTCACGGGCAGGTGCAGCCGGTGGTGGTCTTCGCCTTGCCGACGCAGATGCTGTCCCACGAGTTGGTGCAGCAGTAGTTGTCCGCGTTGCACACGTTGGTCGCGCAGGTGGAGCAGGTCTTGGTCAGCGGGCCGCCCGTGGTGCACTCGCTGTGGGCGCAGCCGGTGCCGCAGGCCGACGCGCAGGCCGTCTCGGCCTTTGCCTCGGTCACGCACTGCGAGTCCCACTTGCTGGTGCAGCAGAAGGCGTCGTTGTCGCAGACCGCCTTGGTGCAGGCGCTGCAGGTCGGGCTGAGCGCCTTGCCCTCGGTGCAGGGGGTGTGATCACAGGTGGTCGTTCCCGTGCCGCCGCAGCCGTTCGGGCAGTACTTGTCGACGGCCTTGATGCAGATGTCGTCCCACGCCGTCGTGCAACAGTACGAATCGTTCTTGCACACCTCGGCCGCGCAGGTGTCGCAGCTGGCCTTGAGCGGGCCGCCCTTCTCGCACACCTTGTGATCGCAGGCGCCGGTGTTGCCGCCGGTGGTCTGCCCGCAGGCCTTGAGCGGGTTCGCGCAGGGCATGCACACGCCGTAGCCGGCCGCGATGTTCAGGCACTGGAAGTGCAGGCTGTGGTCCTTCTCGGAGCCATAGAGCAGCTCGAGCAGCAGCTTGCCGGCGATCTGCACCAGCGGATCACCCTTGAACAGGTCGAACGAGACCTTGTCCATGTCGATCTTCTGGCAGTCCGAGTCGACCTTGCAGGGCACGCACACGCCGCACTTGGTGTCGTTGATCAAGTTGATGCTGGCGCACTTCGGCATGCCGTACTTGACGATCGAGTCCTGGATCTTGATCTTCTTGCCGAAGACGTCGATCTCTGGCCCGCCCACCAGGTCGCGAACCAGCTCGCCCACGTTGTATTCGATGCCCACGTTGGCGCAGTTGGTGTCGCTGGAGCAGGTGTTGGTCACCTTGTCGTAGGGCGGCGGCAGCACCGCGCCCTGGCCCAGGTCGGAACAGCCGGTGGCCGGCGCCGAGCAGACGCCGTGCAGGCCGCCATTGATCGGCAGCTTGCAGTCCCACTTCGGTGCCGTGGTCTTGGTCGGGTCGCCGCAGCCTTCGCAGTCGCCCTTGGTGTTGCAGGTGCCCGCGGCCTGCCCCGGGATGCCGCACGGCTTGATGCAGGTGCCCTTCTGGCACACGAAGCCGGCGGGGCAAGCGTAGGTGTCCGAGCACTCGGCGCACTTGTGGTTGTAGCAAGCCTTGGCGTTCTTCGCGTCAGTGCCGGTGCCGTACACGCACCGCATGCAGTCGTTGTTGGTGGTGCAGCTGTCGGGGCACTTGTGCGAGCACTTGTTGTCGACGCAGATGTCCGTCTGCGAGCACTGGCTGGTGTTGCCCTCGGTGCAGGCGACGCACTTGCTCTTGGTGGTGTCGCAAATCTGGTGCATCGGGTCGCAGGCCGCGCAGTCCGAGTTCGACTTGCAGGTGACGGTCGGCTCGGCGTTCGCGTCCTGCGGGCAGGTCTGCCCCGTGGGGGCGCAGGTGCCGTACGACGTGCACGCCTGACCCGCCGGGCACCCCTGGCCGGTGGCGGGGTCGCAGGCCACGCAGCGGTGGTCGGACTGCTTGCACTTGGTTCGACCGTCGCTGCAGCCGGCGCAATCGCCGTCCGAGCTGCAGTTGTTCAGGATGCAGATGTTCGAGGTGCTGCCCCCGGTGCCACCCCCGGTGCCCCCGGCGCCGCCGCTGCCACCGATGGCTCCCGTTCCGCCACCGCCGCTGCTGCTGCTGGCGTCGTCGTCGCCGCCACAGGCGGGCGCGAGGGTCAGAGGAATGGCGACTGCGAAGGCCGCAACGAACAAGCCCTTGAGGCGATCAGAGAAAGACACGAGGAGCCTCCTGTCGGATGACAAGCCGAGCCATCAGGATACCGAACCCTGACGAGAAAGGAAAACCGCGCGCGGTCTACACCCCGGCGGCGCGCTCGGCAACCGCTCAGGGGGCGCATGTGGGTCTTCCGGAGCCGGGCGCCGCCGCCCCGGCAAAAGCCACGGTCACTTCAGGCGGTAGACGACCTCGGACCCCACCAAGAGGTCGTGCGCCGCGCGCTTTTCCGGGTGGAAGGCCGCAATCGCCAGCCCCGCCGCGTACAGCAGACTGAGCAGCACGTTGCCCAGCGCGACCGCCAGCACCAGCCCCTTGAAGGCATCGACATCGGTCAGCTGGATCTGGCGGATCGCGATCGCGAGCCCGCCGCGGCCCTCGGTGAGCAGGATCACCAGCCCGGCAAAGAACGGCATCCACATGCTGGCTATGGTGCGGGTGAGCGACCGCCCGACCCCCAGCGGGCCGCCGTCGAGCCGGCGGACGCGCAGGTTCATCAGTGCCTTTCCCAACGTTTGACCGCGAATGGCGTGGGCGAGCGTGACGTAGCCCAGATGGAGCAACAGGCCCGGCAGGCCCAGAAACCCGATCACCAGGCTAGCCAGCGCCACGTCGATGCCGACCGCCGCCCCGCGCACCCAGAAACCGCCGAAGCGCACCTTCTCGGGCGCCGCGGCCTCGAGCGCGGCAATCAGCTCGTCGTAGCTGGCAAACCGCTCTGTGGGGGCCTTCGCCATCAGCCGCTCCACGATGGCGGCCAGCGGCTTGGGGACGTCGGGCGTGGCGCTCGCGACCTTCGGTGGGGGCTCGGTCAGGTGCTTGCTGATCACCGCGACCGGCGTCTTTGCGTCGAACGGCGGGCGGCTGGTCAGCAAGTGGAAGAACGTGCACCCCACCGAGTACATGTCCGTGCGGTGATCCACCTCGTCACCCTTGGCCTGCTCCGGCGCCATGTAGAGCGGGCTGCCGACCACGGCGCCGTCACGTGTGATCTTCGAGTCGGTGCCGCCCACCGGCTTGGCCACGCCGAAGTCCGCGATCTTCACCGCGCCGTTCTTGTCGAGGAGCAGGTTGCTGGGCTTGATGTCGCGGTGGATGATCCCGGCCTGCTGAGCGTCGCGCAGACCCTTGGCCACCTGAAGCATCAGCGTGCGTGCGCGCTCGGGGTCCAGGCGGTCGCTCTGCTCGACCAGGCGCTCGAGGTCGCCCCCGTCCACCAGCTCCATCGCGAAGAACAGCGACGTCTTGCCGCTCTCGTCGGCGGCCGGGGTTCGACCGATGTAGTAGATGTGCGCCACGTGCGGCGAGTTGAGGCGAGCCTGGGCCCGCGCTTCGCGCAAGAAGCGCTCTTGCAGCTCGCCGCTCTCGGCCAGGTCGTGGGGCAAGACCTTGATGGCGACTCGGCGATCGAGCGAGCGGTCGTGCCCGACGTACACCGCGCCCATCCCGCCGCTGCCCAGGGGGCGTTCGACCTCGAAGTGGTCGAAGCGCTTCCCCGCCCACCGGCCGGCGTCCAAGCTGGGCCGGTTCGCTGTGGCGCGAGGACCACTCTCGGCGAGCAGTGTGGTCTCGAATGCGTCAGCCCCGTCGAGGCTCATCCCGGATCTCTGCGACAATGGTCCCACTGGACCGGCAGGTGAGCAATGCACATGCCAGCGGGCGGTGCGAAGCCGACGACGCGGCCGCTGCCGGCCTGCGTCAGTACGGGCTGGCCCCGAACACGTCGCGCAGGCGGTCTTCGACGCTGGGATTCGGGCTGGGCAGCCCCACCCGCAGCGTGATCGTCGTGTCGTCGCCCCAGGGCCACCACAGGCCATAGATGATGGCGCCGCCGCTGGGCGCGGTGGAAAAGATCCACTGATCGGCCCGGACCCCGCCCGTCCGTTCGGCAATTTGCTGGACCAGCGGCGGGGCCGTGCCGAGCGTGCGGTGGTTCCACCGACCGGGGAAGGTGACGGCGAGCGCGGCGTTCGCCTCTTCGACCAGCTCCGTCGAGAATGCCGACGCGACGCACGAGAAGCGGGCATCCCAGCTCCACCCGCGCTTCGGCCACTTCGTGCGGAAGTCCGTCAGTTGTGTCAGAAGCGGCTCGAAGGCTGTGGTGACGCGCTGGCTCATGCGAACCCTGGGAGCCTAGCGCGGTATGGGCTGGGGGTGAAACTCCCTTGCCGAAGCCGCCCAGGCGAGCTTCCATCCCAGGTGTGGTCGCCCGGATGTTGCGGAAATCCATCGCCCTGGTCGCCGCAGCGCTCGCCCTTTCGCTGAGCTCGCCCGCTGGGGCCGACGCCGACGCCGAGCTGAACCGCGCGCGGAAGCTGTATTCGCAGGGCCTGACCCAGGAGGCCGCCGGGGACTGGGCAGGCGCGCTGGCCACCTTCGAGGACGTGGCGCGCATCAAGGCGACGCCCCAGGTTCGGTTCCACGTTGCCCGCTGCAAGGAGCACCTGGGTCGCCTCAACGAGGCGCTCGGCGGGTACCGCATCGCCGAGTACGAAGCCGAGCAGACCGGCAAAGAGGCCAGCTTGGTCGAGGAGGTCAAGAAGGCTCGCGAAGCGCTCGAAGGGCGCATCCCGCGGCTGACCATCGCTCGCGGCAAGGGCGCCGAGGCGATCAAGATCGAGCTCGACGGTGTCGCCCTGGGCGACACTCAGATCGGCCAGCCGATCACGCTCGATCCGGGGCCGCACGTGTTGACCGGCATCGTCGAGCAAGGCAAGTCCTTCAAGCGCACGATCACGCTCGCCGAACGCGACGCGGTCCGGATCGAGCTCGACGTTCCCGAAGACCTTGCCGTGCCCGCGGCGCCGCCGCCCGCGGCCAAGCCCGCACCGGGGCCCGAGCCCCGGCCCGCCGTACCCAACCGCGAGCTGCCGCCTCCGGCCAGCGGCTCGCCCTCGGCGGCGCCGTGGATCGTCGGCGGCCTCGGCGTCGTGAGCCTGGCGACCTCGGCCGTGTTCTATTCGTTGCGGATGAAGGCCGAAGACGACCTCGACCAAGGCTGCATCGGGCGAACCTGTCCGGACACTCTGAAGGGCACCCAGCAGAACGGCGAAACCTACGCCGCGCTGAGCGGGGTGACCCTGGGCCTGGGCATCGTAGGGGTCGGGGCTGGTGTGCTGATGTTGCTCGGGCAGAAGGGCCCACCCGAGAAAGCTCCGGCAGCGGCGCTCGAGCTGACGGGCCGCGGCGGCCGGGTCAGCTTTCGTGGCCGCTTCTGATACTCTCTGCCGCGCCGGTGCACACTCTGCTCGCCTTCGTTCGAGGCAGTCTGCTCGCGCTGCTCGCGGTCGCCTGCAGCCTCGATCAGACCGGTGCCGCGTCGGCGGACGGCGGCACCGGTGGCGGCGACGCGTCCGTGCTGGGCGGCTTCGGGGGTGATGGCGCCAGCGCCGGCGCGGGCGGCACTGCCGGGTCCGAACCGGCGACGTGTGGTGCGGGGCAGCAGTGCGTGCCGAAACCGGGCTCACAGTGGGGCTATGCGTTCCTGGCGGTGGAGCCGTTCTCCGCGGCGCCCGGCCCGACCTGTCCGGATGGCGCGACCCCGCTGGCGTTCGGGACCGCGCCCGCCGGGCCGGGCAGCTGTGCCCCGTGTCAGTGCGGTCCACTCCAAGGCGGTTCGTGCACGGTCCCGCTGCTGTGCGCCGAGAACGCCACCTGCGCCGGCCCGCAGAGCTACACCAAGACCGACGGCAACTGCTCGGGCAAGAGCGGGAGCCCCACGCTGAGCTGCATGCTCGGACCTGCGACCGTGGCCGCCGCCGGAAGTTGCGCGCCCAGCGGCGGCGCGGTCTCCGCGCTGGACCCGTTCCAGAAGCGAGCGTCGCTCTGTCTGGTGAAATCAGGCTCGCCCTGCGGCGAGGGCTCGGAGTGCGTCCCGGTGGGCACGGACGCGTACGCACCGACCCTGTGCGTCTACCTCCCCGGCGAGCAAACCTGTCCCAGCGGCTACCCGTCCGCGACGGTCATCTACCAGAAGCACCTCGATCAGCGGACGTGCTCGGCGTGCGCTTGCACGCCCGGGGCGGTGACGTGCGTGGCCGAATACGAGTTCTACGACGACATGCTCTGCGCCGGGGGCGGGCAGAAAGTGGCAAGCACCGCCTGCACCAACGTGAGCGGTAAGATCAACGACTTCTGGGCGGGGTGGAGCTACCAGCGAACCGCCTCACCGGTGATGGGGGGGAGCTGCGTTCCGAGCGGCGGCGCCCCCAGCGGGCAGATCGTCGGCGATCCGAACGGCTCGATCACGGTCTGCTGTCGGCCCGCCCAAGTGGGGTAGAGTCGCTGGGCTGACGGCCACATGCTCGAGTTCGAACACCCCGAAGAGCTCGTGGGCGCCACGCTGGATCGGCGGTGGCGGCTCACCGGCGTGCTGGGCCAAGGCGGGCTGTCGGCGGTGTTCGCGGCGCAGGCGGTCGACGGCGGCCAGCTCGTCGCGGTCAAGCTCTTGCGGGCCGAGTTCGGCGAAAACCAAGAGGTGGTGACGCGCTTCTTGAACGAAGTGCAGGCCAGCGCTCGCGTCGACTTCCCCGGCATCGCCCGGGTCCACGAGGCGGTGCGCGCGGCCGACGGGACGCCGTATCTGGTGATGGAGCTCTTGCGCGGCGAGCCCCTCGCAGATCGCATGAACCGCGGTCGTATGCCGGTGGAGCAGGCCGCGGGGATCGTCCAGAACGTCTTGCGCGCGCTGTCGGCCGCCCACGCCGCCGGCGTGGTGCACCGCGATCTCAAGCCCGGCAACGTGTTCTTGATCGGCGACACCGAGAACGGCTGCGAGCTCAAGCTGCTCGACTTCGGCATTTCGCTGGTGCTCGACGCCGCGGGTGGCATGCACCGGAAGACCCGCACCGGGATGCTGCTCGGCACGCCCGGCTACATGAGCCCAGAGCAGATCAAGGACATCAAACACACCGATGCGCGCGCCGACCTCTGGTCGTGCGGGATCCTGTTCTACGAGCTGCTCACCGGCGTGCCGGCATTCGAGGCCGAGAACGAGTTTGCACGGGTGACCAAGGTCCTCACCAGCTCGCCCGTGCCGATCGAACAGGTGGCCCCCCAGTATGCGCACTGGGGCCCGTTCTTCCAACGCGCCCTCGCGCGCGACCCCACCCAGCGTTTCCAGAGCGCGTACGAGATGGCCCAAGCCGTCGACAGCGTCGCCAAGAGCGGGCAGATGCCGGCTGCGCCCTCGCTGCCCCCGGCCACGGCGGGCGCCGCCGGCGCGCAGCCTTCGAGCTCGGCGGGCTATCCTTCGGCTCCGCCGAGCCCGGCCGGGCACCCTGCGTCGCATCCGCAGCCCAGCCCCATGCCTGCCGACGCGCCTCGGCGGTTCGGTGGTGACACGGCCGTCTCTGCCGGGTTGCCGGGCGGGGTGTCGGCGGCGCACTCGCCGCCGCCTTCGGTCGAGGTGGTCAGCGTGCCGCGGCGCGGGCTGGCCGTCCCGCTGCCGCTGGCTTTGATCATCGCGGCCATGGCGCTGATGCTCGGGTTTGCCGCGGGCCTGTTCGTCGGCAAGTGGTGACGCCCGGGCCGCGCTCGGGTAAGAACCGCCCACCATGACCGCGCCCACCCTGACCGAGCTCGAAAGCCGCTGTCTCGAAGCATTTCCGACTTGGCTGCGCACGCTCGGTGACGACGCGCGCGCGCTCGCGGCGTTGGTCGAGTCCGGCGACACCGCGGTGCCCGTCCGCCGCAAGGCGGCGGCCGCGCTCAACTATCTGCTGCGCTCGCTCGATCTGATCCCCGATGGCATCGAAGACCTGGGCTTCATCGACGACGCCTTCGTGTTTCGGGTGGCGGCCGCGGGGCAAGCCGCCGACGCCGCCGACCCGGTGCTGGCGCGCCTGGCAGGCGAAGCGGGGTTGATCCGCGAGTTGCTCGAGGACGACTACGCCCGGCTCGAGACCTACGTGGCGGGTCTCGGCGCGGCGCCTTCACGCGGCCGCACCGTCGACGACATCTTGGGTGACGCGGCGGTGACGGCAGAGTTCGTCCGGGACATTCGCGGCTGGGCCGACGCCTACGCTTCGCCCACGTTTCAGCGGGACGCCAAGAACCTGGTCAAGCTGAAGAGCTTCCTCTCGGCGAAACTGCCGAAGTGATGGTCAACTGACCACGCGGCCGCTGGCGTTGGTCCAGGGCTGCTCGGGGGTCTCGCGGGTGCTGTCGGTGCTCTTCAGTTGAGCCATCAGATCGCGGCACTCGGGCCGGTCTTTCAGGGCTTCGGTCAGCGCGTGGCTGCCATCGGTGAAGGTCTGCTCCATGCGGATGCCTTCGCGCGTGCGCGCGGCGACCTTCTCGCGACCGCTGGCCAGATCTTCTTCCAGCGCCTCGGCGTAGCGCGCAAGCTGCGCGCGCAGGTCTTCGATCTGCCGGCGCAGGTCGCGGGCAATCGCCTCGCGTGCGGTGCGCCGGGCCTCGCGGGTGGAGAGCCACTGACGTTTGGCTTCGACCATGGCGCGTGCGGCGCCGGCACTTTCGTAGATGGCGCGCGAGCCCTGCCCGGCGCGCTCGGCCGTGTCCGCCTGCGCGACCTTCTCTTTCGCGAGCTGCATGGCAGCCGTCAGCTCGCGGCGCGCGGTCTCTTCTTCTTCGCCGTACGAGGCTGCGTCGCGGAGCGCACGGCTCTCTTCCTGGGCCAGCTCTTCCACCTTGCGGCCAATCTCGGCGCGCAGCGCCCGGCCGCGGCGCTCGAGGGCCTCCAGCTTCCGCGTGTGGCTGGCGATCTCGCCCTCGAGACCATTGGCCTTGGCCGTGACTTCCCAGATGTTGGCCATGGCCTGGGCCAGATCGGGCGTGGCGTTCCCGGCGGGGAACGCCCGGGCCAGCATCCGGGCGAACAGACCGGCGCGGTTCGCCCACTCCGTCACGGGTGCCGACTTGGGCGGTGGCGGGGGCGGCGGGGGCGCCGCCGGCGCAGGCGCCTCGCCCGCGGCCTCTTTGTCCCACGAGGTGCTGGGCAGCGAGCGCTGCAAGGCCTTCAGCTCTTCGAGCAGATGGTGGCCGTCGCGATAGCGCTTCCGGCTCTCTTTCTCGAGCAGCTTGAGGATGATCTTCTCGGCGACCGGGTTGACGTCTTTCTTGATGCTGGTGGGCCGCGGCGCCGGAGCGGTGCGCTGCATCTCGAGCAGCGTGTCGCGGTCCGCCGCGCGAAACGGCAGCTGGCCGACCAACATCTCGAAGAACAACACGCCCAGGGCGTAAAGATCCGACTGCGGGCCGGCTTGTTCGCCCCGGGCTTGCTCGGGCGACATGTACTCGGGCGTGCCGAAGACCGCGCCCTTGGGCGCCAGCCTCGGGTCGTGGGCCAGGGCCGCGAGCCCGAAGTCGAGGATCTTCACGAAGTCTTTGCGGCCCCCGCGCTGGGTGATCAGGATGTTGTCGCTCTTCAGGTCGCGGTGCACCACGCCCAGATCGTGGGCGCGGGCGAGGGCCGCGCCCATCTGCTCGAGGATGTCCACCGCGCGGGTCAGGGGCATCGGCCCGCGCGCCAGCTCGGTCGAGAGCGGCGTGCCGATCAGGTACTCCATGACCAGATAGAGCTCGCTCTCGTCGGTCTCCCCGATGTCGTGAATGTCGATGATGTGCGCGTGATCCACCCGGTTGGCAGCCCGCGCTTCGCGCAGCATCCAGGCGCGCAGGTGGGTCTCACCGCGCAGGTCGGGCCGGATCAGCTTGACGGCGACCACGCGGTCGATGAGCACGTGCCGGGCGCGGTAGACGATGCCCATGCCGCCCTCGCCGATCCGCGCTTCCAGGCGGTAGCGACCGGCGATGACCCTGCCGAGCGATGGATCTTCCCCGCGTCCACGTGATCCGGGGCGTTGCGGCGCTGGTTGTGCCATCTGCTTGATGTCCGTCCTTCGAGAAGATCTCGGATGCTAGCCGAAAGCCCCGGCGCTCTCCAAGCTGTGCGCGCGCCTCAGAAGACGAAGCGCATCACCGGAACGCGGACCTCGGTCGCCTGCCGGACCCCGTACTGCATCAGCTCGGTGCGCGAATACGCGTTCCGAACCTCGACCGCCGGAACGCTGAGGCTCAGCGTGCTGGGGCTCGCGCCCACCAGCGCGGGCGGGGCAGAATAGAGCTCGGCCTGCGGGGCCGCTCGCCGGGCGATTCGCCGACTGCGGGCCTTCTTCTGGGCGCCCTGGGCCGGGGGCGCGGCCCCGGGCTGGGGCGGCTCGGCAACGGGCTCGTCTTTGGTGCCGCGGTCTTCGGTGGCGTCGTCACCGGGGTCGTAGGCGGTGGCGTTGAGCACCGCCACCGTGGTGGGGATGGCGAGGGCCATGCCGCCCGCGAGCAGGTAGATGCTGAGCTTGGCGTCCCCGGAATCCTCGACGAAGTAGCCGCCCACGCCGCCGGCGATGCCGCCGGCGATGCCGCCGACCGCGTACGCCCAGGGCTTCTTCACCTTGATGGCGGCTTCGAACAGCATCACCACTTCCGCGCCCAGCAGGGCGCCTCCGGTGATGCCCTTGCCGGTGGGCGACGCCTCGGTGGCGTCTTCCGCCGCGCGGGCCGGGCTTCCGCCGAGAACCAGAGCCGCCGCGACGGCGGCTCCCGAGAGCAGGTGAAGAATGCGCATCGTTCCTCCGCAGGTGGGGTCCGGGGCGTCCGGTGTCCCACCACGCCGAAATGTTCGCGGAGATTACCCCGCCCGCGGCCGGCCACCAAGCGCAAGCAGAGGGCAGGGGAAACCGGGGGCAGGACAGGGTAAATCACCGGGGATGAGCGCGCTTTCTCGCCGAGCCGTGACGGGCGCCTGCCTGGCGGTGGGTACGGCTGCCGCGCTCGGCCTGGCCGCCGGGGGGATCCGGCTCCTGCCCTGGCTGTGGTCACCCGAGGTGCCGCTCGAGGTCGCGCTGCCGTTCGCCCGGGCGCTGGGCGCGGCGGCCACCGAGACCGCCCTGATGTTCGGCCTGCCGATCGGGGTCGCGCTCGCGGTCGCGACCTTCGTCGACCGAGGTGAGGCGCGCGCGCTGCTGTCCCTGGGGGCCTCTCCCGCGCACTTGGTTCGCGGCGCGACGCTGCCCATCGTGGCGCTCGGTGCGGGCCTTGCCCTGGCCAGCTTGGCCTGGGGCTCGAGCGCCGACGTGCCGGGTCGCTTCGCGGTCGATCTGATCGCTCAGGGCCGCGCCAGTTGCTCGCGCGGGGCCGCGCCGAAGAGCGCTCAGGTGCCGCTGGTGGGGGTGACCTGGCTGTGCTTCCCCGGGCGGCCCCCTCGTGTCACCGGCAAGCTCCCGGGCCTCGGCGACCTGGGTTCCTACACCGCAGGGGCGCTGACGCCGAGCGACGACTTGCGCCAAGTGTCGTTCGCGGACCTGCGTGTCTTCACCAAGAAGCTCGACGGGAAGGTCTCGCTCGAGCTTTCGGTGGCGTCCGCGACGGTGCGCGGGCTGCCCGGCTGGGGCCGCAGCGCCAAGCTGCCGTTCACGCAGCGCGCGTGTCTGGTGGCAGCCACCGCGGTCGGGCTGGCGCTGGGCGCGGCCTGGTCGGTGGTCGCGTTCGGCGTGGCTCGCCGGGCTTCGGCGCTGGCCATCGGCGGCCTGCCGGCCCTGCTTGCCTTCGCGATGCTCTCGCGCCTCGACGCGACCTCGCTCGGCGCGCAGAGCTATGCGCTGGTCCCCGCCGCCGGCGCCCTGGCGGTCGCGCTGGTCGTGGGTGTGCAACGCTTCTTTCCCTCGGGTTTTGCCTGGCTTTCGGCGCGCTTCCCGCGCCGGTGACCGCTCGCCCCCGCGTTGCCCGGCCGGCCGCAGGGTGTTAGACGTCGCGCCTTCCCATGGGTGTCGGCCCCTGGCAGCTGGCTGTCATCGTCCTCTTGCTCCTCGTCCTCTTCGGTCGGAGTCGGCTGGGCGAAATCGGACGTGGCCTGGGCGAAGGCGTGCGGGCCTTCCGAAAAAGCATGAAAGACTCGGGGGAAGCCCAGGGTAACGACGATGACGACGACCCAGACGACGACCGGCCGCGAAAGCGCGCGCTTCCGCGCCAACCCGGCGTCGAAAGTCGCCGCCACGTGATGGCCAAGCGACGCAAGGCCGACGACGACGAAAGGAGCTGATGGTGCCGACCAACCTGGCAAAGCGATTGGATGCGGTGGTGCCGAGCGCCACGCTCGCGATGACGGCCAAGGCGGCCGAGCTCAGGGCGGCCGGCCGCAAGGTGTACGCGTTCGGCGTTGGCGAGCCGGACTTCCACACCCCCGAGCACATCCGGGCGGCTGCCGAGCGGGCCATGGGCACGAGCTCGCACTACACGGCGGTGCAGGGCACGGCCAGCCTGCGTGAGGCGATCTGCGCGGCGACCGAGCGCGACCGTGGGTGGCGACCGGCGCCGGACATGGTGACGGTGTCGGTGGGGGCCAAGCACGCGCTCTTCAACCTGGCGATGGTGCTCTGCGATCCCGGGGACGAGTTCGTGATCCCGGCCCCGTACTGGGTCAGCTACCCCGAGCAAGTGCGCCTGTTCGACGGCGTCCCGAAGATCGTCGAAACCTCGGCCGAGAGCGGCTTCCGCGTGACCCCCGAGGCGCTCGATCGCGCCATTGGCCCGCGCACCAAAGCGGTGATCCTGTGCACGCCCTCCAACCCCAGCGGCGCGGCGTACGATCAGCACGAGCTCTTGGCGCTGGCCGAAGTGCTGAAGCAGCGCGACGTCTGGGTAGTGGTCGACGAAATTTACGGCGACCTCACCTACGACGGCTTCCAGCACGTGTCTCTGGCCAAGCTGGCGCCCGAGCTCCGCGAGCGCATGATCGTGGTCGACGGCGTCAGCAAGACCTACGCCATGACCGGATGGCGCATCGGCTGGGCGATCTCGCCCCCGGCGGTGGCCAAGGCCATGTTGAAGGTCCAGGGGCAGTCCACCACCAACCCGGCTGCCATTGCCCAGGCGGCGGCCGAGGCCGCGCTGCTCGGCCCCCGCGAGCCGATCACCGCCATGGCCCGGGCGTTCGCCGAGCGCCGGCGGCGCATGGTCGAGGGTCTGAACCAGATCCCGGGGATTCGCTGCGACTGGCCGCGCGGGGCGTTCTACGCCTTCCCCGACGTGACCGGCCTGTACGGCATCCGGTGGGGCGAGCGTCGCCTCGCCAGCGCCGACGACGTCACGCTCTGGCAGCTCGACGTGTGCGGGATCGCGGCGGTGGCCGGCGAGCCGTTCGGCGCGCCGGGCCATGTGCGCTACAGCTATGCAGCCGCCGAGTCGGTGATCGACGAGGCGCTGTCGGTGCTCGGGGCGGCGGTCGCCTCTGCCGAGCGTTGAACGCCGAGGACGAAGCATGGCGCAGGCAGTGGAGACGGCGACCCGAGCCCGCGACCCCGTTCGCGTGCTGGGGGCACTGCTCCAGCTGACCAAGCCCGGCGTCACTCGCATGGTGCTGGTGACTACCGGCATCGGCGCCATCCTGGCTCCGGGGCGCGTCGAGCTTCGGCGGCTCGCGCTCACGGTGGTGGCCACGGCCGCCGTGGTGGCAGCCGCCAACGCGCTCAACATGTACCTGGAGCGTGACGTGGACGCGCGCATGGAGCGCACACGCCTGCGCCCGCTTCCCTCGGACCGGATTGCGCCCGAGGTGGCGCTCTGGTTCGGCGTGGTGTTGGCGCTGCTCGGCATCTCTGCGCTCACCTTCTGGATCAACCCGCTGTCGGGCTTGCTCGCGGCGGCGGCCATCTCGATCTACGTGCTGGTGTACACACCCCTCAAGCGCGTGACCCCCTACGCGCTGCACGTGGGGGCGATTCCTGGCGCCATTCCGCCGTTGATCGGCTGGGCCAGCGTCACCGGTCAGCTGTCGCTGCCGGCGCTGAGCGTGTTTGCCATCTTGCTGGTCTGGCAGATCCCTCATTTCCTGGCGATCGCCATCTTCCGGCAGTCGGAGTACGCCGCCGCGGGGCTGGCCGTGTACCCGGCGGTGCGCGGCGTGCCTGCCGCCAAGCGTGCGGTGCTGGTGTACTCGGCCCTGCTGCTCGCCGTCAGCCTGCTGCCGGCGTTCACCGGCCTCGGCACTCCGCTCTACCTGGGCGTGGCCGCCGTGCTCGGCGGGGTGCAGGTCGTCATCGCCGCCCGCGGTTTCGGTGCCGCAGATGCCCACCGGTGGGCCCGTGCGCTGTTCTACGCGACCATCCCTTACCTGCTGGTGGTCTACGGCACGCTGGCGCTGACCGCGTCATGAGCCAGGTGCCTCCCATGCGCTGGTGGGCCTGGGGGCTGTTCGCTGCGGCCTGCCTGGCCATCCCCCTCTTGGGCTACGTGCTCGGACGCTAGCGGGGCGAAGCCCCAGCCCGCCCAGGCATCATGAGTCTTGGACGACACGATCACGATCGGCAATGAGAGCCAGACCCACGAGCGCCACCGGCGCGGCCGGCGGTGTCTGCTTGCGGCGCGCCCCGGTCGCAGGGCGCCTGCGCTGACCGCTCTTCAAGGGATCTGGGGCCGTTCGCGCGCGGCGGCCAGCGCTGCGAGCAGCGAGCCCAAGAGCAGTGCCAGCGCCAGCACCGGGATGTCGGTGCCGGTCCGCGCCAAGAGCGCCAGCGCGATGGCGCCCCGGGCATAGGGTCGATCGAAGCGCTGAAACAACGTGGCGGGCACCGCGAAGAGCAGGGTCACGCCCAGGGCGAAATGGAGCACCGGGGGCCCGAAGGGGTAAGGGTGACGCAGGAAGGCGTGCACGGCCTTGCTGGCGAGCCCGAGCACGCTGTCGGGGGGCGGCGACGCATACAGGCTGATCGCCGACAGGGCGATGCCCGAGAGCCCGACCGGGATCCACACCGCCAGCGAGAGCCGCTTGCGATCGGCGGCCAGCCAGGCCACCGCGATGCCCAGTGTGATCAGGTCGAGCCCCCAGGCCACGGTGGCCAAGATCTGAGCCGTGCGGAACAGCCGCGTCAGCGCTTCGTGACTGGCCCACACCGCGAGTGCGCGGGCGGTGACGGAGACCAGCGCGGTGAGGCCCGCGAGCCCCACCACCATGCCGGCGGCGCGGGTGTGTTTCTCGAGCACCGCAGGCACGCTGGAGAACAGCGCCATGAACGAGGACAGCACCGCAAGCCCGAGCACCAGCAGCATGGGCAGCTCGCGAGTTGCCGACGCCATCACCAGCGTGACCACCCCGGCGGTGGTGGGTGCGGCCACCAGACGAAAGGCGACCGACAAGTTGCTCTCGACCAGCATCGCGATGAGCAGCTGGATGGCCATCAAGCAGCCGCCGACGACGGCGAGCTGGGCAAACAGCGCTGCGGCGTTGTCCGAGCGTGCGATCCACAGCTCGAGGCCCGAGCGCCAGCCCAAGAGCGCTGGGACGACGATCCGCCCGGAGAGCAGGGCCGCGAAGAACAGCAGCACCAGCGCTGCGAGCACCCAGCGTCGCGTGCGGCTGAACAGCCGCGCCGGCGCGTGGGTCGGGCGACCCTCGCTGGGCGGCGCGGGGTGGGACGCGGGCGGGGCCTCCGGCGAACCGCCCTCAGCCCCTTGCGGGTTCGCGCTCACGCTCGCGCTTTCGCCCTCGATGATGGTCACTCACGGCCCGGCTTACCTGAGTGATGCCCGCTTTTCCAGCATCGGCGCCCAATCGAGCCATCCGTGGCGCTGATCGGCGGGTGAGCTCTCTTTCGGGTCGCCGGGCCGCCAGGGTGCCGGCTCGATGCTGGGCGGCGCAGATTTCGGTGCGCCCTTCAGAATGAACGGATGCGCGAAGTAGGTGGAGCAGGCGTAAAACGGGTTCCGGTAGAACTCCCAGTGGAAGTAGACCTTGCCGTCGGGCGAGACGATGTCGCGCGGCGGAGCGCCGAAGGGGCTGGCCCGCATCACGCTCTCGAGCGCCGCGATGTCGAACGCCGTCACCCCGCTGGTGTGGGTGACGCCCATCTTGACGACCTTGCCCTCGTCCTTGTCGAGCACGATCTCGAGGTCGGTCTTGATGTCGGACCGATTCATCGGATGATTGCCGGGCAAGCTCTCGAGAGACGCCAGGAATGAATCGGCGAAGATCGGGTGCAAGCGGTTGTGGACCGCGTTCAGGTAGCTGGCGAAGGGGACGCGCGCGGTGTTCAGCGCGGTCTGGTTGCCGGGCTTCACGCTCGCCACGTAGTTCTCGATGGACGCCCGCCAGCGTTCGATGCCCAGGGACTTCCACGAGCCGCGGTGCGCGCTCTTGCGCCGTTCCGCGTCGCGATTCTTCTCTTTCACCAAGCGATCACGCCCGACGGCGGCCAACGCTTGCTGGGGCGACAAGTTCAAGTTGACCCCGCTCGAGGTGGTGCCGAGCGCTCCGAGCCCGAGCAGGTCGCTGGCGCCCCCGGCGCCCTTCATCGGTGGCAGTCGCTTCTTCTTGGCCCGGCGGGCCTTCTGCGCGGCCTGCGCCGCTTTGGCCTCGGCCACGGACCAGTTGCCCTGCCCCGAGTTCAGCGTGTCCGGCGCCGGGGCGACCTCTTCTTTCGCGGCCTGGGCGGTCTGCCCGGCCTGCGCCGGATCTTTTCCGGGCCGCTTCGACGCCGCGCTCCCCTGCTCGACGCCCGGTGCCTTCGGATCTTTTCCGGGGGACGGCGGCGGCGCCTGCGCCGACGCGCTCTTCTGGGGCTTGTCGGGATCGTCCGGGCTGGTGGGCGCCTTGTCGGGCTCGCCCGCGTGGTCCTCGGAGTGGGCGACCCGCGACTCGTCCGAGTTCCCTGGGTTCTTGTCGGGTGAGGCGTGCGCGCCGCCGGGCGTGGGCTTCGGGTCGTTCTGATCCGTCGAGGTGATCCGCGCCTGAGTCTCTTTCTTCACCCGATTGGCGTGGTCGGCGATGTGGGCGGCGTTGGGGTTGTCCTTCTGGTTCTGGTCCTCGACGTGCTGGACCACGGCCACCCGCTTCTTGGCCTGGATCTTCGGCAGCGGCTTCGCCTCTTCGGGCTTGGCCTCTTCTTTCTTCGCCTCTTCCTTCTTGACCTCGAGCTTGGGCTCCTCGGGCTTCGGTTCGGTCTTCTCGGGGGGCTTTGGCTCTTCTTTCTTCGCCTGCTCTGCCTGCTTGGTGCTGGGCTCGTCCTCGTTGGCCTGCTCTTCGGTCGGCTCCGCCGGGTCTTCGTCTTCTTTGGGATTCGACTTCGACGCGGTCTCTTCCGGCGGCGCGCTCTCGCTCGAAGACTCGTCGAGCAGTGCCACCTCAACGGTGCCACCGCTGCGGATCTGCCGCTGCACGCTGGCAGCGAAGCGCTTGATGTCCAGCGTCTCTTCGAAGGCCTTCGACAGCTTGGACGCACCCCCGCCCCAGGCCAAATGCGCGAGCAGCGCCGTGGCGATCCAGAGGAAAAGCGGGATGTTCGAGTCGCGAGTCATCGCGGCACGGGCAAGAGGCTCAGCTAACGTAACATCCGACCCCCGGACCAGCAATCGACCGGGGGGACGCTAAACCTTCGAGATCACTTCCCAGTAGTCCGCGATTTCCTGAGCGGACCACACGCCCTGGTCGGCGTCTTTGAACTTGCCGGCGCTCTCCACGACCTTGTAGACGCTGAGCTTTCCGCCGGCGACCGAGAGCACGGCCCCGGTCAGATCGCCAGACAGAGGGCTCGCTAGAAAAAGATGCGCGGGGGCCACGTGCTCGGGCGTCATGCTCTGGATCTTCTCGAACATCGGCAGGTCTTCGGTCATGCGCGTCTTGGCGATGGGGGCCACCGCGTTGACCCGGATGCCATGGCGCTGCAGCTCGATCGACGCCGTGCGCGTCAGCCCATAGATGCCCGCCTTGGCCGCCGAGTAGTTGGCCTGCCCGAAATTGCCCAGCATGCCCGAGACGCTGGTGGTGTTGACGATGCTGCCCGGCGTGCCCTGCGCGCGCATCTGCGTGGCGGCGGCTTGGGTGCACAGGAAGCTCCCCGTGAGGTGGACCGCGATCACGGCGTCCCACATCGCGTCGTCCATCTTGAGCAGCGTCTTGTCTCGCAAGATGCCGGCGTTGTTGATCAACACGTCGACCTTGCCGAAGTGCTTCACGGCCGCCGCGACGAGCCCCTCGGCGCCGGCGCGGGTTGCCACCGAGTCGGCGTGGGCGATGGCCTCGCCGCCCGCCGCACGGATCTCGCCCACCACGGCTTCAGCCGGCGTGGCGCTCTGGCCGCTGCCGTCGCGCGCGCCCCCCACGTCGTTGACGACCACCTGGGCGCCTTCGCGGCCCAAGAGCAGCGCCGTGGCGCGACCGATGCCGCCGCCGGCCCCGGTGACGAGGGCGACCTTTCCGTCGAGAAGACCCATGCCCCGGTGACTAGCGCGTCGCAGTGGGCGAGTCACGGCTGGGAGCGGGACGCGGCGAGACGATCACGTCGACCAGCAGCGCGAGCGCGGTGCCCAGGGCGGTGCCGGCCACGTCCCACGTGAAGTCCTTCAGGCTCGCGTTTCCCGGGCCGGTGGCGTCGTACAGCTCCTTGCCCGCACCCAGCGTGAGGGCGAAGCCGGCACCTGTTGCGGCGCGCTGCCAGCGCGGCTCGAGCACCAGGCTCGACGCCGCGTAGCCCCCGGCCGCCAGGCCGGCAGAGACGCCACAGTGCAGAGCCTTGTCGCGACCCCACCACGGATCCGGATCTTCGGCGGCTGCGGGCGACGCGATCAGCAGCCCTGCGACCAGCACAGGCACACGCACCCCGGTACGCTCGCACGATTTGCGGCATGCAGTCGACTGCGCACCTCACCGTACACGTGTCGGTAATTGGCAATTCGTCTCAGTTCAGTACACTCGGGAGATCAGGCGAGGTGCGACGATGCTGATCCGACGAGCTTTGGGTGTGTCCGTGGTGGTGGCGCTCGCCACGGCGATGGCTTGCGGGGGTGACGACGACGACGGGGGCGGCTCCGGCGGATCGGGCACCGGCGGCGCGGCCACGGGCGGTGCGGCGGGCGGGGGCGGCACCAGCGGTGACGGTTCTGCCGGCACCGGCGGCGGCGGCACCGGCGGTGGGGTGGGCGGGGGGTGGAACCCCGATGGCGGCATCTCGACCTGCCAGGGCCACACCTACGAGTGCGGCGACACGCTGGACAACGACGGCGACGGGCTGAAGGACTCGCAGGATCCGGACTGCCTGGGCCCCTGCGACAACACCGAGGGCTCGTACTACGGCGGCATTCCCGGTCAGAACAACGCCCCGTGCAAATCGGACTGCTACTTCGACCAGGACACCGGGCCGGGCAACGACGACTGTTACTGGAACCACGCGTGCGATCCGCTCTCGGTGGCGCCGGACTATCCGCCCGAGGGCGACTCGAGCTGCAAGTACGACGCGAACGCGAAGACCCCCGGGACCAGCAAGTCGTGCGCCGAGCTCGACAAGGAGCAGAGCAAGACCTGCAACGACTACTGCGGTCCGCTCACGCCCAACGGCTGCGACTGCTTCGGTTGCTGCGAGTTGCCCGCCGGGGGCGGTAAGTTCGTCTACCTGGGTTCCGAGGTGGGCGGCGTTGGAAGCTGCGACATCAACAGCCTGAGCGATCCGAAGAAGTGCAAGCCGTGCACGCCGGTGAAGGCCTGCCTCAACGGCTGTGGCAAGTGCGAGATCTGCATCGGCAAGCCGACCCTGCCGGCCGAGTGCTACCCGCCGGACGGCGGGACCGACGCCGGCGGCGATGCTGGCTACGACGGCGGTATCGAGCCGCAGTGCCCGACCGGCAAACAGCCCTGTGGGCTCGCGGGCCAGAGCCCGTGCGCGAACGGCTATTATTGCATCACGGGGTGCTGCCAGCCGGTGCCGTCATGAAGCGCTGGAGCTTCACGCTGCTGTTCGTGGCGCTGACCCCGATCTTCGTCAGCTGCGGCGACGACGACGACGAGAACAAGAAGGAAGAGCCTGCGACCTGCGACGTGGTCGCGCAGACCGGCTGCGAAGACGGCCAGGTCTGCGAGACCGTGGCCGGGGCCGAGCCGAAGTGTTTTGCGCCCGTGAGCGTGAAGGGCAAGGTCTTCGACACCACCACCCAGGCCGGCATCGAGGGCGCCCACGTGGTGGCTCGCGACGCCAACGAGGGCGCGGTCTCGGGCATCGCGGTCAGCGCGAAGGACGGCACGTACGAGCTGCGTGTGCCGTCACCTCGGGACGCCGACGGCAAACCGGTGAAGACCGAGTACACCCTGCGCGCCGACGCCATGGGGTACCTCACCTTCCCCAAGGCGCCGCGCGTGGCGCTGCCGGTCGACATCGCGACCGCCACCGGTGACCCGTTGGTGGTGCAGAGCTCGGCGACCGACATCGGGCTGATCCCTCTCCCGAGCACGGCCAACCTGGGGAGCGTGTCGGGCAAGGTCCTGGCCGACAGCCCTGGGGGCACGCTGGTCGTGGCCGGAGGCGTGACCGGCACCGCCGGCACCGACGGCGCGTACACCGTGTTCAACGTGCCGGCGGGCAGCGTTGGGGTGTCGGGCTATCTCGCTGGCGTGAACCTGAAGCCGGCCACGGCCGAGGTCAAAGCCGGGGCCACCACCTCGGACGTGAACCTGGACGTGCTGGGCAAGGCCACCACCACGGTGAGCGGCAAGGTCGAGATCGTCAACCCGGGTCTGGGCAAGAACACCAGCGTGATCCTGGTGGTCGAAGAGACCTTCGTGGCGAACGCCGCGCGCGGTGAAGCGCCGCCGGGGCTCCGCGCCGCAAACGTCAGTGGCGAGTGGTCGATCCCCAACGTGCCTGACGGCAAGTACGTGGTGCTCGGCGCTTTCGAGAACGACTTCTTGGTGCGCGATCCGGACACCAGCATCGGCGGCACCGAGATTCAACACATCACCGTGCCCGGCACGTCCACGGTCTCGAGCTTCAAGATCACCGGCGCGCTGGCCGTGATTTCGCCCGACGGCGGAAAAGAGGTGAGCGGCACGCCCACCTTCACCTGGGAAGACGACTCGAGCGAAGACAGCTACACCGTCCAGGTCTATGACGCGTTCGGGACAGAGGTCTGGAAGCAAGAGGGCGTCATTGGGCCGAAGGGGAGCAAGCCCGCAGAGCTCGCCTACGCCGGGCCGCAGATGAAATCGGGCCTGTACTACCAGTTCCGGGCGACCAGCATCAAAGGTGGCGTGCCGATATCGAGGACAGAAGACTTGAAGGGCGTCTTCCTCTATAAGTGAAGATTCGGATAGAAGCGCCGGCAGCTGCCGGCCTCGACCACAAGGGGCTTTCGATGATTCGGCTTCGACAATTCGCTGTGCTGGGCTTGTGCGCGCTGCTGGGCGGCGTGGCGTGTGGGGGTGACGACGAGGCCGGGGGCGGCAGCGGCGGCAAAGACGCGGGCACCGGTGGCAAAGACGGCGGCACCGGCGGCGCCACTGGCGGCAGCGGCGGGTCGACGGGCGGCAGCGCCGGGACCGGCGGCGCGTCCGGCTCCGGCGGGAGCACGGGCGGTACCGGCGGCGGTGCCGGTTCCGGTGGAGCCACCGGCGGTACCGGTGGCTCTGCGGGCTCTGGCGGAGCGACCGGCGGCACGGGCGGAGCGACCGGCGGCACGGGCGGAGCGACCGGCGGCACGGGCGGAGCGACCGGCGGCACGGGCGGAGCGACCGGCG
>JAKLKA010000150.1 GCA_023150915.1 Polyangiaceae bacterium
CCAGCTTGCCCTTCACCCGAAGCTCGAACTCGCCCTTCTGGAGCGCGATGGCGCCGGCTGGGAGGTTGGACTTCACCGCCACGCCGGCCCGCTTGGCCGCGGCCAGCGCCACCCCGATGTCTCCCGCCAGCTCCACCTTCAGATCGACGCTCTTGTCGGCGAGCACGAAGGTTCCGCTGGCCTTCACGGTCTGGTTCAAGGCGTGGAGGGTGAGCTCGTGCACGGTCACCACGCCGCCCGCCAGCTTGCCCCGCAGCGTGACGTCGTCGATGCGGATCTTGCCCACGCGGATCGGGCCCGAGTCGAGTCGAACTTCGGCGTCGACCCCCTCTTTCTTCACACCCCGGCCCTTCAGCTTCAGTGTCAGCTTTTCGGCCTCGACGTCCGGCGCCTTGTCGCCGAGCAGCAGCTTCCGCGTGGCGAGCGTGGTGGCGATCAGGGTCAGATCGTAGCCCGGTTGGTCCAGCTTCGAGGCGTCCAGCGTCCCGGTGAGCCCCAGTTTGCCGCCCCCCGAGGTGAGCTGCGTGTCCAGCGCGAGCGCGGCGGGCTCACCGTCGAGCCCGAGGCTGACGTTCAGGTTGGTGGCCAAGAGGTCCTTGCCGAGCAGTGCGTTGACCTGCTTGGCATCCACGCTGAGCCCCGCCAAGAGCGCCTTCTGCGGGCCTTCGAGCCCCACCGCCCCCTTCTTGCCCCGGAGCTCCAGGCTGTCGATCAGCGCTAGTCCCGCTTCGAGCTTCTTCAGCGTGGCGCCCAGCTGCTCTGCCTCCAGATCGACCTCGATGGCGCCCAGCGCGATCGGCGTGGTGAAGCGCGCCACGTTCGGCCGCTGAAGCTCGAGCACGGCCGAGATCGGACCCAGCGCCACCTTGCCCTTGCCCTGCACCAGGCCCACGTTCAGCGCGGTTCGAAGCTCCGAGACCGTCAGCTTCGGGCCCTGGTCGGCCGAGCGCGTCAGGCCCAGGCCCAGCCGCGTGACCTTCAGCTCGACGGTCTTCTCCACCGGCACCGCGTCCACGCGGGCGTCCAGCCCCAGATCGGTGATCTCGAGCCGGCTCCCGTCGGCCTTGCTCAGCGCGAAGCCGATCTTCGACAGGGCGATGGCGCGCACCTCGATGCGTCGGCGCTTCGGGTTCGGATCCGGCGGGCTCGGCGGTCGGGGCTTGAACAGGCGCTTCAGGTTCGAGCCGCCCTCGGCGTCTTGCTCCATCGTCACGCGCAGCCCCGAGAGCGCGACCTGGCTGACCACGATGTGCCCCGCCGACAGCTCGCGCCACGCGGGCGTCACGCTCAGCGCGTCGAGCTCGATCACCGGCTTGCCGGCGGCATCGGCGATCGACAGGCCGCCGAGCTCGATCGAGCCGAACAGCGCCACTCTCAGCCGGCCGAGCTTCACGCTGCCGTTCACGCGCTCGTTCAGCCGCTGCTCCACCCGCGACCGCAGCAGCTCTTGCCCCCGCTCGCTGTGCAGGAAGGCAAGCAATGCGACCAGCAAGCACGAGAGCGCCGCGAGCAGCAAGCCGACGCCCCGCAGCGCACGCACCAGTCGGCTGCGCGGCGGGCGAGCCGCGTCAGTCACTCGTCCCTCGGTGGCGGCCCGGCATGGTCGCGCCATCTTGCCAGAGGCTCGTCGCCTTGACACCCGCTCTGGGGTCGTGCACGTCGCGGCGGTGAGCGAGCGCCGCGCCCCTTCGCCCCGCGCCCCACGCCTCGGGCTCACCTGGGCGGCGTATCTGGGCGTGGCGCTGGTCCTGGGGCTGCTTCCGGCGCGCCTGGCGCTCGCGCACCACCAGGCCCAGTTTGCCGGCAGCGCGTGGGTCCTGGTGGTGGTCGGCCTGGCAGCCGACGCGCCGTTCGTGGTCCTGATCTCCTTGGTCACGAACCTGATCGGGGCGCTCACGGCCTGGCTGGCCCTGCGCCGCCGGCCCAGCGTGCGCGCGCTCGGGGTGAGCAGCGTCGTCGCCACGACGCTGGGCTTCGTTTTCGTGCTCTGGGGCTCGATCAGCGCCACCGAGTTCAAGATCGAGCGCGGGCTCTACCCCACGTCGTTCGATCTCGGCATGGGGCTCGCCGACGCGGGCTACGTCCGCGCGGCCCTCGGGACCTTCTTCCTGTCGCGCTTCTTGCTGGGCTGGGTCGCCGCGCTGGTCGGGTTCGCGTTGATCAGCGCCGCCTTCGTGCGCGCCGCGGGTCGGGGGGCAGGGCGGCGTCCGGTGGTCGAGGTCAGCTCGGCGCTGCTGGCGCTGGGCGCGCTCGCGCTCGCGGGGTTCGGGCTGCACCGCGGCAGCCCGCATCTGTTCGCGTCGATCGCCAACTGGCGCGTCGTCGAGTCGCCGTTCCCGGTCTTCGCCCGCAGCCTGGGCACCAAGCACGAGAACGTGCGGTTCGGCTACATCGCGCTCATCGAGCACATCGACTTGCCCGCCGCCGAGCGCGCGCCGGGTGCGGCGGCGCTGGGGCTTCTGCCCGACTCTGCCCAGCGGGTGGCGACCCCTGCGATCGACTGCGCTCGGCACCCGCTGGCCCAGCCCCTGGGCCCCCCGCCCGAGCCCACGGGGCAAGGCGTCAACGCCGAGCTCGCGGCCCGCGCCGGCGCGGTGATCGACGAGCTCTCGCGGGAGCTTTTCGGGCACAAGCCGCGGCTGCGCGTGTGGCATGTGGCGCTCGAGAGCATGCGCGCCGACGACATCGCCGCGCTGAACCCCAAGGCGCCTGCTGGGCTCACGCCGACTTTCGACGGACTGTATGCGTCCGCGGCGGCCTCCGCGCCGCGAGTGATCGTCGCGCGGCAGATGTATCAAGCCGGGGTTCGCACCTCGCAGGGTCTCGCCGCGCTCACCTGCGGCAGCGGCACGATGCCGTGGGGTTTCTCCACCGCGCGCGACCTGGGGTTGCCGCCCCTGCGCTGCCTGCCCGACGTGCTGAAAGACGCGGGCTTTGCCCTGAGCTTCTACTACGGTTCGAACCCCGGCTTCGACAACCAGCAGAGCTTCCTCCACTACCACGGCTTCGATCGGCTGATGACCGAGCGGGACTATGTGGAGGCGGTGCCGCATCGCGGCTGGGCCGTGCCCGACCGCATCGTGATGAGCCAGGCGCTGGCCGCGTCTGCCGCGCGGCCCGCCGGCGAGTCGCAATACAACCTGCTCTTGTCGCTGACGCATCACCACCCCTTCGCACGCCCCGAAGACTTCCCGCCCGAGGTCGAGACGCGGGTCCGCGCGGCCGTGGCCGCATCGGGCCACGACGTCGGCGCCGATCACCTGAAGCGCCTCGAGACGCTGTCCTATGCCGACTTCGCCCTGGGCGAGATGATCGCGGCCTTCGAAGCGTCGCCGGCGGCCGCCGACTCGCTCTTGGTGGTCGGCGGCGACCACTCGACTTCGGACTACTTCTTGTGGCGCGGCAGCGACAAGCTGGCAAGCGACGAGCGCCAGCGCGCGCTCGCTCACATTCCCTTCGCGATCGTGCTGCCCGAGGCCCTGGTCGGCTCATCGGCGAACCCCGCCCGGGTGCGCCAGCTGGTGTCCCAGCTGAACGCGCTCTTCGCCGAGCACCCCACGTCCCAGAACGACGTCCCGCGGCTGATCGTGCAGCTGCTCGCGCGCTCGCCTCGGGTGTCTGCCCTGCCCGAACGCTGGCGCTGGCACACCCTGGGTGGTCAGACCCTCAGCCCGCACTTCCGCGTGGCGCGCGCAGATGCGGTGGTGGTCGGTATCGACTCGGCCACGCAGCTGTTCTTCGTGACCAAGGCCGGCGCCGTGATCGACGCGAACGAGCCGGCCTCGCCGGTGTTCGAAGTCGACGCCGCACGCCGCACCACTCCCACGCTCTTGCCCCAGGCGGCGCTGCTCTCGGCGTTCATGACCGGCTACGTGCGGCGCTGCTGGGACTGGCCCAGTATTCGCCAGCAGAAGTAGCGGCAGGCTACGGCGTTCGCCCGGCGATCAGGGCTTGGTATACGGCCAGCGTCCCTGCCGCCTGCCGCTCCAGGCTGAAGGTGGCGGCGCGCGCGCGCCCGGCCTGACTGAGCTCGCGGCAGAGCGCCTCGCTCTCGCACAGGCGCACGATGGCGCGGGCGATCTCTGCCGGGCGCTCGGGGTCCACCAGCAGGGCGGCGCCTTCTGCCAGCTCGGCCATGCTCGAGCGATTGCTGGTGATCACTGGGCAGCCGCAGGCCATGCCTTCGACCACCGGGAAGCCGAAGCCTTCGGCGCGCGAGACGAAGAGCAGGCCCAGCGCGTTCCGGTACAGGGCGCGCAGGTCGTCATCGGGCACGAAGCCAGTGAGCACCACGGCGTCGGCCACGCCCTCGACGCGCGCCTGCTCGATCAGCCGCGTGCGCTTGTCGGTCGAGAGCGAGCCGGCCCACACCAGTCGCAGTGCCTTGCCCGGGTCGGCTCTCCGCGCCTGCGCCAGCGCCGCCAGCATGCCGTCGCGGTTCTTGCGCCAGTCGGCGTCGCCCGCGTACGCCAAGTACGAACCGCGCTCGAGCCCGTGCCGGGCGAGGACCGCGTCGTCGTTCGGGCCGGCGTCGGCGCTCCACTGCTCCAGATCGATGCCGTTCTCGACCACGCTGATCCGGCGGGCCTCGATCCCCAAGAGGGTCATCAGATCGTCGGCGGTGGCCCGGCTGATGGCGATCAGGTGATCGGCCGAGCGATAGCGCCGAGCGTCGAGCCAGCGGCGGCCGGTGGCGCCGCCCGATTGCCAGCGCCAGTACTCGGCGGGGAACGCCAGAGGCACCAGATCGTGGCAGGTGACCAGCCGCGGGCAGCGAGGGCGCCTGAGCGGGGTGGGGTAGGGGACACCCTGGTGGAGCAGCGCCGGGCGCAGGCGATCGAGGGCGCGGCTGAGACCCAGGCGCTCGTTCCACGACCAGCGGAGAGAGGGGATCGCGGGCGCCGCGGTCACGCGTGCGATGGCGGCGCGCGCGTCGCCGGACCAGGTGGCGCCGCCGGTGAAGTCCACGCGCTCGAGGAAGCCGAGCGCGAGCTTCGGAGCCGGCCCGACCGCGCGCTCGAGCCCCGTGGCCAGCTCTACCAGATAGCGACCGATGCCGCGCACGCGGGTGTCCGTGGCGAGGACGGTCAGGTCGAGGAACGCGGTGGCCAACGAACGCGCGGAGTATACCCGTGAGCTTCCCCATCGATCGTGGTAATTCGCCTCGTGCCCGAGCGACGCCGCCCGCTCTTTTCGCTGGCGATATCCGCCCTGTTGGTGGCCGTGGTGCTCGCCACGGTGCTCGGCGTGGTGCTCCCGGCGCGCACCCCCGCCGCATTCGACGCGCCTGCCTTGGCGCAGCGCCGACTCGCGGCGCACCTGATGCTGGTGATCGTCGACGGGCTGCGCCACGACGTCGCGACTGATCGGCAGCGCATGCCCCAGTTCGCCGCGGCCATGGAGCGCGAGACCGCCGGCGAGCTGTGGGCGGGGCGCGTCTCGATGACCACCAGCGCGGTCCTGGCCATGAGCACCGGGCAGCGCGGAGGCTTCGAGCAGATCGTACGAAACCTGGACGCCAGCCCGCCGCCCTTCGCCTCGTGGCTGCTCGCCGCCCAGGGCGCGGGCCTGACGTTGATGAGCGTGGGCGATCCGGCCTGGGGCCAGATGTTCGGGCGCGCCTTCGCCGAGCGCCGCGTCGATCCGAAGGGCGTCGCCATCGACGTCGACTTCAACCCCACCACGTTCCGCGACGCGCGCGAGCTGCGCAGCCGCAACCCCGACGTGCTGATCGTCCACTTCGTCACACCGGACCACCAGGCCCACGCGTACAGCGTCACCAGCCAGCGCTACGCCGATCACATCCGGGGCTTCGACGCCGACTTGTTCCGCTTCCTGGCCGAGACCGATCCCGGTTGGACGGTGGTCGTGGCGGGCGATCACGGCGCCGCCGACAGCGGCACCCACGGCGCCGACGTCCCCATCCAGCGGCGCAGCGTGCTCTTCGCGCGGGGCCCCGGGTTCAGCCCCGCCGTGAAGGCCGGGGTGATCGACCAGGCCGATCTCGGCGGCACCTTCGCTGCGCTGCTCGGGCTGCCGCTGCCCGCCCACTCGCGGGGCCACGTGCGCGTGGACTTGCTCGACCTCACCGTCGCCGAGCGCGTGCGCCTGGCCTGCACGGATGCGGCGCGCGCCGAGGCGTTCGCGCGGGCCTCGGGGCTCGGGGTCGAGTCGCGGGCCGGCGAGTGCAGCGCGAGCCCGGCGCCCCTCGAGCATGCCCGCCGCATCGTGCGCGCGGTCGATGCCGCGTTCGAGGGCAGCTCGGGGCTGGCTTCTCCGGCGGTGCCGTGGCTCACCGCGCTGATCGCGGTGCTGGGCGTGCTCGCCGCCTTCACCGCCGCGGGCGCGGCGCGCACCCGCGAGATCGCCGCGGCGCTCGGCCTCGGGGCGCTGGGGGTGGTGCTCACCTGGGGCGTCGAGCGGCTGCCGGGCTCGGCCCCGCATCGCGCGCGCCTGGTGCTGTTCGTGATCGGCAACCTGCCGGCGCTCTTCGCGTTGCTCGTTCCCGGTCGCCTTGCGACCTGGGCGAATCGCTGGCCCGCGCTCGCGGTCGTGGCCATCCCGGGCTTCCTGGTGGCGACCTACACCACCAACGCGCAGCCCGAGGCGTACGTCGCGGTCGTGGTCTCTTCGCTGCTGGTCGTGCTGGTGGGCGGGCTCGAGCCAGCGCGCGCCACCCTGCGGGCCAGCCGGCTGGTGCTGCGGCCGGCGCATCTGGCGCTCCTCGCGGGCTGCGTCGGGCTCTCGTACTTCGGCGGCACCCGCACCAGCGACGTCACCCCGGCCTGGCTGCGCCGCGATCCCACCATGGCGCTGGCTCTGGCCGTCGCGCTCTTGGCCGTGGCGGGGGCGGTGCTCGGTGCGCGTTCGGGGCACCGGCGGCGGTTCACCCTCGCCCTGGGGCTCACCCTGCTGGCGATTTCTGCGCTGGTGGCGCGCCGTTTCGTGCCCGCGCTCCCCGGCCGCGCGCTGATCGTGGTGTTCGGGGCCGCCGCGCTGGTCTTCGCGTTGCGCCGCCAGCGGCTGGTCGCGTTGCTCCTGGGCTTCTCCACCTACTCGTGGGTCTCGCGCGATGCCGAGATCGTCGCCCTGGTCGCGTCGGTCTTGCTCGCCGACGGCGTGGGTGCGGCGTTCGCGCGGCACCGCGCCCTGGCCCAGCCCGAAGCGCAGCGCCTGCCGCCCGCGCAGCTGGCGCTCATCGCGACCTTCGTCTTCGGTCTGACCTTCGTGCAACGCATCGGCATTCAGGGCGCCATCGACTTCGGATCGATGGACTTCGGCGTCGCGGGGTTCGGCGACCCTCACGTGCCCGCGTGGGTGGTGGGTGGCGCGCTGGGGCTCAAGTACTTGCTCGGCCTGTGGCTGGTGCTCGGCGCGCTCGCCTCCGAGCTGGGGCGCGAGCACGCGCCGCGGGTGCTTCAAGTGGTGTTCCTGGCGTTCCTGGCGCGAACCGTGGTGGTGGCGGCCATGTTCTTGGTCGCCGGCTCGAGCTACTGGACGGGCTTTCGGCTGATCGGCGATCTGCCGTTCGCCTTGCTGTGGATGGTCGCGGCCGGCGTCGCCTGGGTGGCGCATGCCGCGGTCCGAGTGGGGAACGGCGGGCTGGACGCGCCGGTGGGGTGATCCGGGTGATCGCATCATGCGCCGTTCTCCTGCGCTCGTCCGTCGAGGTCGGTCGCGTTCGCCGCCACCCCTGTCTGCACCAGGCGCGCCGTGGTCGTGCTAGGGTCGCCGCGAAGTGACGGGGTTGCCTCGGTATTGCCTTGCCCTTGGTCTGGTGTGCTGGTCCACCGCCACGGCCGCCCAAGAGGCATCCGCTCCGGTCTTCATCTGGTATCGCAGCGCGGGAAGCTGTCCCGACGGCGAGGCATTTCGCGAAAAGCTATCGGGTCGTCTCGCCAGCGCACGCCTCGCCGGGGCCGGCGACCCCGTCGACTTCGTGGTCACGCTTCGCGGAGACGGCAGCATGAGCCATGGTCGACTGGAGCGGCAGACGCAGCGAGGCACCGTAGCGATCCGCGAGCTCGAGAGCAGCGATTGCTCCGAGCTGGCCGAAGCGATGGCGCTCAGCCTCTCGCTGGCTGCGACGCCAGAGCGCGCGTCCACCCAGCCCGACCCGGATCCGGAACCGGAGCTGCGGGGGCAACCGACGGCGATTCCGAAGCGAGGTCCCCCTCCGGCGGCCAAGGCGCCGCCGTCGCCACCCCACGACCCAGGCGTCACAGAGCGGGATTCGAGCTCTCGCTGGTCGATTGGAGCGCAGGCGCTGATGGCAACCGCGATCGCCCCCGAGGCGCTGCCCGGCGGAGCGGCGTTCGTCGATTTCGAGCTCGGAGCGACCGCGCCCCTGCCGGGCGCGAGCGCTCGCGCCGGTGCTCGCGCGGTGATCGGGTCGGTTCCCAGCGTGGTGGGTGAGGTTCGCTACCGGACGGTGACTGGCTACCTGGGTGGCTGCCCGGTCCGTATCGGCGCCGACGCCCTATCCGTGCGGCCGTGCGTCGAAGTCGAGGTCGGGTCGCTGGCGGTCCGTGGCGCCGGCTCGGCGGGTCGGGAGGATCAAGGGCTCTGGTCGGCGGCAGGCGTCTCGGGACGGCTGACCTGGCGCGCCACCGACGGCTGGGCCTTCGAAGCACAGATCGGAGGGTTCGTCCCGCTGACTCGTTACCACCTGGTTTCCGGCGACCCGACGACCGAGGGGGAGCGAACCCGCGCCGTGGGCCTTTCTGCGGCGATCGGTGCGACGGCTCGTCTGCCGTGATCGGCGGGCAGGGCATCCGACATTATGGGATCGTGAAGGGCATCGCCCTGCTGTTGGACCGGCAATCAGCCAGCAGCTCGGCTCTCGACGTGAGTCAACGCAGCCGATTCGACTCGCTGGTCGAGGAGCACTTCGATCTGGTGTGGCGATTGCTGAGACGGTGGGGTCTGTCCGCGGTCGACGCGGACGATGCTGCCCAAGAGGTCTTCATGGTGGCGCTGCAGAAAGCGGAGAAAATCGAGCCAGGCAGAGAAAGAACCTTTCTGTATGGCACGGCTCTCCGGGTAGCGGCCAACGCCAGGAGGCGGGGACGGCGCGCTGCGGAGCACGGCGAGGAAAGCGCCGAGGCCGCAGTTTCCGAGCGGACGCCGGACCAGTCCGTGGAGCTCCGGCGCGCCGTGTCTCTTCTCGACGAGCTCCTCGCGCGCATGCCCGCCGAGCTGGCGCGCGTGCTGATCCTGGCAGAGATCGAGCAAGTCGCGGTTCCCGAGATCGCTGGGCTCGAGGGGATACCCACGGGCACGGCAGCGTCGCGGCTGCGCCGGGCCCGAACCGTCTTTCGGGAGATGCTCGGCCAGTGCGACGCACGCAACCCGTTCGGAGGCTCGGGCAGTGGAACCTGACCGGCTCGACGAGATCGGAGCGGCGCTCTTCAAGGCAGCGCGGAGCGAGCGACCGCGTTCAGCCGCCAAGCAGAGGGCGCTTCACGCCGTTTCCGACGCGCCCCGGCGGGCATCCCGGAGGAGAGTCGCTGTGTCGGTGGTGGTTCTGTGCGGCGCGGCGGCGGCCGGAGTGCTGCTGTTTCGCGGTCTGCCCGAGCGTGACCCCGCCTTGCTCCAGCCCGAGGCCGAGCACTTGACGCCGTCTCGTACACCGTCCCCGCAGAAGTCGTCGCAAGAGGGCGTCCCAGCTCTGCCCCCGCCTGCACCGTCGAGCTCCGCAACGATGCCATCGGCCCGTCCGTCGGCGGCGCCGGCGACGCCGTCGCTCTCGGACGAGATCCGGAATCTGGATCGGGCACGCACCCGGCTGGGCGCCAACGATCCGGCTGGGGCGCTTCAGCTGCTGGACGAGTACGACCGGCGTGGTCGCCGCGGGCGCCTGGCCGACGAAGCCACGCTGCTTCGGATCGAAGCGCTGGCTCGAGCTGGAAGGAAGGGCGATGCCGAAGGCTTGGCGAAGCGATTCGTGCGGGCAAACCCCGATAGCTCGCTGTCGGATCGCGCGCGCGGCTTCATCGCCGACGGCGGTGCGGACGCGGATCGAGAGGGAGTGCGTGGAGGAAGGCCATGACCAAGAAGAACCGAACCCTGCTGATAGGCGCGCTGCTCTCGACCACGGTGCTCGATGGTTGCGAGGGGAAGCTCCAGGTCAGCGAGCAAGAGCGTTGGCTGGGAAATGCGGCGGACTGCCCGGAAACCCTCCCGGCCCAGGAGGGCCCGTGCCAAGCTGCCGAGGGCCGCACCTGTCGTTATTCGTCGGGCGCGGCGGGCGGACAGCAAACGACCTCCCTCTGCGGGTGCTGGGAAGCCGGGGAGGGCGAGCTGCGCTGGGACTGCTATCTGAACCAGGTCGCGGCGTACGATTGCCCCGACGTGCAGCCCGCCAACGGTGCCGGTTGCGAGGGCCTGCGCGGGGCTCATTGCTGGTACCCGCCGCGGGTCGAGTGCGAGTGCGCCTCGAGCGGCGAGGCGACCTGGAAGTGCAGCGACACCTCGCGCCAGCTTCCCGGGCATCCGACCGGCATCGACGGGGCCAAGCCGGTCAGTGAGCTCGATGCGGCCGAGCGCGACGCGTGGTGCCAGTGGTATCTCTCTGCGTATCGGGGCGTCGGGTTCCCGCCTCCCGCCGCGGGGCCACTGACCCCCGACGGCATGACCACCATGACGGGGTGCACTTTCGGTCAACCCTTTCGATTCCAATGCACCGCATCCATTCCTGAGCTTCCCCTCGAGTACTGCGTGGGGAACTTGGCTCTGTCGACCTGCCAGGCGCCGGTGTCGGAGCTCTCTGACTGCGTGCTGACCGCGATCGGGGAGTGCTGGCCGTCGCCGCACGGGTGTGCCCGATATCTGTCCAGGCCGGGCTGCGCCGGAACAATCGCGGTCCCGGCCACGGCCGGGAGCAGCGGGGGCGCCGGCGGCGGCCCGTCCTGTTCGGTCAAGGTCCAGTGAAGGGTCGTGTCGCTTCGGAGTCGTCTCCGAGGTGGACGATCGCGAAGAGGAGGTTGCGCACCCTGGGGTCGTCGACCGGGCGCTCAGAACACCGCCCCCGCCGCCACCGAGACGCGCCGGTCCCAGTCCACCTCGGTCAGCGGGGTCATTGCGCTCACGCGTCGCGTGCCCTCGAGGGACAGTCGCAGGTGCAGCGGGGCGTTCGGCGTGGTGTGGCCAAGCCACACGCCGCCTTCCAGGATCTCGTCGGTGTTGTGCACGTCCCTGAGCACGGTGGGCTGGTATCGGTCGAAGCCCTCGATGGATTCGTAGTGGCCGAACGAGCCTGACAGCCCCAGCTCGGTGCCACGATACTCGAGGGTGGCGCGGGCCGTGGCCGAGGCTCCGTGGGCGAAGTAGTACGAGTGCTTCTGCAGCACGGTCTTGGTCCCGTCCGAGCCATAGTCGGCGACCCAGCGCTCGTAGGCCAGCGAGCGCACCCCGGCGAAGTCGAGGTGGGCCGAGCCGGCCACCCGCAAGAGCAGCGGCCCGTCGGCGATCCAGCCGCGGAGCACCGGCCCGGGAAGGTGCGCCAGCGCCCAGCCGTCGCGGCGGCGCAAGAGCCAGCGATCGACGAACCGCCCAGCCACGTTCAGCGCGCCGGACCACGCCTGCCCGCTCACGCCGCCGGGCGCCGACTGGTACGCTTGGTGGTAGTAGCCGGCCACGTCGGCGGAAAACCACAGGTCGACCTCCGCGAACCCGGTGGAGTCGAAGCTCATCCGGGTGCGCATGTCGACGAAGTTGCCCTCGCCGAAGCCCCGCTCGAACTTCCCGGGTCGAAGCAGACCCGGCATGCGGATGAGCTCGCTCTCGAGGGTCAGCCCGTGGATGAACCCGCTCGTCTTCGCGTCGTTGTCGGCGGCAGCCACGCCGTACAGGGCGGCGAAGCGGTGCCAGAACGCGCTCGAGAAACCGAGGTTGTCGGCGGGCAGCGGCGGCGGCGGCCGGGCATCGTCCCAGCGGTCGTGCAAATAGCGTGGCGCGCCCAGGGTGTACGACGCCAGGCGATGCCCGAGGTTGCCGCCCCGTGGCGCGCTGTTCAAGTAGTCGCCCAGCTGAAAGAACCACTCGCCTGCCGCCCAGCCGCCGAAGGGCGTGTAGAGCAAGTCGTTGATGCTCACCTTCTCGATCAGCTCGAGCACCCACTCCCAGACCAACGACGATGCCATCGAATAGCCAATGGACGTGAACGGACCGAGCCCGTTGACGCGCGAGAAGCTGTAGTAGGCCGCGCCGCCGCCGGGATGCAGGATGTGGTTGGTCACGAACTGGTTGTTGTCGAACCGCACGGCGTCCAACGTCAGCAAGCGCTGCTCGATCGGAGGGAAGTCCCAGTCCTCGCTGTTCTGCTCGCTCTTGATCCAGTAGTCGGCGGCACCAATGCCCAAGAGGGCCAGCATCTCGATGGCCGCGCGACCGGGGCGGGCCTCGTAGCGCTCGGGCGACCACTGGTCGTAGGTGCGCTCGAACGGCTGAACCACGCCTCGACGATCGCGCCACCACCCGGCGGCTTCGGGCTCGTCGTCGGTCTGCGCGAGCACGGGCTGGCCCAGCGTCAGCAGCGCGACGCAGGCGAACACGGCGGGGGCACGGAAACGCCAGGACACTTGACGGATCCGTCTGCACCGGGCGTGCCAGCGAGTTCTGCGCCCGGGTCGAAGTCGTGCGACGCAACCCGTGCGCGTGCCAGCCCGTTGCGCGCAGCCTTGGCGCGAACCGGCTCAGAAAGACTCGCCGATCCGCACGAACGCGAAGTACGGGGCGAAAGGTTTTCCGTCTTCCAGCTCGCTCTCCCTGAGGATGCGATACGACAGATCGAGCGCAATCGGCACGTACCACAGGCGAAGCCGCGGCCCGAAGCCCGCTGCCAGGCTCACGCCGTCGCCGAAGGGGTTCTGACCCGGGCCCGCGGCCCCCGCGTCCACGAAGCCGGCGAAGCCGAAGCTCTTGCGGAACGGCAGGAAGCGAAACTCGGCCTGGCTCTCCATCAGGCTCAGGCCACCGGTCAGCTCGCGGTCGCAGTCGCTGGCGCATGGCGCGCTCGGGCTGAGCCGGTCGCGGCCGAAGCCACGCATGCCAAAGGCGCCGCCGCCGAACAGGCGCTGTCCGGGGGGCACGCCGGCGTTGCTCTGGCCCAGCACGAAGCCGAAGCTCGAGCGCAGCGCCAGCGAGCTCGACTCGCCGATCGGCAAGAACACCCGCGCGTCCGGGGCAACCAAGAACGAGGGGTGCGTTCCGGCCGTGCCCACGCCGCTCAAGCCCAAGAAGTGGCCCCGCGTGGGCTCGACGCGATCGTTGCGCGCGTCCCAGATCAGGCTGAGCTCGCCGCTCGGCCCCTCTGCCGTGTCGTCGTCGGGCAGGTCGCGGTCAGAGCGTGTGCTGTCGGCGAAGGGCCCGAAACCCAGATCTTTCTCGAAGCGATAGAGCAGATCGAGATCGAAGAACACCTCTTTTCCGAAGCGGGTGTGCACCCCCGGCCCGGCCGCCAGCTCACGGGTGCGGAAGCCCGGGTACAGCCGGTCGCGGAAGCGCGCCGAGAGCCGGCCGTCCACCGTGCGCGAGAACAGGCCGCCGTGGACCGTGCGCAGCAGCGCGTCGCCGTACACTCCGCTCGACTCGTCGTCGTCGCCGCTCCACAGAAGGCCGTAGCCCACGCGACCCTCGAGCACCAGGTGGTGATAGGCGCCGAACAGGTTGCGCAGCCACAACCTTCCGCCGGCATACAGGTCGCCGCGTGTCGGATCCGCTTCGGCCCCGGCCCTGAGCCGCAGCTCTCGCGAAGGCGCTTCCACCACCACCAGTCGGAAGTCGATCCGATCGCCCAGCTTCCGCGGGATCAGGTTGCCCTGCTCGTCGACCTGCTCGGGGGTGAGCACGCCGCCTGGATCCGGCCGCTCCCCCGGCAGCACCCGTTCGACCTGCGCGTTGGTGGGTTTGACCACCACCGAGGCGAAGGCCCCGGTGTCGAGCAGATCGCGCTCGATGCTCTCTTTCAGCTCCAGGCTGTAGGGGTCATCGGGGCGCACGTCGGCGCGCCACAAGATCTTCTCTTCTGGGATCTTGTGCTGGCCCTCGACCGTGACCGTGCCGATCCGGGTTTTTGGCCCCTGATCGACGAAATAGATCCAGTGCACCACCTTCTTGTCGCGGTCCACGTAGGCGCGGCTGAACACGCCGGCGTGTCCGAAGCCGTCGCGTTGCAGGTGCCAGGCCATCTCGTGGCGGCCCATGCGGAACTTCTCGAGGTCGATGCCATCGCCCACCCGGAATGGGATGAGCTTGGTCAGCGCCGCGGCGTGCTGCTCGGGCGCGTGCCGCACCTCGACCGACGCCACGCGATACGCGGCGCCTTCGCGCACCGTCCAGGTCACGGCCACCGAGCGCTGGTCCTTCGCCCACTCGAGCGTGGGCTCGGCCACCTCGACGTCGAAGTAGCCGTAGCTCTGCCACCACGACGCCAGGCGGCGCCGATCTTCCGCCAGGCGGAAGTCATTGAAGTAGCGGTGGGTGATCAGCAGGCTGCCGGGCCGAAGCCCGAGCAGCATGAACAGCTCGCCGTGCGCCAGCCGAAGCTCGGCGCCGGCTGCGCCGCGCACCGTGACCTTCGACACGGTGACGTCCGTCTCGCCGGGCAGGCGCTCGGGGCGTTCGTGGTGGCACGCGCCGAGCGGCGTGACCACGAGCAGCGCAAAGAACAGCAGCAGCAGCCGAGACATGAAAGAGAGCGCCGAGCCCCGCTCGCCTTCTAGGGTCGCTTCGAGCGAGAAAGCAAAGCACAATCGCCCCCTCTGCCCCGCCTCGGGCTACCATGCCGCCTCCGTGTCCCCCGACGAGCTGCTTCGCGACGCCACCCTGCTGCACGCGGCGGCCACCGCCGCCGAGCCGCCCGAGCGCTTCGAGCTCACGGGGCGGCTCGACCGGCTGCGCGCGCTCTACCGGCGATCCCCTCACTCGTTTCCGCCCGAGGTGGTCGCGCTGCTCCGCGAGGCCGCCGCTGCCGTGGCGCGCGCCGCGCCGAGCGCCCAGCAGGTCCTCGAGAACGTGTTCGGCTACCCCAGCTTTCGTCCGGGCCAGGCCGAGATCATCGCCACCGTGCTGTCGGGCCGCGACTGCGTGGGCATCATGCCCACGGGCGCCGGCAAATCACTCACCTTCCAGATCCCGGCCCGCGTGCTCGGGGGCGTCACGCTGGTGGTCTCGCCGCTGATCGCGCTGATGAAAGATCAGGTCGACGCCCTCACCGAGGTGGGGCTGCGCGCCACGTTCCTCAACTCCAGCGTGCCCGCCGACGAGCGTGCGGCGCGCGTGCGGGCCATCGCCGCCGGCCAATACGAGCTGGTCTATGCTGCGCCCGAAGGGCTGGCTGCCGGGGCGGGTCGGGCGCTTGCCGGCGCCAAGCTCTCGCTGATCGCGGTCGACGAGGCCCACTGCATCAGCCAGTGGGGCCACGACTTCCGCCCAGCGTATCGCGAGCTTCGCGGGCTCAAGCAACGGTTCGGCGGCGTGCCCATGCTGGCGCTCACCGCCACCGCCACCTCGCAGGTCACGGTCGACATCGTCGAGCAGCTGGCGATGCGCGAGCCCGCGCTCTACCGCGGCTCGTTCTTTCGTCCGAACCTGCGCATCGGCGTGATCAAGAAGGGCGGCAGCGGGCAAGACGGGCGGCGCTTGCCGGCGGTGGGCGAGGCCATCGTGCGCCTGGTGCGCGCGCGTCGCGGCGAGAGCGGCATCGTCTATTGCCTGTCGCGCAAGTCCACCGAGGCCACCGCCGAGCTCTTGCGCAAGGCGGGGATCTCGGCCCAGGCGTACCATGCCGGCATGGAGGCAGAGCACCGCAGCCAGGTGCAAGACGCCTTCCAGAACGACGACGTGGACGTGGTCGTCGCCACCATCGCGTTCGGCATGGGGATCGACAAATCCAACGTGCGCTTCGTGATCCACCGCGACATGCCGCGATCGATCGAGGGCTATTACCAGGAGATCGGCCGCGCGGGTCGCGACGGCTTGCCCAGCGATTGCGTGCTCTTCTACGCGTGGAGCGACGTCTTGACCTACGACCGCTTCGCCAGCGACTCGTCTCCCGAGGTCGCCGCGCGGCAGGCCGAGCTGGTGCGCCAGATGTTTCGCCTGGCCGAGTCCACCGACTGTCGCCACCAAGACGTGGTCGGCTACTTCGGCGAGCACGTGCCGCCCTGCCAGCGCTCGTGCGACCGCTGCGGCGCGGTGGACGTGCTGCACAGCCTGGATCGCAAGGCAGCCCGGGCGGCGGCCAGCGCCGAGCCCAAGACCATCGATCGCAGCTTGCTGGACGCGCTCAAGGCGCTGCGCAAAGAGCTGGCCCGCGAGCGCGGCGTGCCGGCTTACCAGGTGTTCAGCGACGCCACCCTGGTCGAGATGGTCGCCCGCCGCCCCGCCAGCGAGGCGCAGCTCTTGGCCGTCCCCGGCGTGGGCCCGAAGAAGCTCGCGGTCTACGGCGACGAGTTCCTGAGCACCATCCGCTGCTATCGATGAGCGGCGCGCAGGGTGACCACGCGGTCAAGGTGGTGGGTCCGCGTGGCGCGGAGGGCATGAGTTGTCCACCACGCGGCCAAGTCGGTGGGTCCGCGAGCCGCGGAGGGCATGAGTTGTCCACCACGCGGTCAAGGTGGTGGGTCCGCGAGCCGCGGAGGGCATGAGTTGTCCACCACGCGGCCAAGTCGGTGGGTCCGCGAGCCGGCCTGCCAGCTATCGATGAGCGGCGCGCGGGGTGCTATGAGCCCTGCCGTGACCCGACGCGCTCTCGCCCTCGCCCTGTGTCTTCTGCTCGCGGCCTGCTCGGACGACAGCGAGCCCGCATCGCACGCCGCCACCGGCGGGGCCGGCGGGGCGGGGGGCACGGCCGGCAGCGGCGGCGCGGCCGGCAGCGGCGGCGCGGCCGGTAGCGGCGGC
>JAKLKA010000151.1 GCA_023150915.1 Polyangiaceae bacterium
CCAGCGGGACGATGTCCGCCGGCGAGTGGTAGAGATCCCAATCGCCAAAGCGGTGGGCGAACCCGAGCCCGAACACCGTTTGCGGGCTCTTGGTCTCGGCGGGGAAGGTGAGCGTCTGGACGTGCGGGTGATCGACCACCGGCGGCGGCGCGTCGGGATGGCAGAGCAGCAGGAACCGAAAGCCTTCGGCCATCGGCAGCATGCGCTCGAGCAGCGCCTCCAGGGTGTTTCCGATGCCGCTCTTCTTCCCAGAGATGGTCCGAGCGTCGATGACCACACGCAGCACGACGCGGCGGAGGTTTGCACGTCGGGTCGGAATTCGGTACCAAGAAGGCGATGAGCGACGAGCCCGGGCTGCCCAAGAAGACTCAAGAGATGCCCGAGCCAGCGGCCGAGCCCCCGACGCAACAGAGCGCGGCCGAGCCCGAAGCCGACACGACCGTCGAGCCGGCGCCGAAGAAAGTCGCTGCCACGGTGGTGGACGAGCCGGTTCCGGTGCCGCCCGTCGCTGAAGCGCCGTGGGCGAAGGCGGGCAAGACCCAGCCCGGTGAGCCCCCGCTCTTCGATGCTCCGCCGGGCGCCTTCCCGCCGGTCGCCCCCACGCCGTTCGCGCCCGCCGTCTCGCCTGGCCCCCCGCCGGTGCGGGTGGCCGCGCCACACTTCGCGCCGCCACCGCCGCCCGCCCGCGGCTCGAGCACCGGGCTCTTGGTCGGCGGGCTGGTGGGCCTGCTGGCGGTGCTCGGCGGGATCATCGTGCTGGTGGTCGTCGTGCGCGGCAAGGGCGACGAACCCACGCAGCCGCTCACCCTTCCGACCAGCGGAGGGGGCCCGGTGGTGATCGCGCCCCAGGGGCCCTCGCCCGAGCCGGTGATGGCGCCGCCGCCCGCGCCCGTAGAGCCCGCGGTGGCGCCGCCGCCCAAGCCGGCGAGCACCACCAAGCCGAAGTCGTCGTCGAACCCCAAGCTGCCGCCGCCACCCACGGCGCCCACCACGCCGCCGCCTCCGGCGACCACGCAGCCCACGCTGCCACCGCCCCCGCCGCCGACGTCGACCGGTGGCGGCCGGTTGAAGCTTCCGCCGGGCATCAAGAAGTGACGCGGGGTCAATCGATCGCGGCGCGCGCCCCGATCGCCAGCCAGTTGTGCATCCGTGGGTCGTCCACGCTGCCCGAGTCGTCGCTGTCGCCCAAGACGTCGCTCTCGATGCTGATGCTCTCTTTCTGGAACTTGCCCAGCGAGTAGCCGATGAAGACGCCCCAGAAGTCGCCGTTCTTCTCGACCTCGAGCCCGAGTTGCAGGTTCAGGTACTCCAGGCCGTGGGCCGAGCGGCGCACCGACACCGTGTCCGACGACGCGCTCACCGTCATCCACTCGTAGCCGGCGCCCACCCCCACGTAAGGCGTGATGGTCTTGTGGGGCTCGATGCGAAAGATGGCCAGCGGCCCGCCGCGCAGCTCCCACCCCGAGCAGCTGGCCTCGTCGCCGCAGTCGGGCAAGACGTAGCCGCCGGTCAGGCCGAGCCCGACGAAAAAGTAAGGGCTGGGCCAGTATCCCGCCTCGCCGCCGGCGAAGATCAGGCCGTCGGCGGTGTCCTTGAGCTTGCGCGAGCCCGAATAGGCGCCCATCGGAAGCGCGAACCCCAGGCGCGCGCCGCCACCGAACCCCGGCTTCCAGCGGCCCTGCCGCTGCCCCTTCGGATCGGGCTCGGACTTCGCGAACGGAGTGTCGTTCTCGAACATCTCCTGTTCCTTCTTCTCTTCGGCCGCCGCCTTCTCTTTGGCGAGGCCGCGGTTGTCGATGACCACGTCCTCGTCGTCTTTTCCGGGCTTCTTCTCGTCGGCCAGCGCCGGAAGCGACACGCCGAGGAAGGCCGCGGCAGCGAGCAACACCACTTTGCGAGGCATGCGTCGAATCATACCGGGTTCGGGGCGCGAGGCGCAGGCTTCTCGCCCGCCAGCGCCCTCAGCACCGCGCCGGTCGGCGTCTTCTGCGTCGCGACCTTGGCGGGCGGGCCTTCGGCCACGATGCGCCCGCCGCGCTCGCCACCGTCCGGACCCAGCTCGACCACCCAGTCGGCCCCGGCAATCACCAGCGGGTGGTGCTCGATCACCACCACCGTGTCACCCCGCTCCACCAGTCGGCTCGAGACGGCCACCAGCTTCTCGACGTCGGCCAGGTGCAGCCCGGTGGTCGGCTCGTCGAGCACGTAGAGCGTGGGCTGGTGACGCACGCTGGCGGTCAGCTCGGCCGACAACTTCAGGCGCTGCGCCTCGCCGCCCGAGAGGGTGTGCGAGCCCTGGCCCAGGTGAACGTACCCAGCGCCCAGGTCGGTGAGCGTGCGGAGCGGCGCGGCGATCCGGGGGTGGCTCTCGAACACCCGCGCCGCTTCCTCTGCCGTGAGGTCCAGCACGTCGCCCACGCTCAGGCCGGCGTACTTCACGTCCAAGGTGCGCGGCTCGAAGCGATGCCCCCCGCAGGCGGCACAGGGGGTGATCACGTCGGGCAAAAAGCTCATCTCGTGACTGATCACGCCCTGGCCTTCGCAGCTCTCGCAGCGCCCGCCCTTTGGCGTGTTGAACGAGAAGCGCGCGGCGCCGAACCCGGCCACTTGGGCCTCTGGGGTGAGCGCCCAGATGCGGCGGATCTCGTCCCAGATCCCCAGGAACGTGGCCGGCACCGAGCGCGGCGTGCGTCCGATCGGAGACTGGTCCACCGCGATCGCTCGCTCGAGCGGACCGAGACCCGTCAAATCGCGGTGCGCGCCCGCGGGTTCCGTCGTGAGCCCCAGTGCGGCCCGCGCTGCCGGCAAGAGCACCTTGCGGATCAGCGTGCTCTTTCCCGAGCCGCTCACGCCCGCGATCACGCTCATCCGGCCCAGCGGCAGCGAGAGGTCCACGTCTTTCAGGTTGTGCTCGCGCGCGCCGCGAAGCAGCAGCCGCGGCGCCGTGCGCGCCACCGGCAGCGAAGCTCGGATCCGCGGCGGCGCCGACAGCACGCGCCCGGTCGGCGAATCGGGGTGGGTCAGTACGGCCCGCGGCGCCCCTGCCGCCATCACCCTTCCGCCGCGCGCGCCGCCGCCCGGGCCCAGATCGATCAGGTGATCGGCCGCGCGGATGGTGTCGGCGTCGTGCTCGACCACCAGCACGGTGGAGCCCAGGCGCACCAGGTCTTGCAGATTGTCGAGCAGGCGTCGGGTGTCCCGGGGATGCAGCCCGATGGTCGGCTCGTCGAGCACGTAGAGCGCGCCGGTGAGCCCGGCTCCGAGCTGCGCCGACAGGCGCAGGCGCTGCATCTCGCCGCCCGACAGCGTCGAGGCGGCGCGATCGAGCGACAGGTAGTCCAGTCCCACTTTCACCAGGAACTCGAGGCGACGCACCAGCTCGGTGGTCACCGGCCCGGCCACCGGCGCGGCGTGGCCGTCGAAGCGCCAGCTCTTCACCAACCCCAGCGCCGCGCTCACCGAGCGCTGCACCACCTGATGATACTGCTGCCCGCCGACCCGCACTGCGCGTGGCAGGGGCGAGAGGCGCGCGCCGGCGCACTCGGGGCAGACCACCCACTCGGGCTCGCGTCGCCGCCGCGTCACCTCGACCCCGCCGGTGCCCTGGCAGCGGGCGCAGCGACCCTGCGCCGTTGCGAACGAGAACCAGCGCGGGTCGAGCTCGGGCACCGCCAGGCCGCAGCGCGGGCACGCGCCCTGGGTCGAGAGCAGCCGCTCGCTGCCGTCGGCGCGCCGCAGCTTCAGCGCGCCGCCGCCCCAGCGCAAGGTGCGCGTCAGAAGCTCGCGCGACAGCCCCCGCGGTCGCGTGACCTCGCCCATCACCAGGTCGATGGTGTGCTCGCTGGTCTTCTTCAGTCGGGGCGGGTCGTCGGTCGCGACGCGCTCGCCGTCGCAGAAGGCCGAGTCGATGCCGTCGCGGGCCGCCGCGGTGAACACGTCCAGATACGACCCCTTGCGAGCGCGCACCACCGGCGCCAAGAGCGTGAAGCCGCGCCGTTCGCTCTGCACCTGGGCCAGCACGGTGTCGGGGTCGGTGCGGGCGATGGGCTCGTCGTGGTCCGGGCAGTGCGCCGTGCCCAGCTTGGCGAACAGAAGGCGCAGATAGTGAGCAACCTCCGTGACCGTGGCCACGGTGGAGAGGCCGCCGGCGCGCGCGGTGCGCTGCTCGAGCGCGATCGACGGCGGCACGCCCGTGACGCGATCGACGTCGGGGCGCGGCATGGTGGGCAAGAACTGCCGCGCGTACGGCGTGAGCGTCTCGAGGAAGCGCCGCTGACCCTCGGCGAACACCACGTCGAAGGCCAGCGTGCTCTTGCCCGAGCCGCTGGGCCCGGTGACCACGCTCAGCGCGCCGTGGGGGATCTGCACCGAGACCTCGCGCAGGTTGTGCTCGCGAGCGCGCTCGACGCCCAGCACGCGCGGCCCCGCGGGCGGGGTCGGCCGAGGCGCCAACGCCGGCGGGGCGCTCCGGGCCGCCAGCGCTTGCCCGGTGCGAGTGTCCCCCAGCCGATCCGGGGGCCCGGTGGCGACCACCCGGCCGCCGTCGGCGCCCGCCCCAGGCCCGAGATCGATCACGAAGTCGGCGGCGGCGATCAGATCCAGATCGTGCTCGACCACGATCACGCTGCCGCCCGCGTTCACGATCACGTCCAGCGCGCCGAGCACGGCTTGCACCTCGTCGGCGTGCAGTCCGGCGCTGGGCTCGTCCAGCACGAACAGCGCGCCAGCGTGCTTCTCGGCCAGCACCCGCGCCAGCTTGAGGCGCTGCGCCTCGCCGCCCGACAGCGTCGACAGCGGCTGGCCCAGTCGCAGGTAGCCCAGGCCCAGCCGGGCCACGGGCCCCAGCGCCCGCGCGATGGCAACCTCGGGGAAGCGCTCCAGGGTCTCGCTCACCGTCGCGTCGAGCACGTCCGAGATGCAGAGTCCGCGATGCAGCACGCTGAGCACTTCGTCCTTGAAGCGCCGGCCGCGGCACACCGGGCAGACCAGGCGCACGTCGGCCAAGAACTGCATCTCGACCGTCTCGAAGCCCTCGCCCGCGCAGGTGTCGCAGCGCCCGCCCTGCACGTTGAACGAGAAGTGGGCGGGCGTGAGCTGACGCGCGCGTGCCTCGGGCTCGCTGGCAAAGGCGCCACGGATCACGTCCCACGCCTTGGTATAGGTGGCAGCGTTGCCCCGCGACGTACGCCCGAGCGGAGCCTGGTCGACCAGCGCCACGCTCTTCAGCTGCTCGATGCCGTCGATGCCGTCGTGGGCCCCCGGCGGCTCCACGTCGAGCGCGCCGAAGTGCCGCGCCAGTGCGCGGTGGATCACGTCCACCGCCAGCGTGCTCTTGCCCGAGCCGCTGACCCCGGTGATGGCCACCAAGATGCCCAGCGGAACGTCCACGCTCACGTCGCAGAGGTTGTTGGCGCGGGCGCCGCGCACCCGCAGCTGCCCCTGGGGCTGGCGGCGCGGGCGCGCACGGTGGGCGGGGAACAGGGCTCGGCGCGTGGCCCCGGGCTCTTGGGCCACGGCCAGCGGGGCGCCGTCGGCCACGATCCGCCCGCCCTCTGCGCCCGCCCCCGGCCCGAGCTCGATCACCCGATCGGCAGCGCGGATCACCGCCGGGTCGTGCTCCACGATCAGCACCGTGTTGTCCCGCGCTGCCAGCTCGGCGAAGATCTGCGTGAGCCCCTGGATGTCGCTCGGGTGCAGCCCCACCGTGGGTTCGTCGAGCACGAACAGCGCGTGGTGCAGCGAGGTGCCGAGGGCAGCGGTCAGCGTCACGCGCTGCGCCTCGCCCCCCGAGAGCGTTCGCGCTTGGCGGTCGAGCGTCAGATAGCCCAGGCCGACCCGCTCCAGGTACTCGAGCCGGCTTTCCAGCTCACGCCGCGCGAGATCACCCTGGCCCGTGGCCGTGGCAAGGTTCGTGAAAAAGCGGCGGGCTTCGCGGATCTCCATCGCGTGCAGCTCCGCGATGTCGCGCCCGCTGACGTGGTAGCCGAGGGCGACGTCCCCCAGGCGACGCCCCTGGCACCGTCGACAGACGTCGTACGCGCGGTAGCGCGAGAGCAACACGCGGACGTGCATCTTGTAGGTCCGCGTCTCGAGCCAGCGAAACCAGCCCACCACCCCGGGGAAGAGCCCGTCGTTCCAGCTGCCGTCCCCCTCGATCACCAGCCGACGCTGCGCCTCGCTCAGCGTGCCCCAGGGCACATCCATCGGCACACCGTGGCGCCGACACAGCTTGCCCAGCTCGCTGCGCTCCCAGGTGGTGCTCTTGCCGGCCCAGGGGCGAATCGCCCGTTGTTTGAGGGTTCGGCGTGGATCGGGGACGACCTTGTCGAGGTCGATGCCGATGGTGCGGCCGAAGCCGCGGCACTCGGGGCACGCGCCCAGGGGCGACTCGTACGAGAACAGCCCGGGCCGGGGCGGCAAGAGCTCGCGTGCGCACTCGGGGCACGACAGCCCGCGGCGCAGGGTGTGCCGCGTCTCGTCGATCTGCGCTCGCGCGGTGCCGCCACCGCGGGCCCAGGCTTGCTCGAACGCCGCCGCGAGCCGCTTCTCGTCGCGCGCGCCCAGCGCGACGCGGTCCACCAGCACGTCGAGCGTTGCCCCGCCGGCCAGCACCTCCGACGGCTTGACGCGATCCAGGTCCTCGACCTTGCCCCCGACCAGCAAGCGACGATAGCCGTCGTGGGCCAGCCCCTCGCGCACCTCGAGGTAACCTTCGACGCCGCCGTGGACGCGCAGCGGGTAGCTGATCAGCGCGCGGCGCCCGGCGTGGGCGGCCACCAGCTCGCGCGCGGCGGCGCCGGCCTCGAGCGCCCGGGCCGACACGCGGTGCTCGGGGCAGACGGGCACCGACTCGCGCACGAAGAGCGCTGCCAGCCACGGCTCGAGATCCGCCATGGTTGCCACGGTGGAGCGCGAGCTCTTGATGGGGGCCCGCCGGTCGACGGCAATGCCTGCAGGCACCGGGTCCAGCGAGACCATCGGCGGCCGCTCGAGCCGCTCGAGGAACTGGCGCGCGTATGGGCTGAAGCTCTCGACGAAGCGTCGCTGCCCTTCGGCGTAGAGCGTGTCCATCGCCAGGCTGCTCTTGCCCGCACCCGAGACGCCGGTCACCGTCACCACCTGACCGGGCGAAAGGTCGAGATCCACGCCTTGCAGGTTGTGCGTGCGGGCGCCGCGGAGCCGAGTCACGAGCATGGCGGACGACCGTGTAGGGCGGGTGATGCGCCGGCGCCAGCGTTGGAAAAAACTTGGGTTGCGCTCGGGCGCGTGCGCGTCCAATTTGGCGCGCCCATGGCCAAAGGCACGGACAAGAAAGAGCTGGGGGGCGACCGTCTGGTCAGCAAGAACCGCCGTGCCTTCTTCGACTACGAGGTGAGCGACACCATCGAAGCCGGCCTGGTGCTGATCGGCAGCGAGGTGCGCGCGCTGCGGGTGCAGGGCTGCGACCTGAGCGACGCCTGGGTGGACATCCAGCGCGAAGAGGCCTGGGTCAAAGGCATGAGCATCCCGGTCCTTCCGCACGCCGCCTTCGGCCACGAAGAGAAGCGCAACCGCAAGCTGCTCTTGCACCGAGAGCAGATCGAGACCTTGCGCGGTGCCACCGAGCGCGAGGGCATGACGCTGATTGTCACCAAGTGCTACTTCAAGAACAACCACGCCAAGCTCGAGGTGGCGCTGGCCCGCGGTAAGAAGAAGCACGACAAGCGGCAGAGCATTCGCGAGCGCGACGCCACGCGCGAGGCCGCCCAGGCCATGCGCCGAGGTCGCCGGTGACCGTATTTTCCTGGGCGCGTGGCGGGCAGGGTCGGCTGATCGAGACCGACGGCGAGCGGGTCAGCGTGCAGTCGAGCCTGGCCGCGGCGCCTGGCACGCCGCTCGAGGGCGAGCTCGAAGGCGTGACGTATCGCATCAAGGTGCGCTCGTGTCGAAGGCAGGGCGACGAAACCGAGCTGCCGTTCCGCATCGAAGGCCGCTTCCAGAACTTGACCCGCGAGCAGCGGGCGCGGGTGTGCCGAGAGTGAGGTAGGCTCGCTTCGCGATGCCCCGCCCGCCTCAGAGCTCTGCCGCCACCGCCAGCCTCTCGGACCGTGTGTACGGCGCCCTGCTCGACGAAGCCAAGCGCCGCCCGCCGCCCGTTCACCTGCTGAACGTCGGCGACACCTACCTCGAGCCGCTGCCTGCGGCGCGTGCCGAAGCGCAGCGTGCCGCCGATCACCCCCGCTTGCACAACTATGCCGCGGTGCAGGGCGAACCGGTCTTGCTCGACGCGATCATCGCACGCACCGAGCGCGTGCACGGCGTGACCCTGGACCGCCAATGCGTGCAGGTGATGCCCGGGGCTACCGGGGGTTTCTCGGTCGTGGCGACGGCGCTGCTCGAGCCGGGTGACCAGGTGGTGGTGCTCTCGCCGTTCTGGCCGCTGATCCGCGGCATCGTGGCGTCGCGCTCGGCCACCGCCGTCGAGCTCCCGTTCTACACGCGCCTGGGCGAGGCCGGCTTCGACCCCGAAGCGGCGCTCGAGGCGGTCATCACGCCGCGCACCGTGGCGGTGTACGTGAACACGCCGAACAACCCCACGGGCCGCGCGCTCGACGCCGGCGTGATCAACGCCATCGCCCGCGTGGTCGCGCGCCACAACCTGTGGCTGTGGTGCGACGAAGCCTATGAAGAGCTGTGGTACGGCTCGGCAAGGCCCGAGGCCATCTGGAAGCGCAGCGACCTGCGCGAGCGCGCCGTGGCCTGCCACACGCTCTCGAAGAGCCACGCGCTGGCGGGCGCGCGCGTGGGCTACACCCACGGGCCGGCGAGCATCATGCCGGCGATCCGCGGTGCGCAGACCTTCTTGACCTACTGCGCGCCCCGGCCGATGCAGCTCGGCGCCGCGCGCGCGCTGACCGAAGGGGACGCCTGGGTCGAGAGCACGCGCCAGCTCTACGTCACGGCTTCGCACCGCGCCGCAGCGGCGCTGGGGCTCGAGCCCCCCGCCGGCGGCACCTTCCTGTTCTTCGACGCGCAGCGCTTCTTCCGCGACGGCGAAGACATCCACGGCTTCCTTCGCCGCTGCCTCGACGCCGGGGTGCTGCTCACGCCCGGCGCGGCGTCGGGCGCCGACTACGAGACCTGGGCGCGGCTCTGCTACACGGCGGTGCCCCCCGACCAGCTCGCCGACGCCCTCTGCCGCCTGGGCCGGGTCGTGGCTGCGGCTTGACAGGGCGCACCCTGGCGGTCACTGTTCGGCCGCCGGGCCGATCACGAGGGAGACGCGCCAAATGAGCAAGACGAGGGGCTTTGGATGGGTGCTGGCGCTCGCCGGCATCGTCGGCGCGTGCAGCGCGAGCAGCGGGGGCGAAGATCAACCCACGTCGGGCGGCGCTGCCGGCCAAGCCGGCGGCGGCTCAGGCGGCAGCGGGGCGTCGTCGGGCGGCGGCAACTCGGGCGCCGGCGGGCTGGTGATCGACAGCGGCGTCGGTGGCGGGGGCGGCAGCGGCGGGTTCGCGGGCGACGCCTGCGCCACCACCAGCGCCAAGGCGGCCGAGCCCACCGTGCTTCCCGCCGACATCATCTGGGCGGTCGATCAGTCCGGGAGCATGAACCAAGAGACGGCGTACGTTCAGAACAAGATCAACGATTTTGCCAAGGCCATCGGCGCCAGCAACATCGACTATCGCGTGGTGATGATCGCGTCCACCTCGTCGGGGAACGCGATCTGCGTTCCGGCGCCGCTGTCCAACGGAAGTTGCGGAGACGGCCCACGGTTTCGCCTGGTCAACCAGAGCGTCGACAGCAACGACGCGCTCAACCTGATCATCAACCAGTATCCGAAGTACTCGGACTTCTTGCGCCCGAACGCGACCAAGCACTTCGTCGTGGTCACCGACGACAACGCCACCGACAAGCCGATGAACTCGGCGGCGGCGTTCACCGGCGCGCTCGGCGGGCTTCAGCCCGCGGGCATGTTCTCCAAGTGGATCTTCCACTCGATCTACGCCTTTGGTTCGGTGCCGATCGTGGGTTGCGTCGGGGCCTTCGGTACGGGCGCGGCGTTCGGTAAGGTCTACGAAGATCTGGTCAAGCAGACCGCCGGGGCGCAGGGCGAGATCTGCCTGGGCGACTGGACGGCGGTGTTCAACGCCATCAACAAAGCGGTGGTGGTCAGCTCCAAGGTTGCCTGCGAATACGACGTGCCCGCGCCCGATCCGGGTCAGACGCTCGATCCGAACAAGGTCAACGTGGACTATCTGAACGGCGGAAAGCCGCCGGCGAACCCGATCCCCCGCGTGAACGACCTGGCGGGCTGCTCTTCCGGGGCGAGCCAGGGCGGCTGGTACTTCGACGACGCCAAGAACCCGAAGAAGATCCTGCTCTGCCCCCAGACCTGCGCCGCGGTGCAGTCCGACTCGGCGGCGAAGATCGAGGTGAAGTTCGGGTGCGAGAGCGTGTTCAAGCCGCCGGCGTGATCACAGCCGCCCGCCGGCGTCGAGCGTGAAGCCCACGCTCAGGCCCAGCCACAGACCGCCCAGGCGGTGCGACGCGTTCGCGGTGTCGCGCACCGGCATGCGGCGCAGCACCGCGCCGACCTCGGGGCCCGCGGTCAGCCGCAGGTGTCGACCCAGGCGCGGCTCGAAACGCGCCCGCGCCACCGCGCGCGCCGACCAGGTGTCGAGCTGCCCGTCGTCACCGTCCACCGCCGAGACGCCGGTGAAGTGCACCGCGGCCGCGCCCACGCCCAGGCCCAGGGCCAGATCCGTCTCGCCTGCCAGACGGAACGTCTGCTCGGGCGCGATCGACAGCTCGAGCCAGCGCACGCTGGGCGAGCCGCCGAGCGGCGGAGCCGCGCCGAACAACCAGCTCGAGCCCACCTGCAGGCGACTGCCGGACTTGGTCCGTGCCTCCATCGACAGCCCGGGGCCCGCGAGCCAGAGCGCGTCCCCTCCGATGGCCGCGGCCGAGACCTTCGGCTCGAACAGCACCGCCGGCCACCGCCTGAGCTCTTCCAGCTGCGCGCGCTCGCGCTCGCGCCGCGCCTGCTCGGCCTCGAACGCCCGCTGCTCGAGCAGGCGGCGCTGCTTCAGATCCCCCACCAGGGCCGAGGCGGCCAGCGCGATGCGCCGCGCCAACAGCTCTTTCACGTCCCGCGAGTCGAGGCGGCGGGCCCCGTAGAAGCCGCCCTTGTCCCAGAGCTCGATGCGCAGAGTGTCGGGCGAGGTCGCGAGCACCCGGAAGTACACCGTCGGCCGCTTCTCGCCTTCGTCCCCACGGCGCGGCGGCACCTCGGCGTCCGACAGCTCGATCTCGACCAGCCGGCGCGTGAGCCGCGAGTCGACGTAGCGCTCGGCCTTGGAGCTGATCTCGACGATCACCCGCGGTCGGACCTGGGCCGTTGCCACGGCCGGCAGCAGCGCCAGCGCCAGCGCCGCGACGAGGCTACTTGCTCTTGGTCTTGGGCTTCGACGTGCTGTCGTCGTCGACTTCGTCGAAGGGCGTGTCGTCTTCGCCGACGCCGGCGTCGGCGACGGCGGCGCCCGCGTCGACGCCGGCCAGCTTGCCGACGCGCGTGCGGAGCTCGCCGAGACGGCGTCCGGTGGGGAAGTCCTTCGCATACTGCTCAACGAGCTGCTTGGCCTGGTCGACGTTGCCTTGGGCAATGGCGCCGTCGATCTGACGAGCCAACGCATCTTCCGCGAAGTCACCCTTCGGAGACAAGGATCGATACGCGGCGTAGGCCTTGGCGGCCCCCGCACGATCGCCGGCCTTCTCCAGCATGTTCCCCAGGGTGTAGGCGGCCAGGGCCGCGCGCGGGTCGCCGGCGTGCTTCTCGACCACCGCGCGCAGCGCGGTGATGGCAGCGCCACGCTGCCCGTTGGCGCGCGCCACGTCGACCAAGCTCATCAGCTGCGCCGCGCTCGTGGCCTTGCCCACCACCGTGTCGAACCCGCCCTGACGCTCGATCGATTGCCAGGCGGCGGCGTACTCGTCGCGATCAGCCAGCGCCTGCCACTCGGGCTGGGCGGCCACCGGGGGCAAGATGGCGGTCGGCGGCGTGGGCTCGGCAATGCCCGGGCCCGGCTCGCCCGGAGCCAGCAGCGAGCCCGGCGGCGTTGTCGACTTCTTCTCTTTGTTCAGCTGCGGCTCGCCCGGCTGCTCGGGCTCGTGCGCCAGCGGGGCCTGACCCGGGCGCAGGGAATCGTCGCCGGCCAGGGCCGGCTCGGCGGCCACCGGTGTCTCGACCGGCGAGGGGCGCGACCAGCGGGTGCCCACGAACACGCCCGAGCCGAACAGGATGACCGCGGCCGTGGGTGCCCACAGCCAGCTCTGCCACGGGCGGCGGCGGGTGAGGTGCAGATCACCTTCGATGCGCTGCCACACGCGATCGAGGCGATCGTCCGTGCCGTGATCGCGGAGCGCCTCGGGCGGGACTTCAGGGAGGTTCTTGTTCGTGGTCATGGCGAGTCCTCCGCGAAAGGAGGGACGAAGTGAGAAGCCAGGAAGGCCTGGGCACGGACGATGCGACGCTTGACCGTTGCCAGAGAGCAGCCGGCCAGGTCGGCGACGACCTCGAGCCGGTGACGCTCGATGTAGCGCAGCGTCCACGCGATGCGATCGTCGGCCGGCAGCGTGTTGAGCAGGGCGTAGACCTGAGCGAGCTGGGCCCGGATTTCTGGGCTGGCGTCGGGCGCGGCGATCGAGTCGAGATCCACCGGCTCGACGGACGCGATGCCCAGCGCTGCAAGCAGCCGCCGGCGGCGCATGCGGCTGCGCACCAAGCGCACCACGATCGACCCCAGCCACGAGCGGAACAACGCCGGCTCGCGCAGCTCGGAGAGGCGCTGGTGCGCGCGCAGGAACGCGTCGTGGACCACGTCTTCGACGTCCGAGGTGTTCCCCTGGATGCGCGCCGCGACGTTCAGCGCGAACCCGGCGTGGCGGCGGTAGAGCGACTCGAACGCGCTGGCGTGTCCGTCACGAGCCAGCGACACCAGCGATGCGTCGTCTAGCGCCGATGCCGCGCCAGGCTCGCGCGCCGGCTTCTGCGCGACGGCCTCGGTGCCGCCGACCAGCCGGAGGCGCGCGTTGTTTCGGGGGCTCGCCACCTGGGATGGATCTCCGTGAAGATCATGACGCCAAACGCTCCCGTTTCGGCTCAGGTTCTTCGAAAATGACGCGGCGCGTGCGTTCAGTGAGCGCATTTCACTTGGGCCGCGTCCCGAGCTGGGGAAGGGTGTGCGGTCGGTCCGATCGCGAGCTGGTTTCGCCGGGCCGGAAGGAGATCCTGCAATGAACATCGGCAAGGCACTGGCTTTCAGCGTGATCGCGGCTCTGGCTTCCTTCGGCGTCGCTTGCGGCGGCGGTGAGGTCCCCGAGGCGAAGGCCCCCGAAGGGCCGTCGACCCCCGAGACCAAGGCGCCCGAGACCCCCGAGGCCCCCGAGGCCCCCGAGGCCCCCGCCGGCGGCGACGAGAAGAAGGAAGGCGCGGCCGAAGAGAAGAAGTGAGCCCCGGCGTCAGCCTGGGTTCCACGGAAAGGACGGCCACCCGCCGTCCTTTCTGCATTTCGGCGAGGTCAGCCCGCCGACGGGGTCAGATCGATGACCAGTCGGGTGCGGCCCACCAAGAGCTCGTCGCCGTGCTCCAGCTCTTGCTGGCCTCGGATGCGGACGAACACGCCGGTGCGCGAGCTGAGATCGGTCAGGTACACGCTGCCGGCCTGCTCTTCGATCAGGCAGTGCTGCGGGCCCACCAGGGGGTCGTCCGGGAAGACCAGGTCCCCGATGGCCGACCCGATCTGAAGCGTGTTGCCACGCGACACGACGCACGCGCCCACCACGCCGCCGACGAACACTTGGAGCACGCGGAACGACGAAGGCCACTTGGGGGACGAGTAGAAGTACGTCGGATCCGGATCCGGGCCGTCATCGGGCATCGGGTTCTTCTCGATCCGCAACAGCTGATCACCGATCACGAACTCGTCCCCGAACTCGAGCTCGATGGGCGTGCGGATGCGCAAGAACACGCCGTTGCCGCGCCCCAGGTCTTGCAGCCACAAGCGCGCGTCTTTGTGGATCAGCATCGCTTCGCGCGAGTGACAGAACACCTCGCCCGTGAGCGCGACCTCGCCTTCGCGCCCGATCAGCGCCTCGGTCCCGAAGGGCTCGAAGCGCTCGGGACCACCCCACAGGCTTCTGAGCACGTGCAGCCGGAAGTACTGGCGCGAAGCGGGCGGTGGCTCGGGCCGCGGCACGGACGGGCGCGCCGATGGCTGCGTGGGCGGCGGCGGCTCGAAGACCGGGGGCGGGGGCATCGCCTCGGCGCGGGCCTCGACCACGGCGGCCTGCCCCGCCTCGGCGCGGGCCTCTTTCTTGCTGGCCAGCTTCTTGACGTTCTCGACGTTCGGCGGCTCGGTGAGCAGGGTCATGCCGCCGATTTCGCGCCCGGCGATCACCGGCTCGAATCGCCCCTCGCGCAGCATCAGCACCATCTCCAGGTGCTGCGCCTTCATCAGCTGCTTGACGAAGTCGGCTACGTCGGCCCGATTCACGTGCTCGTGATAGTCGCGCTTGTGGCTCTTGATGACGCGCCCGCCGTCGGCGAACAGATGCGTGATGATGTGCGGCGCATCCAGCCCCGAGTCCTCGGTCTGCACGTGGAAGACCTGGTCCTGGAACTTGATGTTGTTGTTGAAGCCCATCTGCGCGCGGCGAAAGCTCGGCCGGCGCGCCTCGGCGTCGAGCCGGGCCACTTCTTGCGCGTGATAGTGCGCGATGACCCCGTCCAGATCGGCGTGGTTGCCGGGCACGCCCTCCATCCGTTCGAAGGCCTGCTGCGCGACGCGGGCTGACGGATCCACGCGCAGCGCTTCGGCGAGCAACTGCTGCCCTTCGCTGTCGTTGGGGCCCGCCGCAGCCCAGGCTGCCAGGACCGAGACGGCCTCGTCGGGCCGACCCTTGTCGACGAGCCACTTGGCTACGCGCGCGGCGGCAGCCCGGGTCTCGGCGACTTGTGTCATCGCCCCAATGATCGGTATGAGGCTAGCGGGAAAGCAAGGGGTTTTCCCCGGCCACCCAACCGATCTTTGCCCCGCCGACGCCCAGCATGCGGTCGCCGGGGCGCGGCGGTGGAATCAGCAGAAAACCCCCCGCCAGATGGCTGTAGGCGAAGAACGCCGCGCGCTCGCGCCGCGGCGCGCCGCCGTTTGCAGCGAACACTTCCACCTCGAACGGCAGCCCGCGGGGCCGCTCGAACAGGTTGACCGCCGGGCCGCGTCGGAGGCTGCCGTGGCCGTCGACCGCGACCATCGCCAGGGCCTGGGCGCCGCCGCCACCCCCACCACCGGCGGCCGCCGCGTTGACCTGAGCGATGCGGTCGAACAGGCCGCGCCAGGTGTAGTCGCTCACCCACGCGGGCCGGCAATAGCCCATGAGGTCGTAGCTCGAGCTCGGCGAGTGCAGCCTCTGGGTTGCACGATCGTAGCCCCAGGTTCCGATCTCGCCGCCGGGGTACGGGTAGCTCGGATCGACGTTCTGGATGAAACCGAAGGGTGCGCACGGCGCGTGGAGGCGACCGTGCGCGTGCCCCATTTCGTGGGCCAGGGTCTCCGCGAAGTCCGGACCCGCGAAGCCCAGTCCGACGCTGCCCCGCGCGAACTCGCTGTCGGCGTCCGAGTCGGGTGCGGACAGCCCGAGCAGGCACGACCCGCTCTGTCCGCAGTACTCTGCAAAGCCCGGAGCGGGCGCGATGACTCCGTAGAAATACTCGTTGGCGTCCGCCAGGCCTTCCGCCCGGTCTTGCGAGCGTCGCGCCAGCAGGTGTTGCAGCACCTCGCCCCAGCCCTCGCCGTTCGCGTCGACCGTGCCCCCGAATTCGATCGGCTCGCGAACCCGGAGCTCGACGTCGGGCACCGGGTACCGCGAGCGGAGCGCCGCTCGGTGCAGAGCGATCTGCGGAGCGCTGAGATCGGGGAGTCGCTTCGAGCCGTCGGCCGCATAGCGGATCGGCACCAGCACCATTCGGAGCGCCCCGACGCGCTCGGCGCCGACCGCGGCCCGCCCGCGCACCGGGAAGACTGCGCTGGATCTTGCCCGGCCCTGGCGGACGCCGCTTGCCTCGCGAAGCGAGACCGAAAGGCTCAGATCTTCGCTGACCAGCTCGTCCGGAAGCTCGAAGTCGAAGGTCGTCGACAGGTCGCCGTCTTCCGACTCACCGGTCACCTGCTGTCGTGCGTGCATCGGGGGCAGCGCGCCGTCGCCCCGGGCGAGCGCGAGCTCGGCGACCACGTCCCGCGGCTGCCAGCTCGCACCGGGCTTGACCGAGACCCGCACCAGCCCGCCGCGCCCGGCCACGATCGGAACGCCGGGGTTGCTCGTCGACAGCGGCGCTTCGACCGCTTGGTTCAGCGTGACCTTCGAGATCGCGAGCTCGCTGACCAGCGGCAGACCCCCGGCATCGGGGTCGACGGCCGCGGTGCAGCTCACGCAGCAGAGCAAGCAGAGGAAGCTACGGCTCACTTCCAGGCGGGCTGCCCGTCAGTTGGGGTCCGGTGGCGGCGGGCCATAACAATCCCACGGGCAGGTCTTCCACTCGTTGGAGTCGCAGTAGCCGTCGCCGCAGACGTTCGTCTTTCCGCAGTCCCACGGGCAGGTCTTCGGGTTCTCGCCGGGCCCACACCAGCCGTCGCCGCAGTACCCGCTGTACCCGCAGTCGTTCGGACAGGTGTACGGGCTCTCGTTCGGCCCGCACCAGCCGTCGCCGCAGTAGCCTCCGTAGCCGCAGTCGTAGGGGCAGCTGTATGGGTTTTCGCCGGGCCCGCACCAGCCGTCGCCGCAATAGCTGGGGTAGCC
>JAKLKA010000152.1 GCA_023150915.1 Polyangiaceae bacterium
GGCAGCGGCGGCGCGCCCTCGGGCGGCGGCGCTCCCTCGGGCGGCGGCGCTCCCACGGGCGGCAGCGGCGGCACGAACGACTGCGGGCCTCCGCCCACCGGCGACTGCGTGGTGTGCGGGAAGTTCGCGGCGATGGTCTGCTCGGGCGGGAAGTGGGGCTGTCCGACCAAGGTCTGTCCCGACGCCGCCTGCGAAGCGGGTGAGGTGCCCACGGCGAGCGGGTGCCTGACCTGCGCCGAGGTGTCGACCAAGCTGGCGGTTGGCATCGAGGCGGCGCGCAAGGCGAACGCCAGCTGCGGCAGCGAGGCTGACTGCGTGCTGACCGGCGGCGGCACGGCCTGCGCGGGCTCGTGTCAGCTCGCGGTTTCCAAGACGGGTGAGGCTGCGTTCCAGGCGGCGCTCTCGAAGCTCGACGCCGACTACTGCAAGGGGTTCGTTCCCGAGTGCGGCTACAGCGGCCCGAAGTGCGCGGTTCCGAAGCTGGTCTGCGCGGCCGGGCTGTGCGACGTGACGTTCAACTGATCGGTCCGAGCCCGGCGCCCCCCGCGGTCACGCATCCGGTCCTCCCGCGGGTCATCCACCGTGGCTCAACGCAGTGACCAACGCTTTCTGGCCGCCGGTGGGCCATCCACCGCGGCTCAACGCAGTGACCAACGCTTTCTGGCCGCCGGTGGGCCATCCACCGCGGCTCAACGCAGTGACCAACACTTTCTGGCCGCCGGCGGGTCATCCGCCGCGGCTCAACGCAGTGACCAACGCTTTCTGGCCGCCGGTGGGCCATCCACCGCGGCTCAACGCAGTGACCAACGCGGTTTGGCCTGCCGGCGGCCATCCACCGCGGCTCAACGCAGTGACCAACGCTTTCTGGCCGCCGGCGGGTCATCCGCCGCGGCTCAACGCAGTGACCAACGCGGTTTGGCCTGCCGGCGGTCATCGACCGTCGCATCTCGCCCCGAAGGCGCCGAGGGCGCTCGCGGCGCGGGCGAGGTTGGACGCCGGATGGACACATCGTCTCAGCGGGTTCCGAGCCTGATTTCTGGGGTGTCTGCAGCGGGCGGGGCACCGTTGACGGAGCCGAGAGCCCGTGTGACGCCCACGGGTTCCCAAGAAGGGGAGGTATCGAAAATGTTCCACAATGCATTGTTCATCGGTTGGGGTGCGCCGGTCCGTGGTCGCGAGCAGGCCGCCACGAAAGTCTTCGGGGAATGGGTCGAGATGCTCGGCAGCTGGAAGGCCAAGGGCTCCATCGAGAGCTTCACGCCGGTCTTCTTGACGCCGCGCGGGGGCGAGCTCGGAGGGTTCTTCTTGATCACGGGGAACCCCTCCAAGCTGAGCGAGCTGGAGTCGGGCGAGGAGATCCGGCGTGCCACCGCGCGCGCGGATCTCATCGTGGAGCGCTTCGGGGTGGTCACGGCCATCACGGGCGACGAGGTCGGCAAGCAGATGGCGCTCTTCAGCGCCATGAGTGCCGAGCTGGCGAAGTGAGATAGCGAAGGCGCAAGTCTCGTTCGAAACGGCGCTCCTTCTGGGGGCGCCGTTTCGTGTTCCATGGGGTCGGCGCTGTGGCGCCAAGCGCTTGTAGACCCAGATCACCGGCACGCCGTCGTTCGGGTCCGACCGCGCCGGCGCCGCCGCCAGCGCTGCGGGCGTTCGTAGACCCAGATCACCGGCACGCCGTCGTTCGGGTCCGACGCGCCGGCGCCGCCGCTAGCGCTGCGGGCGTTCGTAGACCCAGATCACCGGCACGCCGTCGTTCGGGGCCGACCGCGCCGGCGCCGCCGCTAGCGCTGCGGGCGTTCGTAGACCCAGATCACCGGCACGCCGTCGTACGTGCCCACGTGCGCTGGCGCCACCGTGCCGTAGTCGACCCAGACCTGGTACTCGACCCGCAGCATGTGAGGCTCGTGATGATAGAGCGCGAAGGTCGCGCCCGCCGGGGACCAGGCGGGCCGCAGATCGCTGCGCAGGCGACCGTCCTTCGCCATCTGCTCCCAGCTCTGCATCGCCGTGTCGTGGACGTACACGCTGGCATTGGGCGGCGCGCGCTCGTTCAAGAAGCCCTGCACGGCGCCGGTGGAGTAGCCCCAGAACGACCGGTTGAGCCCCAAGCTGGCGCCGCCGGGGGCACCGCCGACCAGCGGCGTGTACGCCGCCAGACCCCACGGGTGCGCGCCGATGGCGATGGCGACGGGCGCGACCGTGACCGCGACCGCAAGCGCGGCAGTGAGCGCCGCCTTCCCAACCCGCTCGCGCTGGCCGCTGAGCGCGCGGGCGGCGAGCACGAAGCCTTGGGCCGCGAACAGCGCCAGGAACGGGTACGCCGTGATCCAGTGCTTGGTGCCGCCGAAGATCGGCGTGCCCTTCGAGACCCATGGAGCGTAGCTGGTCAAGATGCAGCCCAGCCAGAGCAGCTCGGTCGAGAACAGGTCGCGATCGAGCGGGCCCGGAGCGGCGGCAAGACCCGCGCGTTCAGCCAACCAGCGCAGCCGAACCGTCAGGCCACGCTTGACCGAAGCGCCCAGCCCGATCAGGAACAAGAGCAGCGTGATGGCCGGCACCGTGGCCAGCGTCATCACCCAGGCGTAGCCCAGCGGCATGGGCGGCTTCCAGTACGTCCGCCCCAGGAACTCCATGTTGTAATACTCGTGGCCGGTGTGGAAGGCGACGTACGCGGCCAGGCGCTTGCCCGTCTCGTGCCAGATCCACGGCCACCCCAGGTAGAACACCACCGGGCCGATGACCGCCATGGCCACCAGGGCGAGCGGCGCGCGCACGCTGCCGGCCCGAAGCTCGCGCCAGAAGCCCTCGCCCCGGGCGATCACGAAGTGCACGATCAGCGCTGGCGGCAAGAGCCACGAGTTGTGCTTGGTGTTCAGCAAGAAGCCGTAGAGCACCCCGGTGGCGATCGCCCACAGCCATCCGCCCCCCGAGATCGAGCGCCAGTACGCGTAGGTGGTGACGAGCCACATCGCGGCGACCGGCATGTCGAAGCAGTCGAGGTGCGAGTGGTAGAAGACCTGCGGCATCATCGCCAGGGACACCGCCGCCACCAGACCCGCCACGCGCCCGCTCACCCGGCGACCCCACAGATAGGTCACCGCGACCGCCACGCCCGAGAGGGCCATGCCCGGGAAGCGGAAGCTGGTGCCCTCTTCGGCGAACAGCTTCCATTTTGCGTAGAGGAAGTGGTGCGACAGCGCGAACAGCGACTTGACGAACGCCGGATGCTCGCTGTTGGCCACCCAGAATCGATCGATGTTGGCCCGCTCGAAGGCGGCCTTGGGCGAGTCGAAGAGCAGCGAGAACCAGCCTTCGTAGCTGCGCGCCGCCTGGAAGTAGAACCCCTCGTCGCGGGCGTAGCCCAGGTCCTTGTTGGTCGCGAGCAGAAGCGCGACGTACGCGACGGCGAGGGCGAGCCCGAGGGCCGGATCCAGGAGCCCAGCGAAGAAGCGTCGCGCCCGGCTCATCGCGTATCCGCCTGGAAGCAGAAATGCCGGTCTTTCACGTTAGCCGCGCTGATCTCGAACTCGACGTCGAGCACCTCGCCGGCCCGCCCGGTGTCGAAGCGGAACGGCGCGAACCCGTCTTCGTCGTGGTGCACGTGCTTACCGACGCTGGTGCCGCCGACGCGCACCTCGATCTCGACCGGCGTGGCCCCCACGCTGTCGCGGAACAAGAGCCACGGCATGCCGCCCCAACCGCGGAGGGTCTTGCCGAGCGGCACGCGCTCGAACCGGATGCGCAGCGGGCCACCCGGCGGAGGGTGAGCCCAGATGCAGCGGCGCGGACGGTACTCGCGGTGGTCGTCGATCACCGTGATGCCGGCGAAGAACCAGTCGCCGCTCGGGCAGATGAAGCGCTCGGCGGGGAAGGTCGGGTTGCCGCCAAGGCCACCGGCGGTGACCGGCGCGTTCGCGTTCCAGCTGCAGGGCGCCGCGCCTTCGAACACCGTCGCGTGGTCGGGCTTCACGTGATCGACGAAGTCGAAGCTCACCGGCTCGGGCGCGGGGTTCTCGAGCGTGCGAAGCGTGAAGCGGCCATGCTTCTGCTCGCCCACCGTGCGCCACCCCACGAGCTCGGGGGCTCGGTCGCCCATGGCCGAGATCTCGATGGCCCGCACATAGCGGCTCTCGTCGGAGCGCGCGACGTCGGACAGCGGCATCAGCGCGTCGCCCAGCGCATGGCGCGCGAGCGGATCGGCCCAGCGCGGCGCGACCACCACCAGCTCGCCCGCTTGGCGCAGCGCGGCCACCGGCTCGCGCAGCCGCGTCCACTCGTCGACGCGCGGCGCGCGGCGTGAGAAGTAGAAGTACGCGCCAAGCTCCACCACGCCGGCGAGCGGCACGGCCAGCCAGAGCAAGCGCCGACGGGACATGGGGGGCGGCAGCTTAGGTCAAAGTTCGCCCCGACCTGGGGGCCTACCGACGGAGCACGCCGGGCCTCGGGGGTACCCCCCACCTGCGTGGGTCAATTTTTCGGCGACGCAGTGCGCCGTTTTCAGATCTGCAAGGCCTGCCCGGGGCTGGGCCGCGCAACCAGCTGAAACCGCGTATGAATACTCTGGCACGGACCGTGCTCTATGGGAAGTCGGCGGCAGCGATGGGCTGCTTGACGGACCTCACTCCCGCCGGTCACTACGCACGGTGACGTCGACGTACCCCCCCCTCCGTTGGCGTCACCGTGTTTTTCTCACCCACGGCAGTGTCGGAACGTCCCCCCCCGTCCGGCCTGCCGTGGTTTTTTTTTGTCTCGCGTGTAGAAGTCGCGGGCGATGTCCCACGCCCGGAAGTTCTGCGACGAAGCCATCCAGATCCTGAAGCAGCTCGACACCGAGGCCATCGAGCGCCTCGCCTCGGAGCTTGGTTCCCTGCGCGGCCGCGGCGGCCGGCTGTTCATCCTGGGCGTCGGGGGTAGCGCCGCCAATGCGTCGCACGCGGTCAACGACTTCCGCAAGCTGTGCGGCATCGAGACCTACGCACCCACGGACAACGTCTCGGAGCTGACTGCCCGGGTGAACGACGACGGCTGGGAGACGACCTTCGAGCGCTGGCTCGAGGTCAGCCGGCTGAGCGCTGCGGACATGGTGCTGGTCTTGTCGGTGGGCGGCGGCAACCTCGAGAAGAACGTCAGCCCGAACCTGGTGCGAGCGCTGGGGTTGGCGAAGAAGGTCGGTGCCAAGGTCGGCGGCATCGTCGGCCGTGACGGGGGCTATACCGCGCAGGTGGCCGACGCCTGCGTGATCGTGCCGACGGTGAACCCCGAGGCCATCACGCCGCATACCGAGGCGTTTCAAGCGGTGGTGTGGCACCTCTTGGTCTCGCACCCCACGCTGCAGAAGGCCGCCACCAAGTGGGAGAGCACGCGATGAAGTCGCTGGTCATCGGCGGTGCCGGGTTCATCGGCAGCCATCTGGTCGATCGTCTGGTGAGCCGGGGCCCGGTCACCCTCTTCGACAACATGAGCGTCGGCAAGCGCGAGTTCGTCGCCGAGCACCTGAGCTCGGGTGCGGCACGGCTGGTGGTGGGCGAGCTGCTCGATCTCGATCAGGTCTGCGAGGTGGTGAAGGGCCACGACGTGGTGTTTCACCTGGCCGCGAACCCCGAGGCCCGCTGGGGCCTCGAGAACCCCCGGCTGGATCTGGAGCAGGGCACGATTGCCACCTGGAACGTGCTCGAGGCGATGCGCCGCGGAGGGGTGAAGTCGCTGGTGTTCTCGTCGTCGGGCACCATGTACGGCGACACCGCAGAGGTATGCGCCGAAGGGGACCTCGGGGCGCTGCCCATCTCGCTGTATGGCGCGAGCAAGTTCGCGTGCGAGGCGCTGATCAGCGCGTACGTCGAGTGCTTCGGGTTGCGAGGCCTGATCTATCGCTTCGGCAACGTGGTCGGCCCCCGCGGCACCCACGGCGCCGCTCTCGACTTTCTCAAGAAGCTGAAGCAAACCCCGGACGAGCTCGAAGTGCTGGGCGACGGGGCTCAGGCCAAGCCCTATGTCTTCGTGACCGATTGCGTTGGCGGCATGCTGCATGGCCTGGACCACACCACCGGGCCGCTGGACGTGTTCAACATCGCACCGCCAGATTTCACCAGCGTGCGCCGCATCGCCGAGCTGTGCATCGCCGCTTCGCCCAATCCCCAGGCGCGCATCCGCTACGCCGGTGGCACCCGCGGCTGGCCCGGGGACGTGCCTCAGTCGCGCATCGACCCGAGCAAGCTTGCTGCGCTGGGCTGGCGCGTCTCGAAGACCAGCGACGAAGCGGTGCAGACCGCGGTCAGCGCGCTGGCCGTCGAGGTGTTCGGCGCGCGCTAGGGCCTCCGGCAAGCTCAGTCGTTGCAGCAGAGCACGCCGCCGCCTTCTGGCGTGCGCACCGCGCCCCCGCGCGAGCGCCCGCGCTGACCAACTTTGCATTATGTCGTCTAAGCAGCCCGCGCCGGGATCTCCATCCCGACCCTGCGCAAGCTGGAGCACGGGGAAGCTGGGATCAGCGTCTCGGCGGTCGTCCGCATCTTGCAAGTGCTGGGGCTCACCGCGGACATCGACCGCTTGGCAGCTGACGACGAGCTCGGGCGCCGCCTGCAGGACATCCACCAGAAGGGTCCGCCTCGCTGCCGCCGGAGGTCCACTCCGCCGTGACCGTCGAACGAGTCGCCGTCGTGCTCGACGACGTCGCGCTGCAAGGAGCGGTCGAAGTCGGGCACCTTTGCCGTCGCTCGAGTGACGCCCCGCCCCGGTGAGCGGGTCGACGGTGAGCGCTCTGGCGGCTCTGGAAAAGCTCGCGGCCAGAGTGAGCACGCGGCGCGGGGGCACGCGGCAGCCCGTGAGCCGTTGCGCGGCGGTCGCCGCCGCCCTAGGGTGCGGGCCATGACGCCGAGCGAGAAGAGCATCGTGAAATCGTTGGTGGCGGTGGCCTGGGCCGACGGCACGGTGAAGGCCCCCGAGCAGAGCCTGATCGACGGTCTGCTCTGGGCGTTCGGTGCCAGCGACGAAGAGGAAGCCGAGCTGCGGGAGTTTGCTGCGAAGAAGCGCACCTTGGACGACGACTTGTCGATCGATGCGCTGGGCGCCCCCGACCGGGCGCTCTTGCTGGCGCACGCGGCGCTGCTCACCCACGCCGACGGCAAGCAGACCAAGGCCGAAGAGAAGGTGCTGGCGAAGCTGGTCGAGAAGCTGGGCATCGCCGACGCCGAGGCGAAGCAGATCGTCGCCACCGCGCGCGAGCGGGCCCAGAAGCTGGCGCAGCGGGTCTGATCGTCAGCGCTCTTCGGCGAGCTCGTAGGCCGCGCGCGCCAGCAGCGTGAGGCTGTCGGCCGTGAGGGCCTTCTGGCTCAGGTTCTGCGCGACCAGCGCGATGCCGGCGTAGTCGACCCAGACCTGAAAGCCCAGGGCGCGCACCCGTTCGGCGGCCGGCGTCGCCGTCACCCGGGCAGCGTCGCGCTGCCGCGGGCAGGCCAGCACCACCGCCGCGACCTTGGCCGAGAGATCGGTCCACGAGGCCAGCACACTGATCAGCACCGGCCGCCCGTGGAAGGCCGCCGCGACGGACCAGCGACTGGCGAAAGTACCCTGGGCGTCGAAGGTCGGCGGCGTGTCGCCCAGCCAGTACCGGTCGAGCCACTCGAAGGCGGGATCGAGGCCGGCCCCGAACTCGCCCCGCAGCTGCTTGCTGAGCGAGAGCGTGGCCTCTTCCAGGCTGGGGGTCAGCGCGCGCACGGCGTAACCCAGGGCGAGCAACGGAACCGCGACCAGGGCCATGGTGCCGGCGTACATCCAGGCCTTGAACGCCATCGCGCGCCGCGCCGTGGCCACCTTGCTGCGCAAGAGCGCGCGGTCGGAAGTGGCCCGCGCGCGTCGGGCCAGCTGCAGCTCCGAGAGCGCGAGCGAGATCACGGCCTCGGCGTGCTCTTGGGGGGCGATCACCACGGCGCGACAGTGACCGCACTCGACCGCGTGCTCGCTGGGCTGGAACGCGAGCGGCGCGCCGCACTCGCCACAGCAGATCAGGGTGCGGCTGGGCTCGAGGCCGTGCCACTCGGCGTCGGCGGCCAGACGCTGCCAGCGGCGATGGCGGGTGGCGCGGCGATACAAGAAGACGCACGCACCGAGGAACGCCAGGAAGAAGCCGAGCGAGACGGCGCCACCGAGCGCCGTGACCACGATCGCGGCCCACAGCTCGAGCTCGTCGAACGCGGTCAGAAAGGCCGCCACGAAGTAGAGCGCGAACGACGCCAGCGTCGGCAGGGTCACGGTGAGGACGACGACGGCCAGTGCCAGACTGAGGGCGCCGCCCTTGGTGCGCTCGGCCGAGGCTTGCGTGCTCTGACGGCTGGCCAGCGCGCGCTCCTGCGCGGCAGCCGCCTGCGCCCCGGCCAGCGCCCACCAGCGCTCCCAGGCGCTCCGCCTCACGGCTTCGGGGACGGGCCGCCAGGCATGGCAGGCGCGGCACCATGACCAAGGGGCGGACACGTCCACGGCAAGCGGCGCGCCGCAGCCCGCGCAGGGCACCGCCACGGCTTCGTGCACGCGCATCAGCCAGGGTTTGTTACCACGAAAGAGCGCGTGCTAGAGCGAGCGCGTGCAGGCGGTGATCTTGGCCGGGGGGCTCGCGACGCGAATGCAGCCGCGGACGCTCACCCTCCCGAAGGCCATGCTGGAGGTGGCGGGGCGACCGTTTGCGGCCTGGCTGCTCGAGGCGCTGGCGCGCTCGGGCTATGCGCGCGTGCTGTTCTGCATCGGCCACCTGGGTGAGCAGCTCCGGGCCTACGTCGGCGACGGCCGCGCGTTCGGGCTGAGCGTGGACTATTCGGAGGACGGGCCGAAGCTGCTCGGCACCGCGGGGGCCCTCCGGCGCGCGCTGGGCATGCTCGAGCCGACGTTCCTGGTCACCTATGGCGACAGCTACCTGCCGTTCGACTATTCCGCGCCGCTCTGTGACCTCTGCGCGCACCCCGACGCGCTCGGCACGATGAGTGTCTTCGAGAATCGTGGCCAGTGGGACGCCAGCAACACGCGCGTCGAGGGCGACCGGGTGGTCAGCTACGAGAAGGGCGCCACGGCGCCCGACGTGACCTTCATCGACTATGGCGCCATCGCGCTGCGCCGCGAAGTGGTGGCCAGCCTGCCCGAGGGCGAGGCGCTGGGCCTGGACGCGGTGCAGACCGACCTGGCGCGACGCGGGCGCTTGCGCGCGCTCGTGGCCCATGAAAGGTTCTTCGAAATCGGCTCCGAAGCGGGCCTAGCGGAACTGTCCAGGAGACTCGAGGCCCAGTGATCATCTCGCGCGCACCGGTCCGTTTTTCCCTCGGTGGCGGCGGCACCGACCTGCCCAGCTATTACCAGCGGTTCGGCGGGTTCGTGGTCAGCGCCGCCATCGACTCGTACGTCTACATCACCGCGAACAAGCGCTTCTACGACGACATTCGGCTGGCGTATTCCCAGACCGAGATCGTGCCGAACGTCGAGTCGATTCAGCACCGCATCTTTCGCGAGGCGCTGCGCATGACCGGCGTCACCCGCGCCATCGAGCTGACCAGCGTGGCCGACGTGCCCGCCAACAGCGGGCTGGGCTCGTCGTCCAGCTTCACGGTGGCGCTGCTGAACGCGCTGCACGCCTACAAGCGCGAGTTCGTCTCGTCGCGGCAGCTGGCCGAAGAGGCGTGCGAGCTCGAGATGGTCCGCCTGGGCGAGCCCATCGGCAAACAAGATCAGTTCATCGCCGCCTTCGGCAACGTGACGGCGATGACGCTCGAGACCGACGGCACCGTGCACGTGGAGCCGGTGCCGGTGCGCGACGAGGTGCTGGACGAGCTGACCAACAACCTGGTGATCATGTGGTCTGGCGTGGAGCGCTCGGCCAGCGCCGTGCTGGCCGATCAGGGCGCCCGGGTAGAGAAGAAAGACGGCGCCACGGTCGAGGGCATGCACCGCATCAAGGCGCTGGGCCGCGAGGTCTACGAGCTTCTGGTGAAGGGTGACACCGACCGCTACGGCGAGCTCTTGCACGAGCACTGGACCAACAAGCGCAAGCTCTCGAGCAAGATGACCGACGACCGGATCGACGAGCACTATGCCGCCGCGCGGCAGGCGGGCGCCATCGGCGGCAAGCTGATGGGCGCGGGCGGTGGCGGCTTCTTCATGTTCTATGCGCGCCCGGCGGACAAGCGCCGGGTGTTCGAAACCATGGTCCAACGCGGCCTCCGGCCGCTTCGCTTCAGGTTCGATCTCGATGGCGCGCGCATCGTGGCCAACATGCACCGCTCGTGAGGCGCTGGCGCTCTCTGTGCTGGTGGCCACCGCCAGCTGCAGCTCGCAATATCGCCCCCACACCGGGCCGCGCCTGTCGGTGGTGATGGATGAAGGCGGCATGGCCTACGAGCGCGACGGCCAGCGCTTCAAGCACGGGTTCGCCGGCGGGGGCCTGGTCGACGCCGTCGAGAACGACCCCGAGGCCAAGCAAGCTGCCGATCGCTACCAGTCGCGGATGACCAGCGGGCTGATCCTGTATCTGGTGGGCACCGGCTGCTTGGTCACCGGAATGGTGGTCGGGCTGAGCACCATCGACGACCGCAGCGATCACAGCGGCAAAGACGCGGTGGCCGTCGGCGGCGTGCTGTGTGGCGTCGCGGGGCTGATCGCCGGCGCATCGCTGATGGCCTCGGGAATGCCCTACCAGTGGGACGCAATCAACATCTACAACGACAACCTGGAGAAGCGCCGGGCCATCTTTCCGGCGCCACCGCCGGCCTACGTGCCGTACGCGCCCGTTCCAGCACCGCCGCCCGCAGCGCCGCCGCCTCCCCCACCGCCCGTGCCTCCGGCTTCCGACGCAGGCAGCGGCGACGCGGGCACCGGCGACGGCGGCTGACCGATGGCCGGGCTCGCGAAGCGGCTCGGCGAACCGCTCTGGCTCGGGCGGGCAATGGAGCATGCTCGGGCCTTCGACGGCCCTCACGCGGCGCGCGCGCGATCGTTGGCGGCAGCGGCTCGGCGCCGGGCGGACGCGGCTCGATCACTGAAGAGCGACGACCAAGACGTGGCGGCGCTGCGCTTGTGTCACGAAGCTGCGCTGCTCGCGCTTTGCGCGCTGGCCACGACGCGCGGCGAGCCCACCGAGCCCTTGCCGCCGGCGAGCGTGCTGTGGGCACGGGCAGCCGACCTGCCCGGCCGCCCGCCGAGCTTCGACGCTGCCAGCGCACTGCTTTCCACCGACGACCCGATGGCCTTCGACGCGCTCGGCGACCCGCGGCGTGCGCGCAGGCTCATGGCCCCGACCCTGGACTTCCTGCTTGCGCTGGCCGAGCCGCGCACGCAGCGCGAGCTGGTGCTGGCGCGGGTCATGCGACTTTCGAGCGCCGTCGCAATCGGGGTCGGGCTGGTGTGGCTCGCGCTGTGGTTGTTCGTCTGGCCCACCAACGAGGCCCTGTACAAGCCCGTGGCCGTCAGCAGCCTGGCCCGCGGCTCGGCGCCGCCCGACACGCTCACCGACGGCGCGCAGAGCGAGCGGGCTTGCAGCACCGATCGTCAGGCCCAGCCCTGGGTGCGCGTGGATCTGTTGAACCACGTGGCGATCGACAGCGTGCGCGTCGCCGTTCGCCCCGAGACCTCGCTGCCGCTGGTGCTCGAGGTGAGCGACGACGACCGCAAGTTCCGCGAGGTGAGCGTGCGGCACCAGCCCGTGCCCACCGGGCGCTGGCGCGTCAGCCTGGGCAAGCAGCGCGCGCGCTTCGTGCGCGTGCGTCACCCGGGCGAAGGCGTGCTTGCGCTCTCCGAGGTCGAGGTCTGGGGTTGGCGCTAGCGGGGCGGCGCCGCCGCCCCCCTCACCGATTGACCGACGCCATGCCCTGCTCGGAGTAGCGGGTGCCCTCGGCGGCGCCCGGCGGCATGATGGCGTCGAGCTCGGCGAGGTCAGCGGCGCTCAGCGTCACCGCCGTGGCCCCCGCGTTCTCGTCGAGCCGCTTCGCGCTACGGGTGCCCGGAATGGCCACCACGTGATCGCCGCGGCCGAGCACCCAGGCCAGCGCGAGCTGGGCCACCGTACAGCCCTTCTTCGCCGCGAGCGCCTCGACGGCCTTCACCAGCGCCAGGTTCTTGTCGAAGTGCTCTTCGCTGAAGCGCGGCAAGTAGCGACGGAAGTCGTCTGCGGCAAGATCGGCGCGAGAGCGAAGCTGGCCGGTGAGAAAGCCGCGGCCCAGCGGGCTGTAGGCGACGAACAGCGCGCCCAGCTCGCGGCAGGCGGCGAGGAGCTCGGCTTCTGGCTCGCGGCTCCAGAGCGAGAGCTCGGTCTGAAGCGCCGCGATCGGGTGCACCTTCGCGGCGCGGCGCAGGGTGTCCGGCGCGGCCTCGCTCATTCCGATGAAGCGCACCTTGCCCGCCTTCACCAGCGCGGCCATCGCGCCGATCGTGTCCTCGATGGGGACGGCGGGGTCCACGCGGTGCTGGTAGTAGAGGTCGATGTGGTCGACGCCGAGCCGGTCGAGGCTCGCGTCGCACGCGGCCGTGACGTACTCGGGGCGGCCGCTGATGCCCAGCCACGACCCGTCTTCGCCGCGACGCACCGCGAACTTCGTGCAGAGGAAGGCCTCGTCGCGCCGGCCCTTCAGCGCCTGCCCGACCAGCCGCTCGTTCTTGCCGGCCCCGTACATGTCCGCGGTGTCGAGGAAGGTCACCCCGCAATCGAGCGCGTGGTGGATCACCTCGACCGAGCGCGCGTCGTCGCTCGCCCCGTAGAACTCGCTCATCCCCATGCAGCCGAGGCCAATCGCGCTGACCGACGGCCCGCTTCCCCTGGCGCTTCGCTTCTCCATGCTCCTCCGAGGTCTTCCGGTACCTGCAAAAACACTCGCGAGTTTTTTTGCCGACCTGCAAAAATGCTAGCATTGTCCGGTGCCCTCGAAAAGTCGCTATCTTCGAGCGTCGGTGCTGCGTGACGTGGCACGCAAGATGGTGTTCGTCGCGGGGCCGCGACAGGTGGGCAAGACGACTTTTGCTCGCAGCCTGCCCGGGGGAAAGGCAGGCTACCTGTCCTGGGACGACCCAGAGGATCGCCAGCTCATTCTCGCGCGCGAGCTTCCGCCCTCGCGTCTGTGGGTGTTCGACGAGCTGCACAAGTACCGGCGCTGGCGCAACTACCTCAAGGGCATCGGCGACAAGCGACCGGCCGGTCAGGGGATCGTCGTCACGGGGAGCGCGCGGCTCGACTACTACCGATTCGGCGGCGACTCGCTCCAGGGCCGGTACCATCATTTCAGGATGCACCCGCTGTCCGTCGCCGAGTTGAAGCTGCGGACGAACCGCGATCTGGCAGAGCTACTGGCCCTCGGCGGCTTCCCAGAGCCGTTCTTCTCGGGCTCGGAAGTGGAAGCCAGGCGCTGGTCGCGTCAGTATCGAACGCTCTTGGTTCGTGAAGAGGTCTCGGACCTGGAAAGCGTGCACGACCTGGGCACGCTGGAGCTGCTGGCGTTGCGGCTCCCCGAGCTGGTGGGGTCTCCGCTGTCGATCAACGCGCTGCGCGAGGACCTGGAAGTGAGTCACCGAACCCTGGGGAAGTGGCTGGACATCCTCGAGCGCCTCTATTCGCTATTTCGCGTGACCCCCTTCGGCGCGCCCAAGCTCCGTGCGGTGAAGAAGTCGCGCAAGCACTACCACTTCGACTGGACCCTGGTGCGAGAGCCCGGGCTGCGATTCGAGAACCTGGTGGCTGCGCACCTGCTCAAGTGGGTGCACTTCCAGCAAGACGAGCTTGGCCTCGATCTGGATCTGCGCTTCTTCCGGGACGTGGACGGACGTGAGGTCGACTTCGTCGTCATGGACGGGCGAGCTCCTGTCCTCTTGGTCGAGTGCAAGTGGGCTGACGACAGCGTGAGCCCAGCGCTGCGCTACCTGAAGAGCCGCTTTCCAGCCGCTGAGGCCTGGCAGATCAGTGCCACCGGCAAGCGCGACTACCAATCTGCCGAAGGCATTCGCGTTGCGCCTGCGATCGGGTTGCTGAAGACGTGGGTTTGACCTCCGCGCGCCGGATCAAGGCGGCGTCCAGCCACCCTTCGCCAGCGCTGCCACCATCACCGCCGCCAAGTAACAGGCGAGCCCCACGGCGATCAGCGCCGCCGCCAGGTTCAGCTTGCGCAGCAGGCGGTCGCGCCGAGCAATCACCCGCCGGGCGAGCTCGAGGTTCCCGCTGCCCAGGTCCTGGGTGACCCAGCGCACGCTCGAGAGGCAGCGGATGGTGATCACGATCGCGACCAGGATGAACGCGACCCCGACGATCATCGCCAGCGCCGAGAGCGGCCCGGCGTTCACCATGTTGTGACCGGCGAAACCGGTCACGCTGATGCAGATCCCGGCGATGCCCAGGAAGGTCTGCGCCTGGGTGCGCAGCACGGCCAGCTGACCGGAAAGCAGCGACACCAGGTCCTGCGACCGCTCGAAGGCCGCCGCCAGGGTCTCGGCTTCGCCCGCTTCCGCCATGATTCCGGCGGGTAGCAGAGACGGGAGAAAACGGCCAAGTTGGCTTGTCACCTTCCGGGGCCCCTGCGACGCTTCCGGCGCGATGTTCGTCTGTCCGAGCTGCGGCCTGCCAGCACCGGCGTCGGGGTTCTGTACCGAAGACGGTGCGGCGCTCGCGCCGGCGGACGATCCGCTGCTGGGTCAGACGGTGGGCAGCTACCGGATCGCGCGCCTGGTGGGTCAGGGCGGAATGGGAGCGGTCTACCTGGGGGTGCAGCCCGCCATCGGCAGCCGCGTCGCGATCAAGGTGCTCTCGCCAGCCGCCAGCGCGACCGCGGGCATGGTCGACCGCTTCTTCGCCGAGGCCCGCGCCGTCAACCACATCCGGCACGAGAGCATCGTCAACGTGATCGACCTGGCGGTGCTGCCCGATCAGCGCCCGTACATCGTGATGGAGTATCTCGAGGGGGCGCCGCTCGCGCGCCATTTCGAGACGCATCGCCCCTTTCCGCTGGGCTTCCTGGCGCGGCTCGCGCTCGAGGCGTTGAGCGCCCTGGAAGCGGCGCACGCCCAGGGCATCACGCATCGCGATCTGAAGCCCGACAACCTGTTCGTCACGGCCATGGGCCGCCTGAAGGTGCTCGACTTCGGCATCGCCAAGCTTCACCCCGAGCTGGGCGGGCAGAGCGATTCCACTCGGACCGGCGCCTTGCTCGGGACGCCCCAGTACATGTCGCCAGAGCAGGCGCTGGGCCAGCCCGCCGACGCCCGCGCCGACCTCTATTCGTTGGGCGTGGTGCTGTATGAAGGGGCCACCGGCCGGCGCCCGTTCGAGGCCGAAGCGTTGTTCGAGCTGCTGCGACAGCACATCGAATCGCCGGCCACGCCGCCGAGCGCGCTGCGGCCCGATCTGCCGCCGGCCTTCGAGCAGGTGATCGTGCGCGCGATGGAGAAAGATCGCAGCCGGCGCTTCCAGTCGGCCGGCGAGATGGCCGCGGCGTTGATGGCCGCGCTGCCGGCCCTGCCCGACGCGGGTGCCGCGGCGCCGTCGGCGCCCCCGTTCGGAGCGCTGAAGCCCGCGCCGGTGGCCCCCACCGCGGCGCAGACGGGCGCCGCGTCGCGCACCAGTGTCGGCGGCACGGCGCTGGCGCCGGTCTCGGTCCAGCACCGCTCGTCACCCGTGGGGTACATCGTCGGCATTCTGGGCGTGCTGCTCGCCCTGGGCGGCATCTCGGCCGCGGTGTTCTTCTACTTCTGGTCCAGCAAAGATTCGGTGAACGTCACCTTCGAAGCCGGCAGCGGCGCCGACCCGTTCGCCGAGCTCGCCACGGCGCGCACCGAGGCCCGGAAGCACTTCGCGGATGCCGAGCTGGTCACCATCTCGGTCACCGGCGTACGCCCCGACGGGACGGTGGACCTGAAGAACCCGATGCATGCCATGGCGTTCATCTTCCGTTCGCCGTCGGCGTCGAAGAGCAGCAAGCAGTGCCTGGTGTCGGTAAGCACCTCGCAGTACGGCACCTTCGCGGCGCCGGTCGAGGACACCTCGTTCAACTGCCAGCAGCCGACCATCGGCGCTCCGCGTTGCACGCTGAAGGGCATCATGAAGAAGGCCCCGGCGGGCACGAAGAGCGTGACCTTCAGCCACCAGGTGAACGCCTGGAACTGGGTTTTGATGGGCGGAACGGCCTCGGTGACGCTGGTTCCCGACAGCTGCTGACCCGGACTTGACGGGCGTCATGTCGGGCCTCGCCGGGCCGTGGGACCCTTCGGGTCGAGGCCCCATGGATTCCTTCAGCGTGTGTGAGTCGTGCCACCGGCACGTCAAGGCAACTGAAACGTCGTGTCCGTTCTGTCGTTCCGCGCGAAGCCGCGTCGGAGTCACCGCCGCGTTGGTCGTCGGCGTCGGGCTCTCGCTCGCTGCTTGCGGAAGTGACGGCGACGGCGGCGGCGGCACGGGCGGCGCGGCAACCGGCGGCTCGAGCGGCAGCGGCGGCAGCAACACCGGCGGCGCGGCCGGCGGTGGCGGCACCGCGGGCAGCAACACCGGCGGCCAGGGCGGCATTGCTCCGGCATACGGTCCTCCCCCGGTGGGCGGCGCGGCCGGCACCGGTGGCAGCAGCACCGGCGGTCAGGGTGGTGCGATGCCGGCATACGGCCCGCCTCCGACCGACGGCGGCTGAGCACCTACTGAATCCCACACGCTCGCTTCGCATCGGAGGCGAGCGTGTCGAAAACACACTGGGGTTGGCTCGTGGGGGCAGCGCTGTCGTTCGCGTGCTCGGGCGCGGGCAGCGGCGGGACAGCGGGCACCGGGGGTAGCGGCGCTGCGGCGGGCGCGGGCGCGGGCGGCGGCAGCGCGGGCAGCGGCGCCACGAGCGGAAGCGGCG
>JAKLKA010000153.1 GCA_023150915.1 Polyangiaceae bacterium
GCTCGAACACGTGGGGCGCGACGTCCTCGGGGATGCCCTTGCCGGTGTCCCCGATGGCGATCACCACCAGCTCGCCGATCACCCGCGTCGAGACGCGGATCGTGCCCTTCTCGCCGCTCTGGCCCACCACGTCGGCAATGGCGTGCGCCGCGTTCACCACCAGGTTCAGCACCACCTGGTTCAGGTCGCTGACGTAGCATTCGACCATCGGCAGCTCACCGAACTCGGTCTCCAGATCGGCAACGTATTTGTATTCGCTGCTGGCTATTGTCAGCGTGTTCTGGATGGCGCGGTTCAGATCGGCAGGCGCCATGGCGTTCTGAGCCGGGTGCGCGAACTCTTTCAGCGAGCGCACGATGGCGCTGACACGATCCAGCCCGTCCACGCAGCGCTCGAAGGCCTTCGGCACGTTCTCGTTCAGGTATTCCAGATCGGCAGCCTCTTCCGCTTCTGCGGCTGCGGCCAACGCCTGCTGCAGCGCGGGGCCTGTCTCACCACGCGCCGCCAGCTCTCGCACGAGCTGCAAGCGCTCGATCAGCGCAAAGCAATCGGTGGCCGCCGTCTGCAAGAAGTGGACGCTGTCGCTGACGAATTGCACGGGCGTGTTGATCTCGTGCGCCACGCCTGCCGCCAACGTGCCCACCGACGCCAGGCGCTCGGCCTGACGAAGCTGGGTTTCCATGCGGCGGCGAGCGCCGGCTTTTGCCGGCGAGGCCGAGCCCGGCTACCACTTCAGCCATGCTCGCGAGTCGCTGGGTCGGGTCGCTGTCGTTCTTGCTCGCCGCGTGCGCCGCCGAGTCGCCGCACGCGGTGCCGCCGCCCGGTGCGCCGCCCACCGCGGTTGCGCCCGAGGTCGACGCGACCGCGCCGGACCTGACCGTGGCCGCGCCCGGGCCCGACGCGCAGGCAACGGACCCGCCGCCCGTCGACTCGCCACCCGGCGTGAGCCCCGAGCTGGTGCGTGCGGTCGAAGCCTATGTGACTGCCGCAAACTCCGGCGACCACGCGGCGCTGCAGGCTGGCTGCAGCAGCGAGTGCTGGGCGAAAGAGTGCGCCAGCTTCGCCCACCAGGCGGGCAAGAAGTTCCGGGCCGAACGGCGCCCGACCCTTCGCCGGCACGAGAAGCATGCGCAGGTGGTGCTCGACATTCTGTGCGAGGGGTCGCGCAAGTGTGATCGGGTCTACCTCTTGTTCGAGCTCGGGCCCTCGCTGCGCTGGGTGGTGGTCGACGTGACCGAGGACGGCAAGAAGGCCGACGCTTGGGTCACCCCCGCCGGGTACGTGGAACCAAGGATGCCACCCAACGTTCCCCCGGGCGCGCCTCAGCCGAAGAACCCGCCGGGTGGGGTGCCGCCGGCGTCGAAGGGTCCGGCTCCGAAGGGCGCTGCCAGCATCGGCTACCTGGACAAAGGCGAGTTTGCCCCGGCGAACTCGGCGCGGGTGGTGGCGGGGCTGCGCGCCGGCTTCAGGGCTTGCTACGTGGCGGCCCTGCAGACCGATGGCACCGTCGCGGGGACGCTGAAGGTCGAGATCGAGGTGGCGGCGTCGGGCGACGTGGCCGACGCCAGCGCAAAGCAGGTCAGCGGCACCCTGCCCGCGTCGCTGATCGACTGCGTGGTGCGCCGGGCGCGCGCTGCCAAGTTCGAACCGCCACTGAGCGACGATGCGACGATGCGCTTCCCGGTGACGTTCACCTCGACCGGGGCCGGGAAGAAGTGAGCGCGCTCCGACGCACGCTTTGGCGCCCACCGCGCCATTTCGGACCGCGCAGCGCGCTCAGTAGTTCCACACCGGGCTTCGCCGGTCCCCGCTCGCGTCAATGTCACGCGGGCAACTACGCGAGCGAAGCGAGCTCGCGGGGAGCGAAGCGACTCGCGTTGGGGGACCCGGGCTTGCCCCCGGGTGGGCGGGCGGGACATTCCTAGTAGTACTTCGTTGCCGGAATGACGATCGCGAACGCAACGCCGCCCATGGCCAGCGCCGTCATGTATGTCCACGTGCACCGACAGGTCCCACCACCCTGTTCCCGAGGGGAGCGCCCATCCAGGTAGATCCCGAGCGCGCCGCCGGCAAGCACGGCAGCACCACCTATCATCAAGACCTGGAAGGTCCGCCAGCCATCCTTCTGCGTGACCTCCACCCGAAGAACGTCGACCACATCCACTTCGTTGTGCTCGTAGGTCAGCACGCCGGCCGCCAGCGTCGCGCGAAACGGGGGATAGATGGCGTAGGTCTTCTCCAGGCCGTCGCCTCCGATGACCACCCGGGCTGAGTCGAACTCGCCGTCGACTTCCACCACGTCACCGTTCGTCGTGCGCACGCTGACAGGCGGCTTGCCCGGCCCGTGGCGGTCGAGCCGCGGCAGCTCTGTGCCCGGCACCTCGGCAACCCGTGAGCATCCGATCACGACCGAGACCGCCAGACACGCCGCACCGCACCGCACCCCTCCAGCATACGGGCCGGGTCGCATGTCGACCACCTGACCGTCGCCCGGCTTGACGCTGCCGGGCCGTCCGCTCCATCGTACGCGGCCGAATGAGCAAAGAACGAGCCGCCCTTGCTCGCGCGAAGCGCGTGGTGGTGAAGATCGGGTCGCGCTCGCTGGCCGCCGACGGCGACGCGCCGCGGGCCCTGGCCGAGGACATCGCGCGGCTTCGGAGCTCGGATCGTGCGGTGCTTCTGGTGTCCAGCGGCGCCATCGCCATCGGAATGAAGCGTTTGGGCTATCGCACGCGGCCGCGCGAGATGGCCAAGCTGCAGGCCGCCGCGGCCGCGGGCCAGAGCGTGCTGATGCGTCGCTACGACGAGGCCTTTGGCGAGCTGGGGCTGACGGTGGCCCAGGTGCTGCTCACCCACGCGGATCTGGCGGATCGCGAGCGCCTGAACAACGCCCGCGAAGCGCTGGCCGCGCTGCTCGAGGCCGGCGCTATCCCGATCATCAACGAGAACGACACCGTCGCGACCGACGAGATCCGCTTCGGCGACAACGATCAACTGGCGTCGATGGTGGTCCCACTGGTGAGCGCCGATCTGCTGGTGCTGCTCACCGACGTGGACGGCGTGCTCGATCCCCGGGGCCGGCGCATCTCGACCATGACGGCCGAGTCCGCCATTGGTCGCGTGGCCGCCAGCGGCGACAAGGTGGGCAGCGGCGGCATGTCGAGCAAGCTGGACGCCGCCGAGAAGGCCCGGCGCTCGGGCGCCGCGGTGGTGATCGCTTCGGCCAAGAACACCTCCGTGCTTTCGGAGATCGTGCACGGCAAGGACGTGGGCACGCTGTTTCCGTGCATCGGCGAGCCGCTGCGGGCGCGGAAGCACTGGATTGCCTACACGCTTCGACCCCGTGGCGCGCTGATCTTGGACCCCGGCGCGGTGCGCGCCGTGGCCGGCGGCAAGAGCAGCCTGCTGCCGGTGGGGGTGCTGGGGGTCCGCGGGGACTTCCGCGCGGGTGACGCGGTGCGGCTGGTCGACGCTCAGGGCGCCGAGGTAGGGCGAGGTCTCACGCGGCTTGCTTCGGCCGAGGTCGCGCGGGCCGCCGGGCTGAAGGGCCGAGATCTGGAGCTGGCCTCGGGCACCGGCGATCTGGTGGTGGTGCACAAAGACGATCTGGTCGTCGCGCCCTGAAGGAACGCTTTTCCGGACCCAAGACGTATTACTCTCGATGGGTCAGAAGCCGAGCGGGAACTTTCTGACGGGCCCGTTGTCGGCAACTGATTCAGGGTCGATGCAACACGTTCGGTGGACCGTGCTGGCACTGGTCGGCCTTGGCGGGCTGTGGGCGGCGGTGTCTCCTTCCGCCCGGGTCGCCCCGGCGCTGGTGGGTGAGCCGCTGGGCGCCGAGGTCGGCGCGCTCGAGGCACGGGTGAGCGCGCACCCCGGGGATGCAGCGGCGCTGGCGCAGCTGGCCGACGCCTATCTGGAACACTCGGCTCCGGGGCTGGCCCAGGCCGCCCTGGCCCGCGCGCCCAGCGCGGTGCGCGATCTGCCGCCCATCGCCGATGCCCGCGCGCGCACCCTCTGGCAGCTGGGCTTTTCCGAGGCCGCGCTCGAGGCCCAGCGCCGCATGCTGGACACCTGCACCGTGGTGACGTGCTCGCCCTCGCTGCTGGGGCGGGCCCAGCGGCGTGAGCGGCTGCTGTCCGAGCTGGTGCGCCGCGGCGTGGACGATCCAATCCGCGACCCTCACCGCTCCGAGCTCGCGTACCGCGTCTCGATGCGAGAAGTGACCTTGGACCTGCGATGATCGGACGGCTCACCCTGGCTCTCGCCGTGCTCGCCGTGGGCTCCTCGGGCTGCTCGGGCCTGCGCTCGTTCCGCGTCGCCAGCGAGCCGGCGCCTCGGCCCGCCGCCGGCCCGGATCACGACGGCCGCCTCGAGCCGCCGGAGATCCCGTTCGCGCTGGCGCGGGACGACGACTTCGTGGTCCGCGTGGTGGTGGCAAGCACCAGCTGCTCGGGCACGCTGATCGACGAAGACCAGGTGCTCACCGCCCACCACTGCGTCTCGCAGCGCGACAAGTACGGCGACTTCACCGAGAAGAACGCGCGCCCCCGCGACATCCGGGTGGAGCTGGGCGGGGACTACTTGCCGTGGGGCGACGTGGGGGTGCGCGCGGTGGTGGCGCCGCCCTGCGGCCACGCCGCGGGCGAGGGCGACATCGCGGTGCTGGTGCTCGAGCGGAAGCTGATCGGTGTGGCCACCGCCAAGCCCCGGCTCGACGCCGCGCCAAGCTTGGGCGAGCACGCAAGCCCGGTGGGGTTCGGGCGCTGTGCGCTGTCCGGCGAGGCAATCTCGCGCCGGCGCCGCTCGGGCGGAACCATCGACCGCGTCCTGGACTCGCGCTTCCGCCTGGACGCCAGCATCTGCCCGGGGGACTCGGGCGGCCCGATCCTGGCGGACGGCTCGAAAGAGGTCCTGGGGGTGATCTCGGCCGCGGTCATGGACGGCAGCGAGAGCACCCTTGGTCGCGCCGAGTTCACCCGCCTCGATCGCTGGCGCGCGGTGTTCGCCTCGGCCAAGGCCATCGCCGAAGGGCAGAGCGCCTCGGAACAGCCACCCATCGGCGGTTGCCCCGCGCGCTAGGCCACCCAAATGTGGCCCCGCCCCGCCCATCGGCTACCATTGGGGCGCAATGCAGAAGCTCCTCAAGTTTCTGCTCTGGACCGCCCTCATCGTCGGCGTGTTGATCGGCCTTCTCCGCGCAACCGCCATTCGCTGGTGGCGCATTCCCGAGGGTGACCCGTATCTCGAAGCATCCATCGCGCCCACGCTGCGCGGCGGCGATCTCGTCATCTTGTGGCGGGCCACCAAGCCCAAGTTCGGCGATCTGGTGACCTGCCCCGAGCCGAAGGCTCCCGATCGCATGGTCATTGGCCGGATCATCGGCGACCCGGGAGATCAGGTTCACATCGAGGGCGCGCGGGTCTCGGTGAACGGGCGCGCGGCCGAGACCGAGCACGCCTGCCACCCGCGGGTGTTCAAGGTGCAGCACCCCAGCACCGGCGCCGAGATCGAGCAGTTCTGCGACGTCGAGGCCGTGGCCGGGGTCTCGCACATGCGCGGGTCGCCCGGCGGGCACGGCGTGCCCCCATCCCCGGTCGATCAGAAGGTCGAGGCCGGGAAGTTCTTCCTGGTCAGCGACAACCGGCTATTGCCCTATGATTCTAGGGACTTTGGCCTGGTGGACGTCGACTCGTGCAAGGAAATGGTGGCCTTCCGCCTGGTCAGCGCGGCGGGCTTCATGGATGCGGCCGCGCGTTTCACCGTGATTCGCTAGCGTTTGGCCCCGTGTTTTTCTAGCTTGTGGCAGGTTGATGGGTGAGCCCGCTCTCGAGCTCGGAATCGTGTGTGGGCAGTGCGACGTCGTCAGCCCGCTCGGGACCCGTGTGTGCGCCGCCTGCGGCCACGACCTGCGGCTTTTTCCCGGCAAACCGTCGGTGCGCGTGCAGATGCCGTCGATCGCCCCGCCCGAGCCGGTCTTCGAGGACGAACACACCGTCGCCTTCGAATCACCGGAAGCCGGTTCCCAGACGGGCGAAATTGATCGAGTCTCGGTGGACGTCGGCCGCATCCCGGCAGGGATGACGGAGGAGGAACGGATGGATCAAGCAAGGAATTACGTCTGCGAATCGTGCATGAGCCCGGTGCCCAGTGGGCACAAGTTCTGCGGCCGCTGCGGAACACCGGTTCCGGACCACATCCTGCACCTCCAAGCGAACTTCTTCAGCGACATGCAGGACCCCGAGAAGGCCCGCATCGTGGTGATCCGCGGTCAGGATCGGCACGGGGGCGAGCAAGAGGGGCTCTCTTACCACCTGAAGGCCGACCAGCATCTGGCCGGTCACGGTCTGGACCTGGACTTCTCGGACGACCCGTTCGTGTCGCCCAAGCATGCGAACTTCTTCTACCGCAGCGGCGGCCTGGTGGTCCGCGACGAGGGCTCGCTCAACGGCGTGTTCTTCCGCATCCGTGGCGGCGTCGAGATTGCGCCGGGTGACACCTTCATGGCGGGCGAGCAGCTGTTCCGGCTCGACCCCACGCCGAAGGCTTCGGACGGCAACGACGCCGAGGGCACGTTCTTCTATTCGTCGCCCAAGTACCCCAGCGCCTTCCGGATCAACCAGCTGCTCGAGGGCGGCGCGATTGGCATGACGGTGTGCGCCCGCGGGAACACCCTGGACATCGGCCGGGAAGATGGCGACCTCAACTTCCCCGGCGACGTCTTCATGTCGGCCAAGCACTGCACGATCGAAGAGAAGGACGGCAAGTTCGTCCTGACCGACCACGGCAGCCGCAACGGGACGTACATCCGCATCAAGAGCGAGAAGCCCCTGGCCCACGGGGACTACCTGTTCCTGGGCAAGAAGCTGGTCCGCGTCGAGATGAACAGCAACTGATCCGCCACGGATCAGCGACGCCGGCGGCGACGGCGACGCTTCGGCCCGAGCTCGGACGAGTCGGCGCGCGGAGCGTCGTCGGGGCCGCTGCGTGCATGGCCGAGCGCGGCCCGGTGGATCTGGTGAACCTCGTCGGCCAGGGCGAAGAGCGGCGTCTTGGCGAAGCGAGCCGCGCGCCCGGCCTCGAGCTTGGGGTAGATGGCCACGATGCGGCGCACGGCATCGGCGATGCGGCGAGGCACGTTCAGGCGATCCACGATCGGCTCTAGGAAGTCCCAGGCGGCGCCGACCCGATCTTTCTCGCCACGGGTGACCTCGCGCAGCGGCTCGAGCAAGAGCAGCGTCCAGAGCACCACGTCGTCGAACGCCTCGCCCCGCTCGCGGGTTCGCAGATCCAGCTCGCGCAAGATCCGCCAGACCACGCCGTCGTCCTCTTCCGAGTCGGACAGATAAGCCGAAAGCTCGGGCAGCAGCACGTCGAGCACGCCCGTCTCCCACGCCAGCCAGAAGCTGCGCTGGGCCGCGCCCTCTCGCAGCAGCCTGAGCAGCTCTTCGAACAGGCGCGGGCGGGCCGCCATGGCCAGCGAGCCCCGGCAGTGCACGATGGCGTCGTACACGTCGGGTGTGATGCCCAGATCGAGCCGAGCGCTGAACTTGATGGCGCGCAAGATGCGCACCGGATCTTCTTGAAAGCGCACCACCGGGTCGCCAATGGTGTGGACCACGCGCCCCTCGATGTGCGGCATGCCGCCGACCCAGTCGATGACCTGCTTGTTCTCGACGTCGTAAAACAGCGCGTTGATGGTGAAGTCGCGCCGCGCGGCGTCTTCGTGGGCGTCGCCGAAGACGTTGTCGTTGCGGATCAACAGGTCTTCACCCTCGCGCTCGCTGGTGTCGGGCGCGCGACGGAAGGTGGCCGTCTCGATCACCTTGCCGCCGCCGAAGAGCACGTGCACCAGGCGAAAACGCCGGCCGATGATGCGCGAGTTGCGGAACAGGGTGCGCACGTCGTCGGGGCGGGCGCTGGTCGCGATGTCGAAGTCTTTGGGGTTGCGATCGAGCAGCAGGTCGCGCACGCCACCGCCCACCACGTAGGCCTCGTAACCGTGGCGCAACAGGCGACGGACCACCTTGACCGCGTCGGCGTCCAGGCGCTTGTCGCCCAGATCGACGGGGTGTCGCGCCGGCCCCGAAGCGGGCTCGGCAGGCGGGGGGGCCGGCGCAACGCGGGCGCCGTCTCGCGGCCGAGACTCGCTGCGTCGGTTCACACCGGCTGCGGGGTCGGCGACGGCACGTTTGCTCTTGGCTTCGTCGGCGTGCCGAAGAGAACGGTCGTCTGCGGGCAGTCGGGGGCTCCTCGATGGTGGACGGAAACGCCCAGCGCGATAGGCGTGTAGCAGGCTCCGCCCGCCAAAGCCAGCCCGCCCGATAGTAGCCGATGGAAGCCTAATCCGCGGCCGGGCGCCGGCCCCCGCGGAGCGCACGAGTAGCCACCGAGCGACGCGGCGGCCGCGCGCCCAGGCGAACCAATGCCGCCCGGAGCGGGGCGTCGTCGAAGCCGCCCACGGCGCCGTGGTGACCGGGCCAGGTCGGACCGCCGATCGCCTGCGGTGCGCGGACGTCGGGGCCCTGCCACGGTCCGATGCTGCCCACGATGGCGCGCTCTCGCTCGCGGGCCCGCGGAAGCTCGAGCGCCAGGGTGGGCGTGAGCCCGACGCCCTGGAGCGCCGCGCCGTCGGGCAACGAGAACAGCATGGTGGTCAGACGCAGCACGCCGGCGCCCGAAGGGTCGTCGAAGTACTCTTGCACGCAGCCCTTGCCGAAGGTGCGCGCGCCGATCACCGGACCTCTGCGATAGGCCTGGAGCGCGCCGGCGATCATCTCGGCGGCGCTGGCGGTGTAGCCGTCGACCAGCGCAGCCACGGGGCCGCGCCACACGTGGCCTTCGGCGGGCGCCGGAGCATGCTGCAGCTCGATCACGCCGTCTCGGCGCTTGAGTGGGAAGATCGGCGCGCCGGGCAAGAACACGCCGATGGCGCGCGCCGCACCGTCGAGCGACCCGCCGCCGTTGCCCCGCAGATCGAGCAGCAGGCCCAGCGCGGGCGGGGTCTCTTCGGCCAGCTCCGCGACCACGCGCTCGAGATCCTCTCCGAGCTCGTCGGGCACGTCGGGCACGGTGACCACCGCAACGTCGCCGCCACCGTAAGGCACGCGCCGTGTTGCCGGCCCCGAGGCACCCGGTGCGGCGTCGTCTTGCTCGAGCGGAACGTCGAGCGTCTGGGGGCGCCGCTCGCCCGGTCTGAGAACGACCACGCTGCGGCGGGTTTCGCCGCCGACCGACTCGAGATGCGCCAGCTGCTCGGCCTGCTCCACGCTGAGCCCGGCCGTGGCAATGCCGCCGATGGTGAGCACCAGATCGCCCTCCAGCAGCGGCGGTCGCGCGTCTTCGGTGACGCGCACGCCCAGCGCCGTGCGCACCATGCGCCCCCAGAGCCGGGGCTCGGAATCCACGGCCGGATCGGCCGAATACAGCGACCACTCTTCGTCGACCGGCGCCCACTGACCGTGGGGATCCACCGCGGGAACGTAGGCGCGCAGCACCGCTGCCAGCACCGCGTGCGACCATGCGTCGAGAGACTGCTCGGGGGCCAGGCGCGCGGCAGCGCTGTCGGCCGAAGCGCGCGCATCGCCGAACTGCGACTCGAAGCTCCCGATGCGCGTCCCCAGATCGCGAGCAAAGACCTTCGCCGGGCGCGTCACCGGATCGTCCTGAAACACGCTCTGCGCGGCCAGGTTGAGCGCACGCTCGGCGCTGACCCGAGGCGCCGAGCGCCGCGCACGCTCGAGCTCGTCGCGGACCTCGCGCACCCAGGCGCGCGCCACCTGCCCCACCTCTCGCGAGGCCGCACAGTCGAGATCGGAGTTGGGGTCGGCCTCGACCTCGCGCACGAGCCGCTCGGCATGCCGCGCCAGCGCACCCCGGATGGGGCTGTCGGGCGCCGCGGACCAGAGACCGTGGGGGTCGAGCCAGTCGGCAACGCTCTCGACCAGTGGGTCCGTGGGCGGAGTGGCAGCTGGGGCGGCAAGCCTTTCGCGAACGTGGGCCACGATCTGTCGCGCCTGTTTGCAGCTGAGCCGTGCCAGCTCGCCGCTGGGCATTTGAAGCCCACGGGACGCGCACGCTGCGGGCTCGGCGCCGTCAGGGGTCGCGGGCGGCGGTGGCGCGGGCGCTGCCGCGCGGGGCGGCGAGCCGGGGGGCGGCAGCTGCGACGAGGCGCCGGCGGCCAGCAGTGCCGCCGCGCCGATGGCCAGGGCAAAGCCCCCGCGTTTCCGCATTGCCTGGGCATGCTACCCCGCCCCACGGGCGTCGGGCCATTGCCGGACGATTCCGCGGCGCAAAGCCCGCCGGCCCTCGCCACCGGCGACACCCGCCGGCGGCAGTAGTATTCGGTGCGGTGGTGCTCGACGCATTGGTGCTCCTCGGCTGTCGCATCGCGCCCGGTGACGAGCTCACCGACGCGGCCTCGCGCCGGGTGCAGCGCGCCGCGCAGGCGTTCGCCGACGGCCTGGCCCCGCGCATCATCGTGAGCGGTGGTCGCCGCTGGGCGGCACGCGCCGAGGCCGAGGTCCTGGCCGACGCGCTTCGGGCCCGCGGGGTCCCGTCCGGCGCGCTGCTCCTCGAGCTGCTCAGCTTCTCGACCTGCGAGAACGCCCACTACAGCGTGGCGCTGGCCAGGGAGCTGGGTTTCGAACGCCTTGGCGTGGTCACCTGCGACTGGCATCTGCGGCGCGCGCTGGCAGCGTTCGATGCGGCCGGCATGCCGGCACAGGGCGTGGCCGCGCGCACGCCCGCATCGCCCCTGGCCGAGCGGCTTGCGCGCGCGGGCCGCGAGCGCGTCAGCTACGTGGTCGATCGGCTCGCCACCTGGGGAGGGTCGGCACAGTGACCCGCGCCGCCGTGGTGCTCGCTTCGGTGGCGCTGTGCACCGCGTGCCGAAAACCGGCTGCGCCGGCGCCCTCGACCGACGCGGCACCGCTGGCCAGCGCTGCGGTCATGTCGGACGCCGATCGCGACGCCACGCTGCGCCGCATCGTGGTGGCCGAGCACCAGCGCACGAGCGCCGCGATCAAGCCCGACGACCTGTCCAGCCGCGAGGTCGCCGTGCGGCGGCAGGCGGCGCGCGCGCTGGCACGCATCGCCGACCCGGCCGCGCTCGAGGCGCTGAAGAAATCCCTGGCCGACGAGGATCGCGAGGTGGTCGCCTGGTCCGCCCATGGTCTGGGCCATGGCTGCAAGGGCAGCGAGGCCGGAACCGTGCGCGCGCTGGTGAGCCGCGCGGCCACGCTGGCCACGACCAAGGACGAAACCAAGACCGACCTCGACGTGGGCGCCACGCTGGCCGACGCCCTGGGTCGCTGCGGCGGCCCCGAAGCCGAGGCCACGCTGCGCGCCTGGCTCGAGATCGACGAGAAGAGCGAAGCAGCAGCGCTGGCGCTGGGCCGCATGGCGTCGCGCAAGAAGCGACTCGACGACGCTTCGATCGTGGCGCTGCTCGACGCCGCCAGTCGGCCCGAGAAGCCGGTCGCCGCCGCGCTGCTCGCGTTCACGCGCATCGACGCGGGAAGCGAAGCGATCCGCATGCGTCTGTACGAGGTCGCGAGCGAGGCGCTGTCCGGCCCGACCGGCGCGCGCCGCTCGTACGCCGTGCGGGCGCTGGGGCGGGCCGGTGACCAGGCGGTGGTGGCGCTGGTCAAGGTGCTCGAGAGCGAGTCGTTCACCGTGAGCGAACGTGCCGATGCCGCGCGCGAGCTGGCACGCGTGGGCAAGGCCGGGCAGGTGGCATTGCAGAAGAGCCTGCCCAGTCTGGTGCCCAAGGCCGACTCGCTTTCCACGCTGGGTGGCGCCGGGCTCGCCCCGCTGCGCGCGGCGCTCGACGCGCTGACCCTTCCGGCGCAAGGCGCGAAGCCCGCGCTGGAACAGCTGGCCGAGCTCGGCCCGCCGAAAGACCAACCGGCCCTGGCGCGGCGGGTGATCGCCCTGCGCTGCCGCGCGGCCTCGCTCTTGGCGGGCGACGCCATGGCGCACCCGGCGCTCGGCCGCTGCGACCCCGATCCCGAAGGGGTCAGCGGTCGGCTGGCGCTGCTCGACGTGCTCGCGCGCGGCAAGCTGAGCGGCACGCGGCAAGCGCGCTTCAAGGAGCTGTGCGAGAGCAAGCTGCCACTGGTGCGGCAGGCGGCCCTCGAGAAGCTGGGCGCCCACCCCGAGGTGGACGACACGCCGGTGCTGCTGGCCAAGGCGCTGCGCGCGCCCGACGCCGGCACCGTGGCCACCGCTGCGCAGGTGATCGCGTCGTATCCCGATCGCGCGGCCGAGAAGCGCCAGCCTGCAGCCGAGCCCACCGACGGCGGCGCGACCGTCGAACCCGTCAAGCCGCACCCGACGATCGTGGACGCGCTGACCACGGCCTTCACCCTGCAGCGCCCTCCGGATTCCATCGAGGTGTGGACCGCCCTGACCGACGCCGCCGGCGCGTTGCAGGTCTTGAGCTTCAAGCCGCGGCTGGACGCGTTCTGCAAGAGCCCGAACCCCACGCTGCGCGAGCACGCCGAGAAGGCGCTGCGGGTGATGGGCGAGCAGAAGCGCGTGTGCAAGGCCGAGGGTCCAGCGCCGAGCCCGCCCGAGCTGGGGCAGCCGCTCACCCAGAAGACCACCTTGGTGTTCGAGACCGACTCGGGCGAAGTGAAGCTGACCCTCGATCCGGCGCTGGCGCCGGTCGCCACCACGCGCCTCGTGAGCCTGGCGCGCGCGGGCTTCTTCGAGAAGAACCGGATCCACCGCGTGGTGCCCGGTTTCGTGGTCCAGCTGGGCGACCCCGGCGGTGACGGCTACGGCGGCGCGGGCAAAGAGCCGCTGGCCTGCGAGACCAGCCCGGTCAGCTTCGACCCGCTCGCAGTGGGTGTGGCACTGGCGGGGCGCGACACCGGCTCGAGTCAGTTCTTCGTGACCCTTGCCTCGTTTCCGCACCTGGACGGGGACTATGCGCTGATCGGACGCGCAGAGCCGGGCTGGGAGCGGCTGGCGCAGGGTGACGTCGTGCAGAGCGTGCGCGTCGTCACGCCCTGATGGTACGCTGCGCGCGCCGTGCTGCTCGCCGTCGACATCGGGAACACCAACATCGTTTTTGGCCTGTATTCGGGCCAGGAGCTGGTCCAGACCTTCCGCGTTGCGACCGTTCACACGCGCACCGCCGACGAGTACGGCGTGCTCTTGCAGCAGCTGCTGTCGCTGCGCACCGAAGATCCGCGCAAGGTGCAGGCGTCGATCGTGGCCAGCGTGGTCCCGCCGCTCACCGACGTGATGTCCGAGGCCATTCGCCACGCGGTGGCGCGGGTGCCGCTGGTGGTGGGCCCGGGCACCAAGACCGGCATCAGCGTGGTCTACGATCACCCGCGCGACGTGGGCGCCGACCGCATCGTCAACGCCGTGGCGGCATTCGAGCGCTTCAAGAGCGGCGCCATCATCGTCGACTTCGGCACCGCAACCACCTTCGACTGCGTCTCGCCCAAGGCAGAGTATCTGGGCGGCGTGATCGTGCCCGGCGTGCGCGTCAGCCTGGACGCGCTGCTCGGCAAGGCCGCCAAGCTCTCGCGCATCGAGATCGCCGAACCCCCGCAGGTGGTGGGCCAGAACACCACCCATGCCCTGCAGTCGGGCATCGTGCACGGCTACGCGTCGCTGGTCGACGGGCTGGTGAGGAAGCTGCAGGCCGAGCTGGGGTTCCCGTGCCGGGTGATCGCCACCGGCGGGCTGGCCACGCTGATCGTCAAGCACTGCGAGACGGTCGAGGGCGTGGACGATCACCTCACCCTGGAAGGGTTGCGCATCTTGCACGACCGCAACACCAAGAGCGAAGTGTCCCGCGGGCGCGCCGCCCAATAGGCGCCCCCGCTTCGCGTGGTTGGCCTGCCTCCGATGTCTCGCTCGTCCGCGCTCGGCCTCTTGGTGATTGCGCTGGCTGCGACGGTGGCCGCGGCCCTGCGCTTCGGCGTCGAGCCCATCGATCTGCTGCGGGCCGTGCGCGAGCCCGAGAGCCTGGACGCGACCATCCTCTGGTCGGCGCGGCTGCCGCGCGTGCTCTTGGCTTGCCTGGCCGGCGGCGCGCTGTCGGTGGTGGGCGTGTCGTTCCAGGCCCTGCTGCGCAACCCCCTGGCTGACCCTTACGTGCTGGGCGTGTCGGGCGGCGCCGCGGCGGGCGCCACGCTGGCGATCGTGGCGGGCACCAGTGCGTTCTCGGTGCTGGGCGCGGCCGTCGTGCCCGCGGCGGCCATGGCCGGCGGCCTTCTGGCCACGCTCTTGGTCTATGCCATTGCGCGGGCGGGCGGCGAAGTCAGCGGCACGACCATCGTGCTCGCGGGCGTGATCGTCAACGCCATCGCCGCCAGCGTGATCACCTTCGTCAAAACGCTGGTCAGCGCTTCGAAGGCGCAAGAGCTGCTGTTCTGGCTGATGGGCTTCCTCGACGTTCCGTCCACGGCGCAGCTGGTGGGCTGCGCGATCTGGGTAGCCGTGGGTCTGGTGCCGATCGCGCTGGACGCGGGCCGGCTCAACTTGCTCGCGCTGGGTCGCGAGCCGGCCGGCCATTTGGGCGTCGACGTGCCGCGGCTCGAGCGCCGGGTGTTCTTCGCGGCCTCGGCCATCGCCGGGGCAGTGGTGAGCCTCACCGGTTTGATCGGCTTCGTGGGGTTGGTCGTGCCCCACGCCGTCCGCCGCCTGCTCGGGCCCGACCACCGCGTGGTGGTGCCGGCGTCGCTGTTGCTCGGCGCGACCACCCTGACGGCGTGCGACCTCTTGACCCGCGCGCTGTTCCGCTGGCTCCAGACCGAGCCCCCGGTCGGGGCGGTCACGGCGCTCGTCGGCGGGCCGCTCTTCCTGGTGATCTTGCTGCGCGGCCGGCGGCACGCGGCAGGGCCGGGCCTTGCCGATTGAGGTCATTGCCACCGGCCTTGATGACCATGAAAAAGAGTCCCTGGAGTGTGGCCAAGCAAAGCTCGGGGCTCCGGTGGAGGGTCGCGAGGGAGGCGCTGATCCACGACTCGCAAGAGCTCGAAGAGCGCGAAGGCGGCGGGGTCCGGCTGCGGCTCCAGGCCGGCGGCCTGCCCACGTGCGCGAGGTCTGGGTCTGGCGCGAGCAGCGCGTGTCAGTGTTCGTGCTATCCCATCGACCGCAGCGTCGGTGGCGTAGGCTGCTGCATACCCCGCGGCCTCGTCCTTGCCCGTCAACCACGCATCGACGCAGGTCACGAGAAACTCCCTGAAGTCGTCCGGCGGTGGTTTGAGGTCGGCGACCTCCTGCGGACCTTGCTTCTTGGTCGCAGCTTTCGCGTAGCTGAATCGCCAGGGCGCGCGCTCGCTGCCCGAGCCTTCCGCGTCCGACGCAACGAGCGATGCGATGTCGGACTCGGCCTTGTTCCGGGTGCTGTTCGCTCTGCTCTATGCCACAGGCCTTCGGATCTCGGAGGCGTGCGCGCTGCAGACCACTGACATAGAAGCAGCGCGCGCCGTGATCCGCGTTCGGCGAGGAAAGGGAGGCGCTGACCGCGAGGTCTTGCTCAGCCCACGACTGCTTCGGCTGCTGCGCGACTACTGCTCGTGGGAGCGGCCGACCGGACCATTCGTCTTCGGATCGCGACGCAACGGGCCGCTGCACCATCAGGTGGCCCGCTGCGCGCTCCGGCGCGCCGCGGCGCACGCCGGGCTACGCCGCAAAGTCACGCCTCACCTGCTCAGGCACACGTTCGCGACCCTTCTGCTGGAAAGTGGGGCCGACATCCGCGACGTACAGCTGCTGCTCGGGCACGCCAGCATCCGATCCACCGCTCGCTACACCCACGTCGCGCGCACGCTTGGCGCGCGGGTCGCGAGCCCGCTGGACACCCTGCTCGTGCCACTGTGATGCCCACGCGCGCTCGTTGCTGTGACAGGCAACGTCCGGGCACCCAAGGAACCGGGGGCCGTGCTGCGGGGTCTGATGGGCATGCCGCGACTCGCTCGGTCTGGACCCCTCGCCGTTCTGGTGTGCGCCGCCATTGGCGGACTCGGCTGGCTCACCTTCTGGACCATGCCACGTCCGCCCCGCCTGGCACGGCTCCCGTTCCCGGCGGGGTCTGCCAGCGCGCCTGCCCGATCGGCGCCGATCGCAGCGTCGCCGGCCGCCGTGCCGCGCGACCCGCCAGGGGTTCCGCGGGCGCGTGGCGCGCCCGTGCCTGACGACGAGTTCCCCCCGCCGCCGTGCCCCACCGGTCCGACCACCGATGCGTTTCTGCGGAGCTGGTGCCAACACTCGCCCGACGCGCCGCGGCCGCCGCGGATCGAGCGCGGCGCCGCTCCGCCCGCCCGGCCGCGCCGGACGCCGCCGGCGGCGAAACCGCCGCGGAAGTCGCCGTCGCCCGGGCCCGAATGCGACGGGCGAGATTGCGTCTCGCTGTGAGCCTTCGTGGGCGGCCAGCAGGCGCTGGCGGGGCGCAGGCGCTGGCGGGCAGCAGGCATCCCCACCCGGAAGTCGGGCTGGACGGTTGCGAAAAGGGACGCGTCTTCGAGCACGCCGCCTCGCGAGCCGGCGAGCCCATGACGCTGCCGCTGCCACAGACCACTGACGGCAATCCGGCGCGCCCCTTCCGTCGGGGGCGCGCCAGCAGCGTCTCTACGGAAAAGAGCATCGACGCAAAGAATCTTGTTGACGCGTTTCAGAGCGACTCGCGCGCACACTGCGTCGATCGCCGAGGAGTTGGCCTGTGCGCGCATGACGTCGAGCGCTCACTCGGTTTCGCGCGCGCGACGACTTTCGACGCGTCCGGGTGCTCGAAACGCG
>JAKLKA010000154.1 GCA_023150915.1 Polyangiaceae bacterium
GGCAGCGGCGGAGCAACGGGCGGCAGCGGCGGAGCAACGGGCGGCAGCGGCGGAGCAACGGGCGGCAGCGGTGGCGCCACCGGTGGCAGTGGTGGCGCGACCGGTGGCGCGGGCGGCAGCGGCGGAGCCGGCGGCAGCGGCGGAGCAACGGGCGGCAGCGGCGGAGCAACGGGCGGCAGCGGCGGAGCAACGGGCGGCAGCGGCGGCGCGGGCGGCACCGGTGGCACCACCGCGGACCCGTGCAGTGGTCTGTGCACGGACGTGAACGCGACCTGTTCCAGCGGCGGCGTGTGTGGCTGCAAGGCCGGGTTCCTCAACGTCGACACCGATACCGATCCCAAGACCGCGACCTGCAAGAGCTCGATCGTGGCAAGCCTCACGGTGAAGGTCGCCATCGACCACGAGGACTGCGGTCACCTCACGATCAAGCTGCGCGGCCCGAACGCCACCGTGATCACGCTGGTCAGCCGGCCCGGTCACGGCGAGGGCGCCGACGACGGCGGCGGCATCCTCGCCGGCGATCTGTCGGGGCTCGATCCGGCGCACGCTGTCACGTTCCAAGATTCGGCGGCGGTCGCCGCCGAAGACATGGGCGACAGCATCGGGCCCCTGTCGTACGTGTGCAAAGACGACAAGATCTGCGCCTTCAAGCCCGACAAGGGCGCCGCGGCGGGCCCGACCACACTGCAGGCCGCGTTCAAGGGCATCGACGCCATCGGAAAGTGGACGCTGTGCGTGGGTGACAGCAACTGGCTGGTGGGCGGCAAGCTCGAGCAGTGGACCCTCAGCATCACCACCAGCGACGGCAGCATCGTTCGGGCGACCCCGGCCAACCTCGGGCTCGGCATCAAAGACGACGGGTACGACGGCACGCTCGGGTCGATGGCCTGTCAGGACATCATCGTGGGCTGATGGCGACGCTCGAGCGCTGGTTGGATCGGGCCGAACCGATACGGGCCGGTGAAGAGCTGGACCTCGAGCCCTTGGCGCGTCACCTGCGCGAGCGCCTTCCTGAAATCGACGCCCAGGCCGAGCTCTCGGTCGAGCAGTTCCCGTCCGGTCACTCCAACCTCACGTACTTGGTCCGCGCCGGCGATCGGCAGTACGTGCTCCGTCGCCCGCCGTTCGGCAGCAAGGTCAAGACCGCGCACGACATGGGGCGCGAGTTCCGCGTGCTCTCGAAACTCCACGCGGTGTATCCCCTGGCACCCGAGCCGCTCTTGCACTGCGCCGACGAGGGCGTGCTCGGCGCCCCGTTCTACGTCATGCGGCGCACCCACGGCCTGATCGTGCGCAAAGATCTGCCGCGCGGGTTCGAGCTGGGCGCCGGGCAGGTCTCGGCGTTGCACACCCAGCTCGCGGATCGGTTGGCCGAGCTGCACGCCATCGACTTCGCCGCCGCCGGCCTCGGCGATCTGGGCAAACCCGAGGGTTACGTCGAGCGCCAGGTACGCGGCTGGGCTCAGCGCTACGCCGGCTCGAAGACCGACGACATCCCCGCCGTGGAGCAGCTGGCAGCGTGGCTCGCCGAGCGCTTGCCCGCCGACGGCGCGCCAGGGTTGATCCACAACGACTTCAAGCTCGACAACGTGGTGCTCGACCCGCGCGACCCGACGCGCATCATCGGTGTGCTCGACTGGGAAATGTGCACCCTGGGCGACCCGCTGATGGATCTCGGGACCACGCTGGCCTACTGGGTCGAGCCCGACGACGCCGAGCAGTTCCACGCCGTGCGCTGGGGCCCCACCACGCTGCCCGGCAGCCTGACTCGCCGCCAGATCGCCGATCGCTGGGCCCAGCGCACGGGCCGCGACGCGTCGAACGCGCTCTTCTACTACGCCTTCGGCCTGTTCAAGACCGCGGTGGTGCTGCAACAGATCTACTACCGCTACCGCCAGGGGCTGACCCACGACGACCGCTTCGCGATGTTGATCCACGGCGTTCGACTGCTGGCCGAGCGTGGTGTGGAAGCGATCGCCCTCGGGCGGATCTGATGGGCCGCCAGCTCGAGCTGTTCGGCGCGGCGCCCGAGCTCGACTTCTCGGCCGAGCGCGAGCTTGCCGCGCGCGTGCCGTCGCACGTGCGGTTCGGCACCTCTTCCTGGACGTTTCCAGGGTGGGCGGGCCTGGTCTATCCGCCCGGCACCAGCGAGCGCGAGCTGGCCCAGCGCGGGCTCGAGCTGTACGCCAGGTACCCGCTGTTCCGCAGCGTGGGCATCGACCGCAGCTACTACGCCCCGCTCGATCGCCCGACCCTGGCCAGCTACGCCCGGGCGCTGCCCCAGGGGTTTCGTGCCGTGATGAAGGTCTGGAGCGCGGTCACCCAGGCGGTCGATCCCAAGACCCGCGAGCCGAACCCGCGCTTCCTCTCGGTCGAGTGTTTTCGCGAGCACGTCCTCGCGCCGGTCGAAGAGGCCTTCGCCGAGCGCGCCGGCGCGTTGGTCTTCGAGCTCCCCCCGCTCCGTCGCCACGAGCTGCCCGAGCCAGGGCGCTTCGCCCAGCGCTTGTCCGAGTTCTTCTCGAAGCTGCCGACGGCGCACCGCTACGCGGTCGAGCTCCGGAACCGCGAGCTCTTGACCCACGCCTACCTCGACGCCCTGGCCGCGCATGGCGTGGCCCACGTGCTCAACTTCTGGGAGCGCATGCCCGATCTCGGCGAGCAGCTCGAGATCCCCGGGGTGCTCTCTGCGCCGTTCGTGGTGGCGCGGCTGCTCATTCCGCCCGGCCAGCGCTACGACGATCGCAAGCGCGCCCTGGCGCCCTTCGACCGCATCGTCGATCCGCAAGAGAAGATGCGCGCCGATGTCGCCCGCCTGGTCGAGGCCTGCGAGAAGCTCGGCAAGGTGCTGCTGGTGATCGTCAACAACAAGGCCGAAGGCTCGAGCCCGCTGACCGTGCGCGCCCTGGCCGAGCGCATCGCGAAGCCGAGGTCCGGGTGAGCGCCCGGGCCCCGCGCGTGGTCGTCCCCGAGCCCGATCCCGTGCGCTGGGCGGCGGCGACCGAGCTCGCCGCCAGAGCTCCGGTCCCCGCGGCGCGTGGCAACGTGGTGTTCGGCACCGCCGGCTGGACCGACAAGACGCTGGTGCAGGGCGGGCTCTTCTACCCCCGGGGCGCCAGCAGCGCAGAAGCGCGCCTGCGCTTCTACTCGAGCCAGTTTTCGCTGGTCGAGGTCGACGCCACCTACTACTCCCTCTTGCCACCCGAGACCGCCGAACGCTGGCTCGATTGGACGCCGCCCGGCTTCGTGTTCGACGTGAAGGCTCACCCGATCGTCACCGGGCATCCAGTCGACGTCGCGCGCTTGCCGGGCGACCTGGCCCAGGCGCTCGCGAGCCACGGGGCGCGCGTCTACCCCGATCGCATGCCCGCCGAGATCGCCACCGAGATCGAAGCACGCTTCCGTGCGCTGGTTGCGCCGCTGAAGCGATCCGGTCGCCTGGGCTGCGTGATGGCCCAGTTTCCGCCGTGGTTCTCGGCAACGCGGGGCAACGCCCGGCGGCTGGAAAGGCTCCGCGAGCGCTGGCCCGACACGCCGATCTCGATCGAGCTCCGCAATCGGTCGTGGCTCTTGCCCGAGCGTCGCGAGCGCGTATTCGACTTGATGCGTTCGCTCGGGTTCTCTTACGTCGGTGTCGACGAGCCCGACGTGGCCGCGGGCGGCGTGCCACCCCTGACGGCGGTCACGAATCCCGAGCTCGCTCTGGTGCGGTTCCACGGCCACAACCGCGCGGGCTGGAACAAGAAGGGGGCCAGCGTCCACGAGCGCTTCGACTACCTCTACGCGCCGGCCGAGCTCGAGGCCTGGGTCGCCCCGGTTCGCGCACTCTCCGAGCGGGCGGCCAAGGTCCACGCCATCTTCAACAACTGCGTGCGCAACTACGCCGTGCTGGGCGCCAAGGGGCTCAGCGTCTTGCTCGACGACGGGTGAGAGTCACGGGCTGTCGACCACCGGCACCACCGTCTGGCTCGCGCGACCCGCGCCCACTCCCCGGGTGGTGGCGGCCAGCGTCTCGATCAGCGCGGCGGCGATCGGGCGGTGCAGGTGCTCGCGCACGTGGATGAAGCTCACCTGCCGCACCGGCACGGGAGGGGCGAAGGGGCGGACGCGGGACTGTTGCTGGGCACGCGGCAGGCCCTGGACCACCAGCTCGGGTAGCACGGTCACCCCCTGGCCGGCGTCGACCAGGCGGACCAGCGTCTCGAAGCTTCCGCTCTCGAAGCGAACCGGGCGAGGCGTGCCGGTCAGATCGGCGCCGCACAGGTGCAGCACCTGCGTGCGGAAGCAGTGGCCTTCGGCCATCAGCCAGAGCTGCTCGTCCACGAGGTCGCTCTGGCGGACCCGCGCCCGCTTGGCGAGCGGGTGGCGCGGCGAGAGGTAAGCGTAGAGCGGCTCTTTGAACAGCTCGTGCTCGTGCACCGCGCCAACCCCGAGCGGGGTGACGGCGATACCCCCATCGATCGAGTCGCCTTGCAGCCGTGAGAGCAGGGCCTCGGTCTGGGTCTCTTCCACGATCAGCTCGACCTTGGGATACGCCCGGGCGAACGCCGGCAAGAAGCGCGGCACCAGCGTCGGGGCCAGGGAAGGGATCACCCCCAGCCGATAGCGCCCGGCGATCTCGGTGCTGTTCCGTGCCGCGTCGCCCAGCCGCTCCATCTCGCGCAAGATGGCTCGCGCCTGGGCAACCACCGTGGCGCCGCGCTCCGTGACCACCACCGGTTGGCGGCTGCGGTCGAAGAGCGTCAGGTCGAGCAGCTCTTCCAGCCGCCCGACCTGCATGCTGAGCGCCGGCTGCGAGACGTGGCAATGCTCGGCAGCCGCGCGAAACGACCGGAGCCGGTCCACGGCCACCACGTAGCGAAGCTGGGTCAAGGTGACGTTGGACAGATCCATGTGTGGCTATTTGCGGCGCCCCGCCGCGCGCGGCAAACCTTGCGCAATTTCTGCCGGGTTTCCTGCCGGCCAGCCGATAAGCTGAGCTTAAGAGCGCATCAGCAGATTCGATTGGCGGCGCGGCGCGTGCAGCCTTATCTGACCGGGGTCGGTGATACCGATGCGAAACCCGGCGCGCATGTCGCGCCCAGCGGAGGGATGAGACCATGGCCAAGCTCGAAGGAACCAAGACCCACAACAACCTGAAAGAAGCGTTCGCGGGCGAGTCCCAGGCGAACCGTCGCTATCTGTACTTCGCCAAGGTCGCGGACGTGGAAGGGCTGCCCGAGGTCGCCGGGCTGTTCAAGGACACCGCCGACGGCGAGACCGGCCACGCCCACGGTCACCTCGACTTCCTCAAGCAGGTGGGCGACCCGGCCACGGGCAAGCCCATCGGCAACACGGCCAAGAACCTGGCGGCAGCCGTCGCGGGCGAGACCCACGAGTACGAGACCATGTACCCGGGCATGGCCAAGTCCGCCCGCGAAGAGGGCTTCGACGAAATCGCCGAGTGGTTCGAGACGCTGGCCAAGGCCGAGAAGAGCCACGCCGGGCGGTTCGCCAAGGCGCTGAAAGAGCTCGAGGGCTGAACCGGCGAGAAAATTGCGAGGCCCTCGGCTCCGCGCCCGTCGCGAAGCCGGGGGCTTTGTTGCTATGAACGGTCGACGATGAGCAAGATCGCCCGGAACCCCGCACAGCCCCCGGCCGTCGACCCGAACGACTCGCGCTACTGGGACGCGCGCGATCTCGAGCAAGAGCTGCGGCGCACGTTCCAGATCTGCCACGAGTGCCGCATGTGCGTGACGTACTGCGGCTCGTTCCCGCTCTTGTTCGACGCCGTGGACCGTGACATCGAGGCAGGCCGCGCCGAGGGCGCCGAGCTCCTTGGCCCCGACACGGTGCGTGCGGTCACCGACCACTGCTGGCAGTGCAAGCTCTGCTACATCAAGTGCCCGTACACCGAGGACGAGGGCGCGCGCGAGCTGCTCGACTTCCCCCGGCTGATGGCGCGCGAGAAGGCCCAGCGGGCGCGTCGCGAGGGCATTCCGCTCGTCGATCGCGTGCTCGGCGAGCCGCAGCTGGTGGGCTGGGCCGGTGCGGGGCGGGCGGCGCCCCTGGCGAATTTCGTCAACGCCCAGCGCCTGGCGCGCAAGGCCATGGAGGTCACTACCGGGATCAGCGCCGAGTTCCCCCTGCCACCGCTGGCGGCCGAGCCGTTCACGCGCTGGCTCGAGACCCATCAGGCGCCGGCCGAGGCGGGTAGTGCCGGCGAGGTGGTGCTGTTTCCGACCTGCTACGGCGAGTACAACTTCCCCGAGGTGCCGCGCGACGCGGTGCTGGTGCTCGAGAAGAACGGCTTCTCGGTCACGCTTCCGGTTGGGCTCACCTGCTGCGGCATGCCCAACCTGGACGGCGGCGACGTGGAGGCCGCCAAGCGCAAGATGCGCCACAACGTGGACCTGCTCTTGCCGCACGTGCAGCGGGGCGCCAAGGTGGTCGTCCCGGGCCCGACCTGCGGCTACACCATGAAGAAAGAGTGGCCGGTCTACCTCGGCACCCCCGAGGCGAAAGCGGTCGCCGCGGCGACCCTCGATCTGATGGAGTTCCTCGACGGCCTTCGACGCGCGAAGACCCTCAGCCGCGAGTTCGAGCGGGGCTTCGGCGTGGTCGCCTACCACGCACCCTGCCACCTGCGCGCCCAGAAGATCGCCGTGCCCGGCGCGCGGCTCTTGGCGCAGCTGCCCGAGACCGACGTGCGCATCGTCGAGCGCTGCTCGGCGGTGGACGGAACCTGGGGCATGAAGGCCGCGTACTACCAGGAAGGTCGCCGCTACGCCCTGCGCATGGCGAAGGCCATCGAGAACGAGGAGCCCGACATGGTGATCACCGACTGCAGCCTGGCGGCGCTGCGCATCTTGAAAGAGACCGGTCGCCCGGCGCTGCATCCGGTGCAGGCGCTGGCGGTGGCCTACGGCCTGGACGATCTGCCCGGGGGCGTCGCGCCCCGCGATCCGGAGGCAACCGCATGAGACCCGTGTCCCGCAGCGAAGTCCTGGACCTCGGCGCCTATGAGCAGATCCGCGACCGCTTCCGGGCGCGGGTGATCGACGAGAAGAAGCGACGGCGTACGCGCCTGGGCCCGAACATGACGGTGCTGTTCGAGAACCACGATACGGCGTTGTTCCAGATCCAAGAGATGTTGCGCACCGAGCGGATCACCGCCGAGAAGGCCGTGTTGCACGAGATCGAGACGTACAACGAGCTGGTGCCCGGCGACGCCGAGCTCTCGGCGACGATCTTCGTCGAGTACGACGAACGCTCGGAGCGCGAGGCGATGCTCGAGCGTCTCGCCGGGCTGGAAGACAAGTTCTACGTGACGGTTGGTGGGCAGCGCTTCCCCGTGGTGCCCGATGCGCGCAACGACCGCCGCGATCGCACCACGGCGGTGCACTACGTGAAGTTCCCGCTCTCGCCCCAGGCAGTGAGCGCGATCCGCGAGCAGCAGCCGGTGCGCATCGGCGTCGATCACCCGGCCTACCGGGGCGAGGTCGAGCTGCCAGCGGCCACGGTGGCTGCCCTCTCCGAAGACCTCAGCTGAGCGTGCCGAAGCCGTAGCGCGCCAAGAGGTCCTTCGGGACCCGTGTCGGCCGCCCGCTCTGGATGTCGATCAGGACCCAGGTGGTGGCGGCCTGGCACAACAGGGCGCCGTCGGCGGCGCGACGGAAGACGGTCCGACGCAGGCTGGTGGCGGCGCGCATCGAGGCAATCCAGGTCAGCGCACTCAAGGATTCGCCATCGAAGGCCGGTGCCAGGTACTCGATCTCGTGCCGGCGGACGACCCACAGCACGCCGAGCCGTCGGTACTCGTCGAGGTCGAGCCCAACGGTCCGCGAGTGGGTGGTCGCGGCGTCTTGCACCCACCGCACCCACGCCACGTTGCTGGCGTGGCCCAGGTCGTCGATGGCGGTCGCCGGGACGACGAACGGGTGCGAAAATGCGTTCGCGGGCGGGTCGAACTCTGCGGAACTCACTGGGCTCTCCCATCGCGAAGTCGGCGATGCAGCTTGGCCCGGGCGGCGTGCGCCTGACAAGAAGCTGCCGATCACGCCGGGGCTGCGCTACAAACCCGGAAGCGATGAAGCGCGGTCTGGCCACCCTGACGGCTCTGGCGGGCGGCACCCCCATCTCGCGGATCCGCGACGTTGGCCGAGAGGCGATGGCCTTCGCCCGCCAGGCGACCCTCCTGCACCGCGACATGTCCGCCAGCTATCCACGGCTGGCCCAGCCCGGCGAGCATGTCGTCGTCTTCCTGCATGGGCTGTTCGCAACCGCCGGGGTGCTGCGCCCGATCCGTGAGACCGTGAGCGAGAAGACGGGCGCCCACGCGGCGTCGTTCTCCTACGTCCCTGGGCCTGGCGTGGCCGCGGTGGCCGAGCGGCTCGCCGAGCTGGTCGATCGGTTGCCGTCGGGCGTGTCGATCCACCTGGTGGGCCACAGCATGGGTGGCCTGGCCGCGCGCTGGTTCGTGCAAGAGCTGGGCGGCGACCCACGCGTGGTGCAGAGCATCTCGCTGGCCAGCCCGTTTCAGGGCACCACCCGCGCACGGCTCATGCCCGCGGCGGCCGGGCGGGACATCGCACCGGGCAGCGCGGTGCTCCGGAGGCTCCGCGAGCGCGGCGAGTGCGGCGTTCCCCACCTCTCGGTGGTCGCGGCGGCCGACGCGCTGGTCACGGAAGACGCGGCGCTGCACCACGGGGACCGGGTGGAGATCGCCGACTGCGGCCACAACGGCGTGCTCTATCACCGCCAGGTGGCCGAGCTGGTGGCCGAGCGCGTGGTCGCGAAACAGCGCGCCCCTGGCCTCTAGAACAGGACGCCCAGGTACCAGCGGAGGATCTGCGCGGTGCTGGTTTCCGACGCCCCGGAGCCGACCGTCTGCTCGATGAGCGGGGCTTCGAGCTCTTCTTGGTAGCCGAGGCCGCCCATCGGGAAGAGCACGCCCCACTGCAGCATGGTGAAGAAGCCGCCGGGCTTGTCGTGGTTGTCGTTCAGAGAACCGTCCTTCGACTGGTAGTAGAGCGACAGATCCAGCTCGATGCCCAGGTCGCGCTTGTGGCCCGGGGTCTGGACGAACTCGCTGGCGCGGCTCCAGATGCCGGCGAAGCCGCCGCCGAAGCGCTGCCCGCTGGCCTCGCGGATGAAGTCGTACTCGACGCTGGGCCGGAAGTAGTACGTGCCCTGCACGCGCGAGAGCAGGTTGCGGTGCAGGATCAGATCCACCTTGTAGTTGGGGTGGAAGCGGAAGGTGCTGATGGTGTCGTCGCCGCGCTGCGGCTGGACCCCGGTGAACCCGGGCGACAGGCCGCCCGCTATCGGGCCGTACACGTCCGGGTCGCCCGAGGCCCAGCCGGTCTTGAACTCGAGCTTGAGGCGATCTTCCACCAGCTTCTGCTCGAACTCGGCGGCGTAGCCCCACATGCGGATCTTCCGACCGTTGACCGCGTCGTCGGGGGTGGCCTCGATGTCGCCCTGAACGGTGACCACCTCGGCCTCGAAGCGGAACTTCTTGTAGAGCAGCTGCAGCCAGAGGTCCGGGATCCACGCGGTGGCGCCCCGGCGCACGTAGCCGGTGCCCACCTTGTCCGTGGGGCAGCCCAGGGTGGGGGCACCGTTGGCACAGGTGCCGGCGGTGTCGTTTGCGATCAGCTGGCGGCGATGCACCACATAGGCGCCGCCGTTCAGCACCAGGTTGCCCTGCGCCAGCGCCAGCTTGGTCAGCTCCGGGTTCTTGCGCCGTGCGATCACGAACACGTACTGATCGACGTCGTCGAGCTGCCCCAGATCATAGGGCTGCGCCTGGGGCTGGCTCAGCGAGTCGCTGGTCGCGCCTTCGTTGGTGAAGTCCCACGCGCCGCCCAGGTAGAGATCCAGGGACTTGAGTCCCGTCATGAACATGATGCGGTCGCTGGTCGACTGGTAGTCGTCGTCCGGGCCGTCCCCCGCGTTGGCCAAGATCCCCAGGCCCCAGTGGCTGGGCATGCGGCCGAAGCGCAGCTGACCGACGGGCGTCATGTACTCGGCCCAGGCGCGTTTCACCCGGATGCTGTCCCGGTAGCTGTTGCTCCCGTCGCTGGGCGGCGCCTGCGTGTTGTCGAACGCACCGATCGGGTTGTAGCCACTGCGCTGCGTGACGCGATATCCGCCGCTGTCGCTCGGTGAGTTCGAGTACCCCTCGGGCGTGGAGCCGAGCACCAGGTTGTCGAGCATGTCGATCTGCGACATGACCCGCAGGTTGTCCGAGATGTGCAGCTCGGGGTTCAGTCGGAACCGGAGGTTGGCCCCGGCCTGCGTCTTGTTCTTGCAGGGGTAGAGCCCGTCTTTCGGGTTGTCGCTGGCGGAGCCGGACTCGGCGGACTCGTCACCCGTGCAGAGCGATGGGCCGAACGAAGCCCCCCCCCTTCCGCTGTAGTGGTTGTCGCTCGGCATGGGCCAGAGCGCGGCGTTGGGCGAGTCCACCCGCCCCAGCGAAAAGTTGTGGAACAGCTCGGCGCGCAGGCGGAAATAGCCGTGGATCTCGAACACCGGTCGGGCGTGGGACCACCAGTCCTCGGCGTAGATCTCGTCGCTGCTCTTGGCCTTCTTCTGGGCCGCTGGGCTGTCTTTTCCCTGCTTCTCGAGGGCCGAGGCGTCGTTCGCCGGCTGAGGCCACATCGGCATCGGGCCGAACTGGCCCGGGGCCGGGGTCGGTGAAACCGAGGGACCGCTCGGACCCTTTCCGGTGGTCGGTGGCGGCGGTTCGCCGCCGCCCTCGTCCGGCGTGACCTCGGGCTCGTCGTCCGGGGGCGGATCGCCGGCCGCCGGCGGCTTCGCCGGATCGGCGGCCGCTGCCGGAGGTTTGGCGGGCGCTGCCGCCGGAGGCTTCGCGGGTGCCGCGGCTGCGGGCGGCTTCGCGGGCGCTGCAGCCGGGGCCTTCGCGGGTGCCGCCGCCGGGGGCTTCGCGGGCGCTGCTGCCGGGGGCTTCGCAGGTGCCGCGGCTGTGGGCGGCTTCGCGGGCGCTGCCGCCGGGGGCTTGGCCGCCGGAGGTTTGGCCGGTGCTGCCGGCGGCTGTTGGGCTGACGCCAGGGCGCTCGTCACGACCCAGCTCGCAGACAAAAGAAAGGCGGATCGCTTCAACATTCGACGGCCGGACGAGGCTATCGCACGCGCCCGGGAAGACTGTCAACGCCGGCTCTTTTCCGTGCGCTTTCGCGGCCTCAGCGCTGGTCCTCGTAGGCGTGCATCACGTCGGTTCTCAGCTGGTCGGCCTGGGTCTGTGCAAGGGGCTGGCCGCTGCTCGCCGGCAGGCCCAGCTGGGAGATCGCCCGGGCGTTGTCGGCCAGGCGCTGCTGCGCCTCCCAGCCAGCGCTCTCGGGCAGGTCCAACGCCGTGCGAAACGCCTCGCCCAGATCGATGGCCGACCCGAAGCGGTGCATCGGGTCCTTGGCGAGCGCCCGCGAAAACAACAGATCGAGCACCGGCGGCGCCTGCGGCACATACGCGCTGAAGGCAGGCGGCGGCTCCTCGACCTGCGCGGTGCGCACCATGATCTCGTTGCGGGTCGGGGCATCGAAGGGCGTGACGCCGGTCAGCATCTCGAACAGCACGATGGCGGCGCTGTACAGATCGGTGCGCGCGTCGATCTCCTTGCCGAGCACCTGTTCGGGCGACATGTACGCTCCCGTCCCCGGCGCCATGCCGCCGGTGTTCCGCGCGTCGTCCGCCGGAAGCCGCGCGATGCCGAAGTCGGTGAGCTTCATCACGCCGTCGATCCGCACCAGCATGTTGCTGGGCTTGACGTCACGATGAATGATCCCGAGCGCGTGGATCGCAGCCAAGGCACCGAGCAGCTGCGAGAAGAAGTGCCACGCGCGCATGAACGGCATGCATGGCAAGCCGCCCGGCGTCGCGCCCTTCGCTTGCCGCTCGATCAGCGCCGACAAGGGCTCGCCCTCGACCAGCTCCAGCACCAACGCCAGTTGCCCGCCCGGCTCCGTCATGGCGAAGAAGTGCACGATGTTCGGATGCGACAGCCGGCTGAGGGCGCCGGCCTCGCCCAGGAACAGGCGGCGCGCGCGCTCCCGGCTCTTGAGCAGGGGGTGCAGCACCTTCACCGCCACCGGGTGCGGCGGCGTCCCCGCCCGGTCCCCGTCGGGGTTGTAATAGAGCCAGGCGCGGTGCACGACGCCCATGCCGCCTTCGCCGACGCGGTCGCCCACGATCACCTTGCCCCAGCCCAGGTCGAGCTCGCTGCCCTCGCCGAAGCGTCGAGCGTCCCTGGCGGGCTGGGGGGCGCCGCACTCGGTGCAGAACCGAGCACTGTCCTCGAGCACGTGCTTGCATGAGGGGCAGAGCGCCACGTCGGCAGAGGATAACGCGCTCCGATTGGCGCGGCCGAAATCCCGGGGTTTATCCAGCGATCATGCCGGTTGCGAACCCATGGCGGGGTGTGCGAGCCTTGGCTTCGCTGAGGGTCGTCCCCTCGGTATCGGAGGATGGTTCCGTTGCTCCCGCTCCCTGCTCGCTCCTGCCGAAGCACGTCCCCCGGCACTCGCCGCGTCATTCGCTTCGTCGGTGCCACTGCCCTTCTCAGCCTGGTGGTCGCCGCGACGCCGGCGTTCGCCCAAGAAGCCACCGAGAAAGAGTTCTCGGTGCAGCGCTTCGACCCCGCGCCGGGGCCCCGCAACTACTTCTCCACGCGTGGCGTCCGCACCGACGGGCAGATGGCGTGGAGCGCCGGCCTGTTCGTCAACTACGCCTGGCGCCCCTTCGTGGTCCAGAGCTGCTACAGCGAGACCAACTGCGACGATCCCAACGCGTCCGGTCACGACGACGTGAGCGTCATCGAGAACATCATCACGGGTGATGCCCTCGCCTCGCTCACGCCGATCCCACGCCTGCAGATTGGTCTCAAGGTTCCGGTGACTTGGGTCAGCGGCGACGGCCTGGCCGACACGGGCGTGGCCTCGAAGGACGGGATCGACGCGGTCGGGATGGGCGACGCCACGCTCGAAGGCAAGTACCGGCTGCACGGTGAGATCAAAGACCCGTTCGTGGTCGGTGCCGGCGCCTTCTTCACCGGGCCACTCGGCCGCGCCACCGCCAAGGGGAACTACATCGGGGACGCCACCCCCACCGCCGGCCTGCGCGGCATCTTCGACGGTGAGCAGGGTCCGTTTTCTTTCGGAGGCAACCTCAGCGCCGTCTACCGCGGCGAGGGCCGGGTGGGCTCCACCACCCTGGGGCCCGAGTTCCGCTACGGCGTCGCCGGCGGCTTCAAGCCCAGCCCGGTGGTTCGTCTGATCCTCGACGGGTTCGGCGCCACCAAGTTCAGCGCGAAGAACGGCACCAACACGCTCGAGGTCGACGGTGGCGTCCAGATCTTGCCGCTCGACTCGCCGTTCGTGATCACGGCCGGCGCGGGTGCCGGGTTGATCCAGGGCGTGGGCGTGCCGAAGGTGCGCGGCTTTCTGGGCGTGATGTACGTGGCCGAAGGCGGCGACCGTGACGGCGACGGCGTGAAGGACGGCGACGACAACTGCCCGACCATCGCCGGAACCGCCGAGACCAACGGCTGCCCGGCCGAGGCCCGCGACTCCGACGGCGACACCATCCCCGACGGCGTCGACAAGTGCCCGAAGCAGCCGGAAGATCCGGACCAGTTCCAGGACCAAGACGGCTGCCCCGAGGCCGACAACGACGCCGACGGCGTGGCCGACGATCAAGATCGTTGCCCCGACAAGGCCGAGACCAAGAACGGCTTCAAGGACGACGACGGCTGCCCCGACGAGCCCGACAAGGACGGCGACGGCGTCCCCGACAAGACCGACAAGTGCCCCGAAGGGCCGGAAGACACCGACGGCTTCGAAGACACCGACGGCTGTCCCGATCCCGACAACGACGGCGACGGCGTTGCGGATCAGCAGGACGAGTGCGGTGACCAGCCCGAGACCAAGAACGGCTTCCAGGACGAAGACGGCTGCCCCGACGAGGTGCCGGCCGACGACAAGAAGAAGAAAGACGACAAGAAGAAGGACAAGAAGAAGAAGTGACCCGACAGTACTTCCTGGGGGTATTGGTCGCGGCGGGGCTCGCCTCGTCCGCGATGGGCTGCAACAAGATGGGTGGCGGTAGCCAATCGGGGGGCGCCACCTCGCACTCGCTGGTCGGGGCGCCAGCCCCCAGCTTCGACCTTCCGGCGCACTTCGGTGACGCCAAGAAGGTGTCGCTGGCGGACGGCGCCGGCAAAGTGATGCTGGTCGACTTCTGGGCGACCTGGTGCGAGCCCTGCAAAGACTCGTTCCCGCATCACGCCCAGCTGGCCGAGAAATACGCGGGCCAGGTGGTCGTGGTCGCCATCAGCATCGACGACGATCCGGGCGGCATCGCCGATTTCGCCAAGAAGAACGGCGCCAAGTTCAACATTGGTTGGGACGAAGGCCAGGCGATCTCTGGCACGTATCAGCCGCCGACCATGCCCACTGCCTACATCATCGACAAGAACGGCATCGTTCGTTACGTGCACGCTGGATTCCGCAAGGGCGATGAAGTCGAGATCGACGCCCACGTCGCCGAGTTGCTGAAGTAGGTGAGCGCATGTAGGTCAGTGACTCATCTTGGGTCGCTGGCGACACTGCGCTAACCTGACGTTCAGCGTGCGGTTCTGGTCCGGCCTCCAGCTGCAACGATTCGCGCTCGCCACCTTGTGTGCGCTCGCGCTGTCGCTGTCGCACGTCAGTGCGATCGGCGCGCCGGTGGTGGCGCAGCTGATCGAGCGTCTCGAGAAGGGCGAGGACTTCCGCGTGCGCGTGCAAGCGGCGCTCGAGCTGGGCAAGACCAAGCACGCCGACGCGCGGTCGCCCCTCGAGAAGGGGCTCGACGACGAGAACGCCGCCGTCCGCACCGCCTGCGCCGCCGCGCTCAAGGTGCTGGGTGACAAGAAGAGCATCCCGGCGCTCGAAGCGCACAAGAAGGACAGCTCGTCGGCGGTGCGCTCTCAGATCGAAGCAACGCTGGCGTCGCTCAAGCTAGTCACCAGCAGCAGCGTCAAGTTGATCGTGAAGATCGGCAGCATGCGCACCGGCAAAGAGGTGCGCGCCAAGCTGGCCGGTGACCTCGAGAGCGCCAGCCGCGAGAAGTTCAGCGAGCTGCCCGGCGTGAAGGTCGGCGACGCGAGCGAGCAGGGCAAGAAGATGGTCATGGTGACGGGGGTTCTGCGCAAGCTGAACGAATCGCAAGAGGGCTCCGAGGTGGTGTATTCGGCCAGCGTCGAGTACGTCGTTCACCGCATGCCCGAGCAGGCGATTGCGGGCACCGTGTCGGGCTCGGCCAGCACCCGCGCCAGCAACGCCGAGGCCAAGCGCCGGGCCCCCGAGCTGCGCCGGCTGGTGCTGGCGGCTGCGGTGGCCAGCGCGGTGAAGCGCGCGCCGGAAGCGCTGGCTGCGGCCACGAAGTAGCTGGCCGATTGACGGGCCGCCCGCGCCCGGTCGATACCACGCTGCGTGGCCACCCCACCTCGCGTGCTGTTCGTATCGAAGCCGATCGCCGAACCGTTCCACGACGGCACGAAGTGCTTCGTGCGTGACGTTGCCCAGAACCTGGGCCAGGTCCACCCGGTGGTGATGGGCGTGCGAGGCGGCACGCCCCTGCCCGGGGTCGAGACCGCGCCGGTCTATTCCGACTCGGGCAGCTACTCGCCGGCGCTCGAAGAGAACGTGCGCGCGGCGGCCTACCTCGCGCTGTCGGCGCGGGCCGGGCTCTGGCACTTCGTGTTCGCGCCCAACCCTCGATCGAGCCAGGTGGGGCGCGCGCTCCGTACTCTCCGTCGAGCGCGCGTGGTGCAGACCATCGCCTCGCCGCCGCGCGACTTCAGCGGCGTGGGCCGACTGCTCTTCGGGGACGTGATCGTCGCGCAGAGCCGCGCCACGGCGCACAGCATCGAAGTGAATGCACCAGGAAGGCGGGTCGAGGTGATTCACCCGCCGGTCGGCCCCATTGCGTCGCGGCCCCTGCAAGCGCGCCGGGCACTGCGCGAGCGGCTGGCGCTCGCGGGCGACGCCGTGGTGTTGGTTTACCCCGGCGACATCGAGCTCTCGGCGGGGGCCGAGAACGTGGCCGCGCTGGTCGAGCGCTTGGCCCGAGAGATCCCCCAGGTGGTGGTGGTGTTCGCCTACCGTGCCAAGACCGAGCGCGCTCACCAGGTGGCGCGCGCGCTCGAGCGGCGGCTGCCCGCGAAGCATACGCGCTTCACCCACACGCTGCCCGACGTGCTGGCGCTGGTCGAAGAAGCCCGAGCCGTGCTCTTCCCGGTGGACGACCTGTGGGGCAAGGTCGACATCCCGATCGTGCTGCTCGAGTCGATGCGGCTCGGGGTTCCGGTTCTGGCCCTGGATCACGGCCCACTCGCCGAGCTCGAGGGCGCGGTGCGGGTGCCCGCCGGCCCAGAGCCGTGGGTGCGTGCGACGCTCGAGCTCTTGAAAGAGCCGGGGCGGGCGGCGCGCGTGATCGAGGCCCAGCGGGCCGCGGTGGCGCAGCACCACGACGCCCGCGCGGTCGCTCGCCGCTACGAGGCGCTCTACCTCGAGCTCGTGAAACCGGGGGGGTGAGGGCCCCGGGCGGGCTCCCGGGCTCTTGCGCAAAGTATAAAGTGGTACTATGTACTTAGCGCAAGGAGGGATTTGCCATGAG
>JAKLKA010000155.1 GCA_023150915.1 Polyangiaceae bacterium
GCGCTGTCAAACCCCGTCTCCGAAGGCTCCGACCCGAGGGGCGAGATCCCATCAGTGGCAGCCTCGCCTGGAACTCGGGCAAGACGACGCCCCCGTCCTTGGGGGAGCAGGGCCCCGATACTCCGGCATCGTAGGCCTGAATCAGGATCTCCTGCTCGAGCGTGTCACCCCGCCGCGAGCACCCTCATCGCACCCGCACCCAAGTTCCCGGCCCGCGTGCATCGCCGCTGCGCACGCTGTGCCAGCTGTCTGGGACGTGGGGCAGGGTCCAATCGAACAGCCACTTGGCGTCGCGGACCGAGAGGTTCACGCAGCCGCCGCTCTTGGGCTCGCCGAAGCGATCGTGCCAGTAGGCGGCATGCAACGCGAAGGGCATGTAGAAGAACTGGGTGAAGGGGACCTCGGACAGGTAGTAGCTCTTGCGCTCCGGGTCGGGGGTCATGGTGGTCGAGCGGTGCTTCCACTCGATGCGGAACGTCCCCGTGGGCGTGGTGAACTTGGCGCGGCCGCCGGCCTCGCGGCGGTAGCCGTTGGCGCCGGGTGAGATCAGCGTGGCGAACACCGCGCGCTCGCCCTCGTAGGCGACCAGAGTGCCGCGGAAGATGCTGACGTCGATCCACTTCTCGTCGCCGGCCAGCGCGAAGCCCCGAGGCGGGCGCTCGTCGATCATCGTGGCGTCGTGCTCGCGGATGAACGCGCCGTCGGTGGTCTCCAGGTAGCGCACGCGGCGCTCCTTGCGGTAGCGGCCGGTGAGCCCGACGGACGCGAGGCGCGGCCAGCTGTCCGGGGTCTCGACCATGGACCCGGGGGAGCCGTCTTCGCGGAAGCCGGCGAGCGGATCGGGATCGTCGGGGTTCGGCTCGTGGACGTCGAGCTCGCCTTCGAAGCTCACCGGCGTCAGATCCGAGGCCGAGGCGACCACCCGGAACTTCGGCTTGGCGTCGTGGCGAACGAACGCGAGCGGGAGGCGCACGCGCTCGCCGTCGATGTGCACGCCGGCGAACGGCGAGGCTTCGAGCGACACCAGCTTGTCCTTCGGGGCGACCAGAAGGTCGTCGGTCAGCACCCAGCTGCGACCGTTCACCATGAACTCGTCGGTCCACGCGATGGCGGACCGAGCTGGGATCCACTTGGCGAGCGGACGGGTCTCGTGGGGCGCGAGCGCGAGGGAGGCCGGCGAGAGCGCGCCCGCGGCGAGCACTTCCGGTGGGGCGCCCGTGGCCGCGTCGAGATCGACGTTGCGCAGAGCCGCGGGCACCCGCGCGGGCTCGCGACCTTCCTTCTTGGCGGCGCGCAACTCCTCGAGGCGGGCAAGGTGGCGGTCGAGCTCGAACTCGGTGCGGCGCTGCTCTTCGGGAGTCGGCAGCTTGCGATACAAGAGCCCCTCGCGCGAGACGCTCCAGCCGAGCGGGATGGCGCGTTCGAAGTCGCCGTGGTGAGCGCGCTTGGCCAGGATGACGGGATGGGTGTCCACGTCGAGGGTGGTGCTGGGCTCGAGGCAGACGTAGCCCTCGGGTTCGACCGGGTACCAGCCCTTGGCGCAACCGTCGGTCCCCACCGGCTCGGTGCTTCGCAACGGGACTACCGCGCCGATGTGGAGCTGCCCGATCTCGGGCGAGGTGGCGCGCGGGCTCTGGCGCACGAACACCCGCGACGAGAGCGCACCGATCCCAGGCTTCCGCGGTGCGGCGGTCGGCGGCGTCTCGGAGGTCACGGGCGGCGCTGGGGCGGGCGCCGCCGACGACGACGCTTGCGCGGGCGCCGGCGGCGCAGGCGCCTGCCGACACGCCGCGAAGGCGAGCGCGATGCAGAGGACGAGCGGTCGACCCGGGGCCACGGGCGGAATATCGCGGAGCAGGCGCGATCGGGCCCAGATTCTGGGGGTCAGCCGATCTGAACCGACCGCCGGCTGAGACTTCCGTACTCGAAACCCTGCACCGGAAAGCTGACCGGCTGCGTGCCTTGGCTGGCGGCACCGGCCGTCACCAAGAGCGGCTGCAGGTGCTCTTCCGTCGGGTGATTTTCGCGCAGCGCGGGGGCTTTCTGGGCGTAGTCGACCAGCGCGTCGAAGTCGTGGCGGACCAGCACGTCGGCGACCCACCCATCGAAATCCGAGGCCCACGCCGGGGTCGAGCCGGTGCCTCGCCAGTCGAGCCGGCGGAGGTTGTGGGTGATGTTGCCGCTACCCAGAACGAGCACGCCTTCGTCCCGCAACGGCGCCAGTCGCTGACCGAGCGCGAACAGCTCGCGGGCGCCCAGCGAGCTCGGCATCGAGATCTGGAGCACGGGCACGTCCGCCGCGGGCAGCAGGTGCACCAGCGGAACCCACACGCCGTGGTCGAGGGCCCGCGTCGGCACGCGGCGAGTCGCCCTGCCGAGCAGCGCCTCGACGCGCGCGGCGAGCTCGGGTGCGCCGGGTGCCGGGTACTCCACGCGATACAGGTCGTCGGGAAAGCCCTGGAAGTCGTACAGCAGCGCGCGCCGCTCGGTGGTGCCGATGGCGACCGGCTGACCCTCCCAGTGCGCGCTCACCACCAGCACCGCGGTGGGGCGCGAGAGCTGCTCGCCCCAGCGACGGAAGTCCGCCCCTCGCGTCGGGTCCAGCGCGAGCGTGGGGGCGCCGTGCGCGACGAAGCCAACCGGCATGCGCGTGCGGGAGCCGAGCGGCGTGGTCTCGCTCTCGGAGCTGGGCATGGCGGGGGCATCCTCTCGACCGGTCCGTGCGCCCAGCGCGACGGCGCCCACTCCGAGCGCGCCCAAGCCCAGGCCGGCTCCGAAGCGGCGTCGCGAGATGGGGCGAGCGGACATGACGGTGCCGAATTTCTAGTGCGGGCCCGGGGTGCGTCGAGGCGGGCCCGCTCTCTGTGCCAGCGCATGTCTGGCACAGCCCAAGGCGTGGCGGTCGTACTGGGGGCGTGAGATCGACCGACTCTCTCGCGTGGCACGCGCCGTGCACACGCGCGCCGCGTGTTCTTCCGAGCCTGGGGCTTCTTCGTGGTGGGGCTTGCAGCCGCGGCTTGTGGCTCGAAGAGCGGCCTGTTCGAGATGGGCGCGAGCGCTTCTTCCGGCGGCGGGCCGAGCAGCGGTGGGGCCAGCGCCGGCGGCTCCAGCTCGGGCGGAGCCGGAAACACGGGCGGCATTGTCGATGCCGGCCCGGACGCACCGCCGCCGTTGCCCGACTGCACCTATGTGCTGCACGGCGAGCCGATCGTGCTCTTCACCTACGGCGACGGGGTGCGGAGCCCGATGCTCGCGCGGCTCTCGGCCGGGAGCCCCGGCGTCGCCGCTCGCATCGCCTTCGGCTTGATCCACGAGCACTTCTGGCATCCCGACATCCGGGTCGCGGACGTCGCCGTGGGCCCGGCGTGGCCCGACGGCGTCAGCGTCACGCACCCGATGACGCTCTATGGGATCGACGCGCACTCCGGCGGGCAGGTGATCCCCGCCGCGGAGCCGTCCGGCGGCCTCGCGCTCTTTTACTACCACGCCGATGAAGCGAGCCCGAACGTGACCCCGGGCTTGATGTTTCGCCGCTTCGACACCGCGGCATGGAAGCCACTGCCCGAGGTGTTCGTCGAGAAGAAGGCGGACTACGGCTACTCGATCGCGCCCGGCCCGGTCGCGTCGCTGAAGGGCGCGAGCAGTCAGGGCTACGTCGTGAGCTATCGCGGCCCGGTCGAGACCGACGGCGCCTACATCACGTCGACCTCGGTCCGGATGATCGACGCCGAGGGCGCAGCCGTAGGCGCTCCGGTGAGCGTCGACGCGCCTGGCGCCTATCCGGGAACGGGGGCTACCACGGTGTGGGGTGGCACGAGTCATCTCGTCGCCTCGAACGCTCGGCCGTGCCCCGGCGACGCGCCAGAGTGCGCGGCGCGCTTGACCGTCGCCAGCCTCGGAAAGCTCGGGCTCTCGACCACCGCGACCGTACCGCCGAACCCGAACATGCGCGCACGCTCGCCGCTGGTGCGGGCGGACGGTAGCGACATCTGGGTGGCGTGGCGTGAACAGCTCGTCCTGTCGAAGCCCGAGAACGACCCGCCCAGCACGCTCAGGCTCGTGGCCATCGATCCGAATGGGCAGCTGGCCACGGTACCTTGGCAGACCGACGCCCATCCCGACGCGGGCGCCGAGCTCTCGGTTTCGGATCAGGGCGTGCTGCTCGTCTGGGGCGAGCGGGTCGATCCGAAGTTGCCGCCCCAGACCGTGGGACACTCGCGCCTTCGCCTGCGGCAATTCGGGAAGGCTGGCCAAGAGCTGCAAGAGCTGAACGTGCCGACCACGAGCCTGACCAGTGGGGCGGCGTACGCGGTCGTGACCCTCGCCGAGCCGCGCGCGCTCTTGGTCGCCTGGACAGCCCAGGCCGAATCCCCCTCGAGCCACGCGGTGGCGTACTTGGCGAGGTTCGACTGCAGCCTGCCCGCCGGCGAGTGACGCCCGAGGCACGGGTGGGCTAGCCTGGAGCACGAACCGCATGCGCGTCCGAGCCTGCATCGTGGCGTTGTCTCTGGCTGTTGGCTGCGCCGAGCATGCGTCGCCGCCAGAGCACCCGCCTGCGGCGCCGCCCGTGCCGACGCCGTCGCCGAGCCCGGCCGCTCCCGCTCCCTTGGCGGCGGTCGCTGACGGCGGAGCGAACGCAAGCCCGTGCGAAGGCGACACGCTCGATCTGCTCGCGGTCCTGGCGAACGCCGCGTGTCGCATCGGCGAGGACGAAGGCAGCGCGTTGCGCAACGTGCTCGAAGATCCGAGTCGGGCGCCGCTGGAAGTCGCCGCCGCAGCGCTCCCCGACGGCCGAGTGCGCGTGCGCATTCGCAACACGGGCAAGACCGCGCTCAGCGTGCCGCTTTTGATCCACTCCGCGCTCGACAACTTCTCCGTTCGGGCGGGCCAGCGTCAGCTCGCGCCGCCGCAACCCGATTGGCCGCCGGGCTTCGCGTTCGAGCACTCCCGCATGCTCTCCAAGCTGGTGCTGGCGCCTGGCGGCTCGGCCGAGGCCACGCTGCGCATCGACCCCGAGATCGTGACCCACGAGATCCGCAACTGCCCGCCCAACGCCAAGTGCGCCCCGACGACGGTGTCGCGCGGTCGCCTGCCGCCGGGCGAGACGTCGCTCACGATCCGCACCCCGCTCTATTCGATCCGCGCTGACCTTGCCGCCACCCTGGCGTGGCAAGCGCCCTGAGCCGCAGCGGGCACGAAGCGTGCAATTCGTGGCCCAGAGGCCATGAAACCCGCGAAATCGAGCCGTGCCGAGCGTTCTTCCACGACCTTCTCCGGAATTCGTCTGGACCGATCCGGACGGACCTTCGCTCTCGCCGTGGGCGCCATCTGCTTGGCGTGCTCGGCGGCGCCGGACGGAATGCTCGGGGACGAGCCCGAGACCATCACGCCGACGGCGGACGACCTGAGCGGCTGCAAGGGCAAGGCCTCCTCCAGCATCCCCTCCTCGGGGACCTACGTGCTCACCACGTTCGGTGGCCCCGACGAGCCGCAACCGCTGGCTTGCGCCGGACACTCCAAGTCCGGGAGTTGGTACTACGCGGCCTCCAGGCAGCGCTATGGCTGCGGCGCCCGCATCCGCATCCGGGCCAACGGCAAATGCGTGGTCGCCCAGACCGACGACTACGGGCCCGATGTGTGCGTCGAGAAGGCCGTCGGCATGCCGGTGATGGATGTCTCGCCCTTGGTGAGCAAGCATCTGTTCGGGACCAAGAGCCTCGGCTGGTCCGACAAGAAGAAGGTCACGGTAGAGATCGCGCCCGCTGGCACGCCCCTCGGTCCTTGCGCGAGCAACTCGGGCGGCGGCGGCTCGGGCGGGACCAGCGGCGGCGGCGCGGCTGGGACCAGTGGCGGCGGCTCGGGTGGGACCAGCGGCGGCGGCTCGGGTGGGACCAGCGGCGGCGGCTCGGGCGCGACCGGCGGCTTTGGTGGCGCAGCCGGCGCGAGCGGCGCGGCCGGTGCAGGTGGGGGGACAGCGTGCTCGAGCGACGGCGAGTGCAATCCCGGCAACGACGGCTCGGGTCTGATCTGCGTGGGCGGACAGTGCGTCCCCGGCTGCAAGACCAATGCTCAATGTCCCGGCATCAAGACCTGCAAGAGCGGGCAGTGCAAGTGAGGTCGTGAGTCGCGCGCCTCAGTGCTGCGCGAACCCGGTGTCGATCACCTCGCAGCTGCCGGTCGTCAGCCAGGTCGAGAAGCAGTGGGCCACGGCCTTCTGGGAGTATTCCTGCACGATCAGCGCGCCGTGCCGTGAGCCCGCGGGCACTTCGTCCATCGGGCACTGTAGCAACACGCGCGTGGCCTTCTTGCCCGCGGCATCGAACGCGAAGCCGTCTTGGGCCGGCAGTGCGACCTCGCCCATCCCGGGAACCGGGTGCTGGGCTGGCTTGGCCAGGGCCGCGCCGAACGCTCGGGCCCACTGATCGCTCGAGGGCTCGGGGATCACCGGATCGGCGATGGCTTGCCAGAACAGGGCGGGTCGCGGGCGAGCGGTGCGATCTTCGACGCGCTGCGCGTACGCCAGCGGATCGGCGCCATCCAAGATCACCTCGGCCAGGCCGAGCAGGGTCTCGCGTTCGGGCGTGGGGCGATTCACGATGTTCGACACCATCAGCGAGAACAGGCCCTTCGAAACGATCTCGGGGTAGCCGCCGGCGGCGACGAACAGGCCCGCCGCGTTGACGTTCTTGGTGGTCGAAAACGTCATGCTGCCCGAGATGCCGCCCAGCGACAGCCCCATGTAGAAGCCGCGGGTCGCGTCGAGCGCGCCCTTCCCCAGGGCGGGCTCGAGGGCGGCGTTCAGCGCGGCGATGCCGGTGAACACCGCCATGTGATCCGCCACGGCCTGTCGGAAGTTGTCCCGGGTCTTGGCCAGATCGTCGAAGCTCACGAAGTCCAGATCGGTGCCGCCCGCGCCCAGCGCGCGATCCCCATGGTACGGCAGGTCGATGGCCACGATGGCGAACCCGGCCTCGGCCAGCGGCTGCGCCAGCTGAAAGAAGTCGGTCTTGTTCTGCCCGCCGCCGTGCTGAAACAGCACGAAGGGGTAGGGGGCGGTTCCCTTCGCGGGCAGCGCCACCACGAAGCCCGGCTTCGTGACGCCGGCTGCCTGGGGTGCGCCATCGTCGCCCAGCTCGAACACGCCGCTGGCGTTGGCGTAGGCCGGCAACTCGAGGATACCGCTGGCGGCCGAGGGCGCGAGCGCGGCAGCCACGGCGGCTGGCGGCGCGGCAGCTGCGAAAGACGCCAGAGTGCGCGACTCGACCTTGGCAACCTTCAGCACCGGCGTCTTCGATACGCGATCGTACAGGCGTATCAGTGCCTGCGGCGTGGTCGCGATGCGAATCGGCAGCGCCAGCTCCACGTCGGTGCCGTCCGGGAGCGCCGCCTTCGCTTCGGCGTAAGCGGCGTGCTGGCCACACGCCTCGAGCACGCGGGTGTCGGCCACGCCCTTCACTGCGACAATCACCTCGTCCACACCCGGCGGAACGGGGTCGCGCGGTTGCACCACCAGCGTGGTGCCTTCGTCCGACAGCGTTGCACTGAAGGTTGCCCCCAGATCTTCCAGGCTGCCGCCGTCGCGCTTGCCGAACAGCGCAAGGGCGGTCGCGTCAGTGGTCGAAGCCGGCCCGGCCAGCGGCAGCACGATGGTCGGGCGGGCGGGCCAGCCGTCGATCAGCGAGAGCTGCTCGGCCCATTGGGGCTTCACCTCGGCGACCATCGCCACGGCGAAGTCGCCTTCCGGCGGGGCTATCTTCTCGCCTTCGTGCCAGGCGGGCGTCGGGAACGCCAAGACCTTCGACGTATCGGCGCAGGCGTTGCGGCCCCCCGACGAGTCGTCGGAAGAGCCGCAGCCCATCGCGAGAAGAGTGACGAGCACGACCCAGGCGCGGCCTGCGATGATCATTTCGCGCGCAGAATGCCGCACGCGCCCGTCGCGTGCCAACTGGCCAGAGGCCGGGACAGGCTCGGGCCGGCATGGCCTGGAAGAAAGCCACCCCAAGGGCGAAGGCGCGCCCCACTCCCAAAGCGGGGGCGCGCCTCGCGAAGAAGCAGGCGGTCAGTAAACGGTCGGGTTGATCGTGCCCAGGTTCAGACCGCCCGGGTACATGTAGCTGGTCCAGTCTCCATAGCCGTAGACCGTGATGCCGAACGGCTTCGTGGCGGTGGCACGGTGCACGCTGTTCGGGCCCAGCTCGTGATGGGCGGCGGCGTAGCCGCTCTGGCCGATGGGCACGAAGCCCAAGACGGGCTCGCCGTCGATGCTCACGGATTCGCCGACCCGTGCGATCACATCCACCCAGCTGACGTCGTAGTTGTCCGGCGCGAGGAAGGTGTACTCGTTGCGGTACTGCCCGCTCGGAATCGCCATCGACTGGGCCGGATCCCCGCGCACGCTGTCGTCGGCGTTGGCATCGGTTCCGTGCATGAACTGGGCAACGAGCAGCGGCTTGGTGCCCATCACGTGCACGGCATCCCGGATGTACCGGATCTCGAGCGGTGCGGAGTTGGCGCTCAGCGTCACGGGCTCGTGGATCGGAGGGTCGAACACGATGGTCGTGTCGTCTTCGACGGCCGCGATCCGCAGGGTGTGCTGGGCGTTCTTGTTCGGGCCGCCGGGTGGCGCCGGCACCGCTACCAGGTACTCTCGTCCAAGGGTCTCGATCGGCAGCACGACCTCCTCGAGGTGGTCGCAGGCCTGAGTCTCGGGCGCCGGCACGTTCGCGCAGCCGTTGCCAGCGATCACCTGCACCGGCTTGGTCGCTTCGATCAGCGTTCCGCTGATGTCCGAGCCCGGGCTCTGGAAGCAGAAGGGCCCGCCCTGCATGGTGGCGATCACCTGCACCACGTCGCCGCGGTTCAGGTTCGCCCAGCCCTGGCCGGTCGAGTCGAAGCCGCCCCCCGGCAAGATGGTCCCCTGGGGCGACAGCTTGACCTCGGTGTCATCGGCGATGGCCGTGATGGTGAAGAACGCCGGCTTGCACCCCAAGCTCGGCCAGGTGATCGGCCGGTACTTGCGACGCAGCGTGTGGGCGGGCAACAGCAACGAGGCGTCGTTCGAGTACGAGAAGCAGCCGGTGTTGGTCGGGTCGGGGCACTCTGACGGCGGGGGCGTCAGCTTGTAGTCGAGCGGGTTGAATTGATAGACCGCGATGGGCCGGTTGCTGCGCACGCGATACGCCCCTTGCTTCACCAGCTTGGTGTCGCCGGGCGGCTGCGGTTGGCCCATCGCGTTCGGGTCCGGTCCTTTCAGCTCCGGCACCCAGGGCAACTCGAGCACCTCCAGCTTGCCCGGGGCAACGTCGAGCTTCGCCAGCTCCTTGTCCCCTCGCGTGACGATCACTTCGGCGTTGGTCTCTCCGAGATTCGAGAGTGCGATGCCATACTCGAAGCCTTTCCAGATCCCGTTGTTGAGCGTGACCGTGGGGTAGTAGTCACATCCAACGTAGCTCTCTCCCAGCGCGCCCCACGAGCAGGCGCCCTGGCAGCCCCCCGGCGTGCAGGTCATGCCTTGCGTGGCGTCACAGGTGTACTGCTCGTAGCCGCCTCCGTCCGGTCGGCAGACCGTGGCCTGTCCGTTTTCACACGTGCCGGTCCCCGGCACGCAGCTCACGCAGCCCACGCCCTGGTGACAGGTTCGGCCGCTGTCGGCGCAGTCGATGGTCTTCTTGGGGTCGGCGCAGCTCACCGCCACGTCGCCGTTGCAGGTGAAGCCCTCGCCCCCCGTGGGACACAAGCCGATGTGCGGCCCGGCCTGCGGCGCGGCCCCCAGGTCTGCTTCCGCCGAGGCGCAGGCGCCGATCAGCCAGAACGCCCCGACGACCACGCTCCCCTGTGCCAGCCGCCGCCCGCTACGCCGAATCCCGTCCATCCTGTGCCTCCCTTGGCTGCCCCCTGAGTGGAGGGGGCTGGGGAAAGCGGGTGGAAAAATCGGGTGGGTTCGACGGCGCGGGCCCCCCGCGATAAATTTCCACCCGCTCGGGGGCTCTGTGCCCACTCGGCAAGCACGAGGCTTTGGTGGACCCGGCCTCATGCGAGGAAGAAATGAACGACCGTCTCGACCTGGGGATGTGGCTCTTGCCGGCCGCCGTCGCGCTGGCGCTTGCTCCGAGCTGTGCGGCCACGGACGACGTCGTGGCCCAGACCGACCCCGGCGCAGATGCCGGTCTCGGCGGGGCCGCCGGCGCGGGCGGAAGTAGCGGAAGCGGCGCCACGCCCAGTGACGCCGGGCTCGACATTCCGATGACCGATGCGCCCGTCGGTGAGACCTGCGAACAGGCCATGGCCGCGAAGAACAGCTACGGCTGCGAGTACTACGCGTTGCAGGTGGACACCATCAACGATCCAAACGGCGGCTACGGCCTGCCGGGAGCCTGCTACGCAGTGTTCGTCGCGAACCGCGGCCTGGGCCCGGTCAAGATCGACGTGTCGCGCACCGGCAGCACCATCGCCGGCACGGACTTCATCCGGATCCCCAAGGGCCAAGGCGCGGGCATCGTCTACGACAAGTACGATCCCGTGGCCGGTCTGCCCCCGAACGAGGTTGCGATCCTGTTTCTGTCCCACGGCACCCCGCCCAAGAAGATGACGTGCCCCGTGACGCCGGCGGTGACCGAGCACAGCGGCGTGTTCGGTACCGGCCTGGGCAATGCGTTCCACATCAAGACCAGCGCGCCCGTCGTCGCCTACCAGATGTTCCCCTATGGCGGCGGCGCCGTGGCGGCCACCAGCGCGTCGCTGCTGCTCCCCACCAGCGCATGGGACGGCAACTACGTCGCGATCAACGCCTACAAGCAGAGCACGGTGCACCCGGATCAAGCCAAGCCGTCCCTCGACATCGTCGCGCAGGCCGACGACACCACCGTGAAGATCAAACCCAACGTCGCCATCGAGGCAGGCAAGGGCGTTCTCGGAGCTGGCGCGGGTCAAGTCGTCGAGTACAAGCTGAATCGCGGGCAGTACGTGCAGTTCACCCAGGGGCCCGAGCTCACGGGCAGCGCGATCCAATCCGACAAGCCCGTTGGGGTGTTCGGCGGCGCGACCTGCATCAACGTGCCGGCCGACAAAGAAGCGTGCGACACCGCGCAGCAGCAGATCCTCCCCGTGAAGCAGCTGGGCCACGAGTACGCTGCCGTGCGCCACAAGGCGCGTCGGCTGGGCCTCGATCCCGTCGACGAGAGCGTGCCCTGGCGCCTGGTGGGCACGGTGGACGGCACCACGCTCAGCTATTCACCCGCGGCGCCCGCCGGCGCGCCGACCACACTCGCGCGCGGACAAGTGGTCGAGCTCTGGACCAAAGACGCCTTCGTGGTGAAGAGCCAAGACGCCGAGCACCCGTTCTACGTCGGCGCCTACATGACCGGGGGCAACGACTTCCTCGGCGAAGGCGATCCGGAGTGGGTCAACGTCGTGCCGGTCGGGCAGTATCTCGACTCGTACGTGTTCTTCACCGACCCCACCTACCCCGAGACCAGCCTGGTGGTCGTGCGCCAGAAGGACGACAAGGGCTCGTTCCAGGACGTGGAGCTCGCCTGCATGGGCGCGCTCACCGGCTGGCAGCCCCTGGGCGACCACGAGTACACGCGGGTCACGCTGGTGACGGGCAAGTTCGAGGGCCAATCGGGGTGCGCCAACGGGCGGCAGACCATGAAGAGCAAGGCCCCCTTCACCACCACCGTCTGGGGCTGGGGCTCCGTCACCTTCGGCCCCGCCGACATCTACACGGCCTACGTCTCCTACGCTTACCCGGCCGGCATGGGCACCAAGTTGATCAACAAGGTCGAGATCCCGGTAGTGAAGTAGCTGCCTCCCCTCGCGGCGCTGCGCGCCGCGGTCCCCTCCAAGCCCGGCACGCGCGAGCGGAGGCGCCGTGCCAAGACCACCCGCGCCCTGCCGATGCTCGCGCGCGCGCGGGCGGAGGGGACGCGTCGCTCCGAGACTGGTCGCTTCGCTTCGATGGCGGCGTCGTGAGCTTCCGAGCCGTTGGCTCCTGCCGGCACCGCGGCGGAACCGAACGGCGCTCCAGACGCTCAGCGCTCGCCTTCGCGCAGATCGACGCCCGCGTAGACGTCGGACACCATGAGCTCCGAGTCGAGGACCAAGAGCGGGACTTTGCTCCCGGAGCGGACGGTGGTCACCAGCCATTGGCCGGACTCCAGGCGTTGGTGGTGATCGATTCGCTGTTCCCGGTGAGAAACGACCAGGTATTCCCGCAGCGACTCCATGGCCTGATAGTGAAGGAACTTCGTGCCCCGGTCGTGCTCCTCCGTCGAGTCGCTGGTCACCTCTACGATCAACGATGGATTCAGCAGGCTGGGCGGGTTGTCGTCGTTGTAGCGGCGCTCGCCACGGGCGACGATCGCGTCGGGGTAGGCGTAGAGGCGGGTCCCAGGGACGTGCACGCGCTGGTCGCTGGTCATCGCGGCGCACGGCTTGCCACGCGACGCCGATACCAGCGCCGCGAGGGCATTGGCCGCGAGCTGGTTGTGCGGCGGTCGCGCGCCGGCCATGGCGATGATCTCACCGGCCAGGTACTCGTGCTTCGTGTCACTGGCTGCCTCCAAGGCCAGATATTCGGCCTCAGTGAACCTGAGCGGCGCGGCGGATGTCACCCGTCGAGGATAGCATCACTCCGGGGGCCCGAGCCCGAACTCGGGAAGGTGCTCCTCGCGCTTCGCTTTCGTGCGCACCGTCACTGTTCCCCAAGCTCTGGCTGGCCGGGCACCCGCTCCAACGGCCGGCAGTCGATGAAGAGCAAGGCGCCCTTCACCGCCACGGTCTGGGGCTCTCGGCTCCGTCACCTTCGGCCCGGCGGACATCTACACCGCCTACGTGTCGTACGCGTACCCGGCGGGAATGGGCACCAAGCTGATCAACAAGGTCGAGATCCCGGTGGTGAAGTAGGTCTGCGCGGCCGGGCTTGCCCCGCCGGTGTCATCCGCGTTGTGGCGGCTCGCTTCGAAAACCACAGGCCACCAACAAGGCGGCTTCCACCTCCGTCCAGCGCGTCTCGGGCAACGTGGCGATCACGGCTCCGAGCCGAGCCTTTCGCGCGAGCGACACGTGATCCAGGTTGGCCGCGCAAGCGACCGGCATTCCGTCGTCAGGTGTCAACACGACCTCGGTGTCGATGCCGCGAAGAGTGCGTGTGACCGGAGCGACGATTACTTCCGAGAGCGCGTCGATGGCGCCGTCCCGGGTCATGAGGAGAACGGGACGCCGCTTGTCCGGGCTCGCGAACGTGTACCATCGGATCTCACCCCGGCGCACCGAACGCCTCCCAACCCTCCGCGTCCCACCCGAGCGGATCGTCGTCGGTTCCAAACTCGTCGTTCGTCGGGGGCTGCACGCGGTATGCGGCGGCGGCGGATCGACCCAACGCTGCCGCACGCAGTGCAAGCCTCGCCAAACGAACCTGCTCGTCGTGTGGCAGCTTCTCGACGAGTGGCCAGAGGTCTCGGGCGGTAGCCGGTTCAGTCACCCGACAACTCTATCACGCCTGCTGCCCGTGCGCGCCTGGCGACGGATCCCGCCGCGCCACCTTCCCCTGCCGCGCGCAGCGGACGGCGCGAGTGACGGAACTCGCGGTTGTCGCGTGCTCCGCGGGGCGCCGTGCGCGAGCACGGCTTTGGGGAAGGTCGCGCGGCCGGAGACCGCGCCGCGCACCGCTGGCTCAGTGCCGCACCGTGATCGAGGACGCGCGGGTTGGGGCAGCAACACGGCCCGGCGGACATCTACACCGCCTACGTGTCGTACGCGTACCCGGCGGGAATGGGCACGAAGCTGATCAACAAGGTCGAGATCCCGGTGGTGAAGTAGCTGCCCCCACTCGTCGCCGCTTCGCGGCGCCGGTCTCCCCCTTACGCGGCAGCGCGCGCCGGTTGGGCTCTTGCCAAGACCACCGGCGCCCTGCCGGTGGCGCGCGCCGCGCGCGTGGGGGAGACGCGTCGCTCCGAGCTCGAGGCGACATCGCGAGCTGACGGCACGCGCTCTTCCGCGCTCGAGTCCGCTCGCTTCGATGACGGCGTCGTTAGCTTCCGCGCTGCTGGCTCCTGCCGGCACCGCGGCCGGGCTCTGCCCGGGTGGCGCACGAGGCGCGCCAGCCGCCGTGCTTCCGTGAGCGCTCCTCGTGGAGTCGATGCGTCGAGTCGCGTCGCGAGGAAGGAGGCGGCTGTCACGCCTCCTGCTTGCGTTGGGAAAGCTTGGATGAGGAGGATGCCATGTAGACACAGCTGAAACTTCATTTGGGACCCTGCGGGTTCGAGTCCCGCACGGCAAAGGTTGGCCACCACCCGGAAGCGAGTCTTGCGTGGCCCTACGACCGCGAGAGCGGGAAGGAAGGCTGCGAAGCGTAGACAGCGAGGGCGCGGGCCGCGTGATCGAGCTTCGAGAGAGTGAACGTTGTCGAAGTCGGCGTGGTGCAAGACATCGCCGGCAGCATCGATGCGCCGCGAGGCGGCGAGACCGCGAACGATGGTGAGGACTGAGGCACCGGCACGAAGGCGAGAGCCGCCGGCAACAGCAACTCCCCGCACCACAGTTCGTCCTCAGGGCTAGGCGCGGAGATTCGACCGGAGTCCAAGAGCGCGGCATGCGTCCGAGGGTCCCCCAGGAACCCAAGAGACCCCATCGTCTCCGGGGCGCTGCGCGTCAGCGCCACCGGTACCGTCGAGCCAAGGGACAACCGAAGCGAAGCGGGACGGCCGGTGGGGAGTCGGAGTCGCACATAGTACCGAAGAAGCGGGGACAGTCGCCCGAACGACCCCGCGGAGGGAAGGAGCGGCCGGGTCACGGAACCGTTTGGAGGAAAGAATGACCGGGACACCGAATCCGGAATCAGTCTCAACGAAAATCGAACGGATAGCGAAACGCGCGAGGGAGATGCGCGGCGTGGGACTGAACACGCTCGCGCATTTCATCGACATCGATTGGCTACGCGAAGCGCATCGGCGCACTCGCAAGGATGGCGCCTCGGGCGTCGATGGACGGACTGCGGAAGAATATGCGGCGAATTTGGAGGGTAACCTCCGCTCGCTGCTCGGCCGCGCGAAGTCCGGCGACGCCTATCGCGCGCCGCCCGTGCGGCGTGTGCACATCCCGAAACCGGGTGGGTCGAAGACTCGCCCGATCGGCATCCCCACCTTCGAGGACAAGGTCCTTCAACGGGCGGCGATGATGGTGCTCGAAGCTGTGTACGAGCAGGACTTCTTGGACTGCTCGTTCGGGTTTCGGCCGGGGCGCGGCGCACACGACGCATTGTACATGCTGCGTGAGAGCCTGATGTCGATGGCTGGGGGCTGGGTGCTCGAAGCGGACATCGAGAGCTTTTTCGATTCCGTGGACCGCACCAAGCTCCGAGAAATCCTCGAGCGGAGGGTGCGCGATGGGGTGCTTTTGCGACTCATCGGCAAGTGGCTGAATGCTGGCGTGATGGAGGACGGGCATGTCTACCGCCCGAACTCCGGCACGCCGCAAGGTGGAGTGATCTCGCCGCTCCTGGCGAACGTCTACCTGCACGAGGTGCTCGACGAATGGTTCGAGTGTCAGGTCAAGCCACGGCTGAAAGGCCGTGCGGTTTTGATCCGATACGCGGATGACTTCGTCATCGTCTTCGAGCGGGAAGAGGACGCTCGTCGCGTTTTGGACGTACTGCCAAAGCGATTTGGCAAGTACAACCTACGCCTCCACCCAGAGAAGACCCGGCTGGTTCCGTTCCGCAGGCCGCCTCGGCGTCGAGTCCCTCGTGGACCCGACCATCGGCGGCCGGGGACCTTCAACCTGCTCGGCTTCACGCACTTCTGGTGTCGGTCACGGAAGGGCTTCTGGGTTGTACTGAGGAAAACCGAGACATCCCGCCTCAGCCGGGCGCTCAAGGGCATCTCGCTCTGGTTGCGCCAGAACCGGCACGAGCCGATTCGCAGACAGCATCGAGCGCTGGTGAAGAAGGTCAGCGGCCACTACGCGTACTACGGTGTCACCGGGAACTACTTGGCGCTGGACTCGTTCCGGTACTGGGTCCGGGTGCTGTGGTGCAAGTGGTTGTCGCGTCGGTCCAACACCAGCGGCGGAATGCAGGCGATGAACGTGCTGTTGGAAGCGTACCCGCTTCCTCGGCCGGTCATCTCGCATGCGATCTGAGCAAGCGCAGTGAACCCGTGGCCTGACGAGCCGGATGCAGGAAATCTGCACGTCCGGATCCGTGGGAGCCCTGGAGGAGCAATCCTCCAGGGCCACCCGGCGCCGTGAGTGGGCAAAGCCCGGCCGCGGTGCCGGGCGGGAGGCGCCATGTCTCGGAAGCTCACTCATTCGCACGTCATCGAAGAACGGGCTCGCACCATGCGCTTCGCGCAGACGCCCACCGAAGAAGCGCTGTGGCGCGAGCTTCGTGGCGGCAAGCTGGGCGTGGTCGTTCGTCGTCAGTACGTCGTCGGCCGGTACATCGCGGACTTCGCCGTGCCCTCCGCGCGCGTCGTGATTGAGGTCGATGGCGCGTACCACGCCAGCCGGCGTGCGGCGGATGCGCGCAGGGACCGCGATCTCGGGCGCCGCGGGTGGCGCCCCCGCTCGCCGGCGGTTCGCCACCCCTCGCCGGGGGTCTTTCCCGGTTTCGTGGGAACTTTCGTCTGGCACGCCGCTCGCTGAGGTGGCCGTGGCGTGGGCCACGCCGCACACGCCATCTCTCAGCCCGAGGGCACTCGCCTCCGCCGCCGGCCGGAGAGCACCGTGCTCTACCAGACCGTGGCGGAGCACTGGCCGGCGTTCCTCGAGCGCGCCGAGGAGCACGGCGGGCTGCCGCGCTTCGTGGTCAAGGAGTTCGAGGAGTACCTTCGCTGCGGGCGGCTCGAGCACGGAGCGCAAAGCCCGAGTCGCCAGGGGCACGCAAGGTGATCAACCGCTGCGGCGCGGGTTCGGGGACGGGTCTCGACCCACGCCAGCGGCCAACGTACCCTCCGTCTCGTAACTTTTGGCAGTTCATTTTTCCTACGCGCCGAAGTTCGGGGACGGCGTCGGGGTCACGGCGGGCGTGGCCGGGGCAGGATCCCCGGTAAGGCCTGAGTGTACACAGACCGGGGCCGATGGAGGGGCGCGAGGGTCGGTCAGATTCTGACGCAGCGGGCGGCGGTGGGTTTCGCTGCGCGCTGGAGTATCGTAGTTGCGGGATTCCGGGCGGGAGCCGAAGGAGGCGTGGTGGACAGAACGATCCAGTTCGCGGATACCGAGGGATTCTACGCCGATCTGAAGGGGGCACTGGACAAGCGAGAGAGCATCACCATCGAGACCTCCTTCGAGCGATATGACGACGTGCCGCAGCAGCTCCGCGACATCTGCGCACTGAAGCGCGGAATGGCGCTCTCGGATGGTGCGTCGGGCCTTTTCGTCGTCGGCATGCGTGCACCCACCGACCTGAATGTCAGAGTTCTCTACGTCATCGGAGCCGCTGCGGCGGGCGCCGGCATTGGAGCAGCAGTCGGAGGAATCCCGAGTGCTGGCGTTGGGGCCGGCCCGGGGGCCGCGGTGGGTGCCGCCATCGGTGCTGGCGTTGGCGTGGTCGCAGCAGCAGTCACGCAGGGGAAGTTCGATGTGGAACTCGTGATCGACGCCAAGGGCCGGCTCACGATCAGGATCAACCCGAAGTAGCGGGCTGCCGTTCGGGCAGAGGACGCAGCAGAAAGGTACCCAATTGACCAACACCTACCTTCTCACCTGGAACCCGAAGCGCTGGGCGTGGGATTCGCTCCCCGTCGATGCGCGGCGCTCCGCAGAGGGCGAGGTGATCAAGGAGAGCTGGAGCTGCGGCAACACGAAACGCATTCGGGAAGGCGACCGGGCGTTTCTCGTGCGCCTCGGCAGGGAGCCACGTGGCGTTGTCGCGTCAGGATGGTCGCACTCCGAGCCTAGCCTCGGCCCGCACTGGGATCCCGAACGAGCTGCGAGAGGGGACCAAGCGCTGTTCATCGCCTCCGAGTTCGAGTGCGTGATCGACCCCTCGGTGCATGCGCTACTCTCCGTCGAGAAACTCCGGGGGTTGTCCACGAACTTCAACTGGAGCCCCCAAGCCTCGGGCATCGAGGTCCCGGCGGACCTCGCCGCGAAGCTTGAGGAGGCATGGGCCAAACATCTCGCAGCGAGTGTCCTCACCGGCTCGGCTGATCCAGAGCTCAGCGCATACGAGGGGGAGCTGCGCCTGAGGGTGGTACGCCATCGGCGAAGGGAGCAACGCCTGCGCGACGCCAAGATCGAGGACACCCTGCAGAGGTTCGGCCGAGTCACGTGTCAGGTGCCCGGCTGCGGGTTCGACTTCGAACAAGTCTACGGAGCGGTTGGCCGGCGGTTCGCACACGTCCACCACTTGAAGCCGCTTGCGAGCTTGGACGCGCCGCGGCGCACGACTCTCGAGGATCTGGCCGTTGTGTGCGCCAACTGCCACGAAATGATCCACGTCGGTGGAGAATGCAGGCTGCTCGAAGAGCTGATCGCGCGTCACTAAGGCCAGCAGACTGCTCAGCGCTGGCCGCGGGCGGGCGGCCAGGTTCAGGAGACCCCGAAAGATCGGTGGCCGACAGGGCTGGTCGACTTTCGGTCCCCGGGGGACTTTGTGGCGGCAGCCCCGCGTTCTGCCTGCAGGAGGTCGGAAATGACGAAAAACTCTGAGCGCTTCACCGCCGACGCTCGCGTGAGCGAGGCAGGCCGCGAGCGGGCGTGACGGTCCGGTGGTGAAGCGCTGCGTTGGACAAGCCCGGCGCGGCGGGGCGCGGGGTGCGACGGGTGGCGCTATGCACAATT
>JAKLKA010000156.1 GCA_023150915.1 Polyangiaceae bacterium
TGCCGCGCCCCCAGAGCTCTGTCCGCCCGTTCCGCCCGCGCTCTGCCCGCCGGCTCCACCGCTGCCGCCGCTCGTGGCTCCGCCGCTGCCCGTGTAAGCCCCGGCCCCGCCGACTCCCGAATACGCACCAGCACCCGCACCGCCCGCGCCGCCGGAGCCTTCGGCCTGCGCGCAGGCAACCAATGACACGAACGAGAGACCACCGAGACCGAGGATCGTGCGTCGCAAGACCCACGAAGTTACCGACCTTCGACTTTGTTTCAAGCACGCGTCGAGTCGCTGATGAGTCTCGCAGACTTGACTCGCGTTGGACGCATGTGGATCCCAGCGATCGCGACTGGGCGCACGGTGACGCCCGTGCGGCCGACCCCGAGCGCGCGGAGCGCCCCGGGACCATCACCGTCCGAAGCTGGCGGGACGGTCCCGATGCCTGCATCAGCGTCGGTGACGACGGCACCGGGATCGCCGACGACATTCGAGAGCGGATCTTCGATCCCTTCTTCACCACCAAGACCGTGGGGCGCGGCACGGGCCAGGGGCTCAGCCTGGCGCACTCGGTGGCCGAGCGCCACGCGGGCCGGATCGAGCTCTCCACCACGTTGGGTGTCGGAACCACCTTCACGCTGCGGGTGCCGATCGCCGGCCCGGTGCAGCAGGCGTCCACGCCAACGGCTGCGTGACCGCCTTTGGCTCAGATCAGAGCTCGGCGATCAACGCTTCGACCAGCGACAGCTGCGCGGCGGCGCGCGAAACGCCCCAGCGGCGAGGGAAGTGCAGCGCCGTCCCACCCGCGGTCTCGGTCTCGTCGATGATGGCCAGGGCGCGGTCCCTGCCTGCCTCGCACGGGTCGAGCAGCAACGCGGGCGCGCTGGCACTGGAAGGTGCCGCGCGGGCCTGGAACCCTGCCGCCGCGAAGCGGGCCGCCACGCAGTGCGCGAGCGGTTCGTCGCGGGCCACGACGTGCAGAGGGCCGCTGAGCCCCCGCAAGAAGTCGAGGGCGGCTCGCCCCTCCGTCTCTCCGCGTTCGACGTCGGCAGCCGACACCCCGCCGAGCGAAGCTAGGGCCGCCACCAGCGCGCCGAGCTGCGGCCGCCGGCAATAGAAGGTCATGAAGTTGCCGTGGAACGGCGGCGACATCTGGGCCGTGTCGAACAGGCGATGAAGGTTCTCGGGCGTGAAGTGCCGGGTCTCGAAGAACGGGAACGAGACCCGCTGCACCACGAAACCGTGGTCCCTGAGGAAGCGGAACATCCCGTCGGCGCTGAACAGGGTCACATGGCTGTCGTCGTGCAAGAGCCGATAGTTGTCGCCGAATCGGCGCGCGCAGCCGCCATCGAAGTCTGGCGTGCCGAGGAGCAGCGTCCCGGATGGCCGCAGCACGCGCCGCATCTCGAGCACGAGCGCGCTGGGGTCGGCGACGTGCTCGATCACGTGATGGGCGATCACCAGATCGAAGTGCTGATCGGGGTACCCGGCGCTGTCGAGCGTGCCGACGTGAACCTGGGCCACCTGGCTGGCGTGCTCGGCGGCGAATGCCGAGAGCTCGACCCCGTGGCGCTCCCAGGCAGGGCTCAGCCCCGACAAGAAGAAGCCCAGCCCGCACCCCACGTCGACCACGCGGCCAGGGCTCAGCGCGCGCACGAACTCCAGCTCTTCGCGCAGGTCGCTCAGGTGCAGGTCGCGCTCTTCCAGTCGATTGCGCTCGCGGCCATCTGGGTCTTTGACCACGTGCCAGTACGCGTCTTCGTAGTCGGGGGGGTGCTTGCCCAGCCGGGTCTGGTAATAGCGGCCGTTCGTCATGCCGCCTTGATCGGCGCCAGCACCAAGAGCCCTGCCTGCTCGCAATCGCGCAAGAGGTCGCTCGGCAGCGGTGGGCCCACGACGGTGGCATGGCGCGCGAGGTCGGCGGCGGCCCGACGCAGCTCGGCCGCGGTCGGCGTCGAGCTGGCCACCGACTGCACCCGGCAGCGCGCGCGCGCCAGGCGGAAGGCCGCCACCGCGAGGTTCTCGCTGCTCGCCAAGAGCTTGCTGAAGGCGCTCGGGTCCTCAGCCATGTGCCGCAGCCACTCGCTCGGGCGCTCGAGCTCGTCGTTTCGGTTCATGCCCGCAGCCGTTGCAACCTTCGGACCAGCGACAAGCCCGCGACCCTGCGGTCGGCCCGGGCTTGCCCGTGTCAGAGTCTTGGCACCTCGGGTCAGCGGGCAGTCACGCGATCGGGCTCCCGCCGCTACGCCCGGGCCTGCTCGTCGTCGTCTTCTTCTTCCAGCGCGGCGCCGTGGCACTTCTTGAACTTCTGGCCGCTGCCGCAGGGGCACAGGTCGTTGCGGCTGATCTTCGGCGTGCTCGGCGCCGGGGCTGGGCGGGGCGGGGGCACGGACGCGGGACGAGCTGCGTCGCCCAGCGCATCGGCCAGCGCCTCGGGTGAAGCGTTCACGTGGCGCGCCACCGCGTGCTCGAGCAGGTCTTGATGCTCGGCGGCCGCCTCGGCCTCGATGGCTTCGATGTCCTCGCGGCGCTGGATCTGCGCTTCGAAGAAGCGCTGCAGCACGGTGCCGCTGACCTTGGCCATCATGTTCAAGAACAGGTTGTAGCCCTCTTTCTTGTACTCGTTCTTCGGATCCTTCTGACCGTAGCCGCGCAGGCCGATGCCGTCGCGCAGGTGCTCCATGTTGGTCAGGTGGTCGACCCAGGCCTGGTCGATGGCCTCGAGGTAGATGTAGCGGAACACGCGCATCGCGTTGTCCACGCCCAGCTCCTCTTCGCGGCTGAAGTATTGCGCTTCTGCCTGCTTGTACAGGTCACGCACCAAGAGGTCCGGGTCGCCGTGGTCTTCCAGCTCGCCGCCCAGCTTGAGCTTGAAGTGCTCCTTCATCCCGTCCCGCAGGCTCGCCCAATCCCAGTCTTCGGGCGGCTTGTTTTCGGGGCAGCTCTCCTCGATGATCGCGGCGATCACGCGATCGATCAGATCGAGCATGCGCTCGCGCTGCTCCGAGAGCCCTTGGGACACGAGCTCGACCAGCTCGTCGTACATCTCGGCGGGCGTCCACTTCTTCGAGCGGTCTTCGACGTCGATGCGCACGCCCCACAGCTGATAGACCTCGCGCTGCAGCGCCTCGAGCTCGACCAGCTTGCCACCCGCAGCAAAGTCCTTGCGTTTGGGCGCCGGCGGGCCCTTCTCGTCGCCTTCGTCGGCGTCGTCGTCGTTGCCGGCCGACGCCGTGACGGGCGGGTCCACGAAGTAGGTGAGCAGCTTGCCGACCAGCGGCCGGATCTGCTTCTTGATCGCCTTGTCCATCGCGATGGCGCGGATGCCGCCCGTGGGCTTCCCCACTTCGTCCAGCTCTTCCGGCTCGTACCGGCCGAGCAAGAGCTGCTGGCGCAGGGTGTACACCGTCTTGCGCTGCGCGTTCATCACGTCGTCGTACTCGAGCAGGTTCTTGCGGATGTCGAAGTTGCGCTCTTCGACCTTCTTCTGCGCGTTCTCGATGCTGCGGCTGACCCAGGGGTGCTCGATGGGCTCGTCGTCGGGCAGCCCCATGCGGTCCATCAGGTTCTTCACCCGATCGCCGGCGAAGATGCGCATCAAGTCGTCTTCCAGCGACAGATAGAAGCGGCTCGAGCCGGGATCACCCTGGCGGCCGGCGCGACCGCGCAGCTGGTTGTCGATGCGGCGTGACTCGTGGCGCTCGGTGCCCACGATGTGCAGGCCGCCCAGCTCGACCACCTCGTCGTGCTCTTCCTTGCACAGCTTGTCGTACTTCTTCTGGAGCCGTTCGTACTCTTCGGCGTCCAGATCCACGTCTTTGCCCGACTGCTTCAGCTCCCACTTGGCCAGCATCTCGGGGTTGCCACCCAAGAGAATGTCGGTGCCGCGCCCTGCCATGTTGGTGCTGACCGTGATGGCGCTCTTGCGCCCGGCCTGCGCCACCACGAACGCCTCGTTCTCGTGGTGCTTGGCGTTCAGCACGTGGTGAGGGACGCTCTTCTTGGTCAAGATCTTGCTGATCGCCGCGCTCTTCTCGACGCTGGTGGTGCCCACCAGCACCGGCCGCCCCGCCTCGTGCTCGGCCATGATCTCCTTGATCACGGCCGTGAACTTCTCGCGCTCGGTCTTGTAGACGATGTCGTGCTCGTCCACCCGGATCATGTCCTTGTTGGTCGGGATGGCGACGCAGTCCAGCTTGTAGGTCGAGTGAAACTCGCTGGCCTCGGTCTCGGCGGTGCCGGTCATGCCGCCCAGCTTCTTGTACATGCGAAACAGGTTCTGGAAGGTGATGGTCGCGATGGTGCGACTCTCTTCCTGGATGCGCACGTTCTCTTTGGCTTCGACCGCCTGGTGCAAGCCGTCGCTCCACCGGCGGCCGGCCAGCACGCGGCCGGTGAACTCGTCGATGATCAGCACCTTGCCGTCGGGGCTGACCATGTAGTGCTGGTCGCGCTTGTACAAGGCGTGGGCCTTCAGCAGCTGATACAGGATGTGCAGCGCCTGCATGTTGGCCGGGTCGTACAGGTTGCCGATGCCGATCAGCTTCTGCACGTATTCGACGCCGTCGTCGGTGAGCGTGGCGCTGAACGCCTTCTCGTCCACGTTGTAGTGCTCGTCTTTGCTCAGCTTGGCGACGACCTCGTTCAGCGTGCGGTACTTCTCGCTGGCGGCGTCGGCCGGCCCGCTGATGATCAGCGGCGTGCGCGCCTCGTCGATCAGAATCGAGTCCACCTCGTCGACGATGGCGAAGTTGAGGGGGCGCTGGGCGTAGTCCAGTGCCGAGAACTTCAGGTTGTCGCGCAGGTAGTCGAAGCCGAACTCGTTGTTCTGCCCATACGTGATGTCGCACTTGTAGGCGCGCTTCTTGTCCGCGTCGCTCTGCTGCGGGATCACCACGCCGATGCTCAGGCCCAAGAAGTTGTAGAGCCGCCCCATCCACTCGGCGTCGCGCTTGGCCAGGTAGTCGTTGACGGTGATCAGATGCACGCCCTTGCCGCCCAGGGCGTTCAGATACACGGCCAGGGTGGCGACCAGGGTCTTGCCCTCGCCGGTGCGCATCTCGGCGATCTTGCCCTGGTGCAGCACCATGCCGCCCATCAGCTGCACGTCGTAGTGGCGCATCTTGAGCGCGCGCTTGCCGCCCTCGCGGCAGACGGCGAAGGCGTCGATCAAGATGTCGTCCAGCGTGGCGCCGTTGTCGAGCTTCTCCTTGAACTCGGCCGTCTTGCCCCTGAGCTCGTCGTCCGACAGCTTCGAGATCGCCTTCTCGAGGTCGGTGATGGCGGCCACGACCGGCCGCATGCGCTTGACCGCGCGTTCGTTGGAGGTTCCGAAGAGCTTTTTGGCTACCCAGGTGAGCATCGAGACTCGCTTTGCCGAGCCGCTCCGACGCCGAAAGTGGCGCCGGGTGGCCGCGAAAAGTCGCTGGAAGCTAATGCCTCGTGCCCGGACACGCCAGAGCGAATGGTCGCCAGCGGCCCCGGGCCGGACAAAGCCCGCATTCCGAGGGCTTAGCTCCCCGCCGCTGGCGCCGGCGCTCGATCGGCACCACGGACATTGCGCCAACTCTTGTAGTATGGCGCCGCTCCCCGAGGATGACTTCCGACGACGAGCTCATTGCGCGCTGCGAGCGCCGGATCGGTGCCGTGATCGACGGAACCTGGCAGCTTCGCCGCCTGCTGGGCGTGGGGGGCATGGCGGCGGTGTACGCCGCCGTCGACGGCGGCGGACAGCGCGCGGCCATCAAGTTGATCCACCACCACCTGGCCAAGAACCCCGCGGTGCGTGCGCGCTTCCAGCGCGAGGCCTACATCGCCAACCAGATCGAGCACCCGGGCGTGGTGGCGATCCGTGGCGACGGGACCAGTCACGACGGCGAGCCGTACATCGTGATGGAGCTCTTGCGTGGGCAGTCCGTCGACCAGCTGCTCGAGTTGCACCGGGGCCGGCTCACCATCCGTGATGCGCTGCACGTGGGCGAGGGCGTGCTCGAGGTGCTGGCGGTCGCCCACGCCGTGGGGGTGGTGCACCGCGATCTCAAGCCCGAGAACATCTTCCTTTCCGACGCGGGGGAGGTGAAGGTCCTCGACTTCGGCATCGCGCGCATGCTCGACATGGCGAAAGACGGCGGCCAGACCCGGACGGGCATCATCATGGGCACGCCGTCGTTCATGGCGCCCGAGCAGGCGCTGGGGCGCTGGTCCGAGGTGGACGCGCGCACCGACCTGTGGGCGGTGGGGGCGCTCTTGTTTCTGCTGATCAGCGGGCGGCTGGTCCACGGCTCGGGCACCGGCAGCGACATGCTGATCCGCGCGGCCACCCGATCTGCACCGTCGCTGGCGCGCGTGGCCAGGGCACCTCTCTCGCTGGTTCGGTTGGTGGACCGCGCCTTGGCCTTCGATCCGCGCCGCCGGTTCTCGGACGCACAGAGCATGCTCGCCGTGCTCCGCAGCGTTCAGCGCGAGCTGGGCGATCGCGGCCTGGTCGAGCGCCTCGACACGGGCTCGAAGCCGCCGCCCTCGCCCTACGAAGAGCCGACCATCGCCGGCGCGGACGCCGAGCCTTCGAGGCCGTCGTCCCCCATCGTCACCGACGATGTGGAGCTGGAGATCGGCGAGGAGATCGAGATGGACCTCGACGATCTGGTCGAGCCCGAGCCGCTGCCCCTGTCGAAAGACGGCACGCCTTCGGCGCCGGGCATCGACGCGCCGTCGCCCACCAGCCGACCGCTGTCGCGGCGGGTCGAGGCCGAGTCCATCATCGACGACCGCTTCGCCGAATCGGTGGTCAAGGCGTATCGGCGTGCGCTGCCCCAGGGCGCGACCGAGGCGGTGACCGAGCCAATCCGCACCGGCCTGCGTCGCCTGGCGACCCGCGCGCCCGACGCGGCGATGCGGCTGCTCTTGGCCTTGTGCAGCGCGGTCGACGACGCGAGCCAGCCCGACAACGACGCGGTGCGCCGCTCGTTCGCCAGCGCCGTGGTCTCGACCCGCGCGCTGGGCGCGCTCTTGCAGAGCGCGGCCACCACCGGCGTGGACCAAGCGGTCGGCGTGGCCGCCATCGGCATGTTGCTCGACTTCTTGGGGGACGCCCATGCCGGGGTGGTGCTCGAGAACCTGACGGCCGTCCCCGAGGGTGAGCTGAAGGACATCTTGCGCGCCTATCTCGCACGCAGCAGCGCGGGCTACGAAGGGCAGATTGGCGCGCTTCTGGCCCAGGCGCCGCCCGATCTGGGCGTCGAGCTGGTCCGAGTGCTCCGGCGCATGAAGACATCGGGCGCGCGCGAGGCCCTGGCGCAGGCGCTCGAGAGCGAGCACACCGAGGTGCGGCTGGCTGCGGTCGCCGCGCTGGGCGTCGAAGTGCGCTGAGGCGCGGCGGCGCTCGCTCTCACACCCGCTGTTGCGGAGGCGTCACGCAGTAATTGCGCGCCGCGCTTGGGCCCGCTGACGGCTGCGCGGCCTCGTGAGAAGATGCGCGCATGAGGGACCGGATCAAGCGCTCGCTGGAGGCCTTCTACGCGTTCATGGATGAGCCCCTGTACCTGGGGTCGCGGCCGATTCTTCTGCTCTTGCTCGTGCCGCTGGTCTTCGGACTGATGCAGCCGCTCTGGCACATCGAGATGACGGCGCCGCAGTACCCCAAGGGTCTGTCGCTGCACGTCTATGCGCACACCCTGGTGGGCGGACACGACGGCGCCGACATCAAGGAGATCAACATCCTGAACCACTACATCGGGATGCAGAAGCTGGAGCGGGCGATGTTCACCGAGCTCGACTGGCTACCGTTCGGCTTCGGCGCGCTGGCGCTCTTGTTGGTCCGAGTCTCTGCTCTGGGCAACGTACGCGCGCTGGTCGATCTCGCCGTGCTCGTCATCTATTTCGGCGGGTTTTCGCTGTTTCGCTTCGTCCACAAGATGCACGCCTATGGGCATGACCTGTCCCCCGACGCGCCGATCAAGGTGCAGCCCTTCATGCCCGCTTTGTGGGGGCACAAGCAGATCGGCAACTTCTCGACCCATGCCTATCCGGGTACGGGCACCTTCCTGGTGGGCGTGTTCACCACCGGCATCCTCTTGGTGGCGCTGTATCACCTGGTGATGGGGCGACTCCGGGCTCGCAAGGCGCTCAGGGCGGCAGCGGCGGCGGCGGCAGCGCCGGCAGCTGGCCCGGCAGAGGAATGATGCGCGGGGCCGGGCCCGCTCTGGTGCTCCTGGCGCTCACGACCGCTGGGTGCCGCAGCCGCGAGGCCGAGCCGGTCGCCGTCTCCGGCGAGGCGTCCGCCGATCTCGTCGCCGAGTGTGAGCCGCGCACCACCGAGAAGCTCGGCATTCCGTTCTCGAAGCTGTGCCCGCGGGACCTGCCGGCGATGGGCGCCACGTTTCAGCCGTTCTGGATCTCGGCGCATCCGCTCGGCTGCTCGGCGGGCGAGCACGAGACAGTGCGGTGCCCCGTGGTCACACCGCTGCATCACCCTGCCCCCGGCGAAACCCGGCCCCCCGAGCCCGTGCCCAGTCGGCTGGCCACCGTGATCGACGCCAACACGGCCCAGGGGTGGTGCTACATGCGATTCGCGGGCCGCTTGCCGACCCGTGCAGAGCGCGCGCGGGCCGAGCTGGGCCTGGGCCTCGCCGCCGTGATGGTGACGAGGTCGGCGGGGGAACCCCTCCATTTCGAGCTCACGCGTCTGGCGGAATGGGTGACCGAAGAGCCGTGCGAGACGCCCAACGTCGCCAAGTGCAAGCTCGGGATGTATCCGAGCGGGGAACGCCGGGTCATCCCCTGGCAGCACCTGGTGGACTGCAGCGCCCGGCCCCTCGCGAGCGACCCCGGCCAGCCGGGGGCGGCCCGGCTTTCCGTCGGTGAGAGCTGCCCGAGCCCGGGGTTCGACTGGGACGTGAGCCGGGGGAAGTTGCCGTGCGCGGTGCGCAGCGTGGCTGAGGCCGCGCCGCTCTGGGGCTTCGGGCTCACCTGCTTGCAGCCGGGCGCCGGCTCGCAGCACCCCGCGGACGACCCGGCCACCACTGCGGCGGTGCGCTGCGTGATGCCGGCGTCGATGCGGTGAACGCGGGTGTGCGCGGCGCGCTCGGGTTCGGGCGCGTGATCAACGTCGCTGCTTTCGCTGTGCCAGGCGAGCGGCCTGGCGCTGCCGCGCGCCCTCCCACCGGCGGCGGTCCTCGTCGGTCTCGAGAAGCAGTGGCGGAACGGCGCACGGCTTGCCGGCGTCGTCGATCGCCACGTACACCAGGTAGGCCGAGTTGGTGTGAGTGATCTCACCGGTGATGGGGTTCTCGGCATGCACGTGCACCCCCACCTCGACCGAGGTCCGGCCCGAGTAGTTGACGCTGGCCTTGCAGCACAGAAGCTCGCCCACGTGGACCGGTGACACGAACGACATCTCGTCGATCGACACCGTGACGCACGGCCGCTGCGCGTGGCGCATGGCTGCGATGCCCCCGGTCTCGTCCACCATCTTCATGATCAGGCCGCCGTGCACGTTGCCGTAGGCATTGGCGTGCTCGGGCAGCATCAACTGGCACAGCTCCACGCGGGAGGCGCTCACGGCCTTTCCGGGCTTGTCGGTCATGGGGAAGTTGTAGAGCATTTTCGTCCCCCGCGGCCTTCCTCTTGGCGTCGCCGCGGGCCATCGGCTAGAGCCGTGATCGCCGAGTGGACCTCCTTTACTTCGTCATCCTCATCAGCTCGCTGATCTTCGTCCACGAGCTGGGCCATTTCGCCTTCGCCAAGGCGTTCGGGGTGAAGGTGCTCACCTTCAGCCTGGGCTTCGGCCCGAAGATCTTGAAGCTTCGGGGGCGCGAGACGGAATACTGCATCAGCCTGATCCCGCTCGGCGGCTACGTGAAGATGCTGGAGGCCTCGAAGAGCGACATCGTGTTGCCCGAGGACCGCCAGCGCACCTTCGAGTCGCTGCCGGTCTACAAGCGCATCCTGGTGGTGTTGGCCGGGCCGCTGATGAACCTGGTGTTTCCGGTCTTGCTCTATTTCTCGGTGTTCGTCACCGACGGGCCCTTCCTGCCGCCGACGGTGGGCGTGGTGCTGCCGGGGCACCCGGCGGCAGGCAAGCTGGTGCCGGGCGATCGCATCATGAGCGTGAACGGCCAAGACGTCGGCACGTTCGACGAGCTCAAGCGAATCATCGCCAAGAGCCCCGGGCTGCCTTTGCGGTTCAAGGTGTTTCGCGACAACAAGCACATCGAGATCGAGGTCACGGCCGAAGAGACCATCGAGCGCCGCGAGCTCGACGTGATCGAGCGCGTGGGGACCATCGGCATCCAGCCCAGCGCTCCGGCCGCCGTGATCGGGGTGCCCAGCAACGAATCACCGGCCTTCCGCGCCGGGCTCCGCACCTTCGACGTGGTCACCCACGTGGCGGGCCAGCCCGTGCGGCGCTTCCGCGATTTGGAGGTCGCGCTCGCAGAAAACCGCGGAGAAACCGTGCCCGTGACCTATCTGCGCCCCACCTCGCTGGGCAGCGCGCTCGGCGGCCTGGCCGACATGGCGGTCTACGAGGCCGGGGTGGTCGCCCTCACGCCCGACCCGGCCGGCACCGACCTCATCACCCTGACCGGCATCGAGCTGGCCGACCTGTACGCGGCCGTCGTCCCCGACGAGACCTATCTCGCCAAGGCGGGCCTGCGCCCGGGCGACAAGATCTTGAAGCTCGACGGTGAGCCCCTTCCCGCGTGGTCGACCTTCCGTGAGCGGCTGGTGGCGGCGCCCGATCGCCCGCATCGCATCGACTACCTCTCGGCCAAGGACGGTCGAGAGAAGAGCGGCACGTTCCAGATGCGCCGCGAGGACATCGTCGACGAGCACGGGCAGGCGTTCGCGCGGTACGTGCTTCAGGTCAAGAACTGGCTGCCGCTCGCTCCCGAAGATTTCGTCGCGCACCCTTCGCCTTTCCAGTACGCATTCTCCAAAGCAGTCGAAGAGACGGTCGACGTCACGCGGTTCACCTTCGTGAGCATCGTGCGTGTGATCCAGGGTCGCGTGAGCCTCAAGACGCTGTCCGGCCCCATCACCATCTACGAGGTGGCCGGTGAAGAGGGCCGCAAGGGCCCCGATTTCTTCATCTGGGTCATGGCGCTGATCAGCATCAACCTGGGGCTCTTGAACCTCTTGCCCATCCCGGTGCTGGATGGTGGGCACCTGATGTTCTTCACCATCGAGGGGGTGCTGCGGCGGCCGTTGCCGCTGCGGGTGCGTGAAATCGCGCACATCGTGGGCATGGCGATCTTGTTCGGGTTGATGGTGCTGGCGTTCAAGAACGACATCGAGAAACGCTGGGACGTCATCGTGGGGCAAGTGCGCGAGATCGTCGGATGAGCGTCGTCAGCGGCCGCGCCATCGCTGCGCGCGTGATCTCGCGCGTACGAGAAGATCACGCCTACGCCGCCGCGGCGCTGGCGGCAGAGCTCTCGCGGCACCCCGCGCTCGACCCGCGAGAGCGGGCGCTGGCGACCGAGCTCACTTACGGCACGCTGCGCACGCTGGGCGCGCTGTCGGCGCGCCTGTCGCGGTTCATCCCCCGCGGCTTCGACAAGACCGACCCCACGGTGCGCGCGCACCTGCTGGTTGCCGCTCATCAGATCCTGATGCTCGATCGGGTGCCGGCGTTCGCCGCCGTGGACGCGGCGGTCAGCCTGGTGCGCGCCGACCGCGGTGCCAAGCCCGCTGGGTTTGCCAACGCCGTCTTGCGCAAGCTTGCCGCCGAAGGCAAGCCCCTCGATCGCGCGCAGGCCATCGTCGACAGCGCACCCGAGTGGCTCAGGGAACGGCTCGCCCGCGACGTGGGCACCGACGAGATGCGCGCGCTGCTGGGCGCCGCCGGCGACGATCCGCCGGTCGCGGTTCGCGTCCGCTCGGGCAGCGAGACCCCAGACTGGCTCGAACGCGCCGAACGTGGGCGGGTGTCGCCGCTGGCGCGGCTCACGCGGGGCGAGGGCGACCCCCGCCGTCGCGAAGGCGGGGGCAGCCTGGTGGTGCAGGAAGAAGGCGCCCAGGTGATTGCGCTTTCCCTCGGAGTGCGCCCCGGCGAGCGCGTGCTCGATGCCTGTGCGGGCCGCGGCCAGAAGAGCACGTTGCTCTCCGAGCGCTTGGGGGGCACGGGCGAGCTCTGGGTCAGCGACGTGCACCCGGCCAAGCTCGCCCAGCTGGCAAAAGAGCACCGGCGTCTGGGGCTGCCCGAACCGCGCGCCGCCGCGGTGGATCTGGCGCTGGGGGTGGGGGGCCTCGCGGGCGAGTTCGATCGCATCTTGGTGGACGCCCCCTGCACCGGCACCGGCACCCTGCGCCGCCGGCCCGAGATCGGCCACCGCCTGGCGCCGGACGACCCCGCTCGGATGGGCGAGCTTCAAGCTCGAATCCTGGAAAACGTCGCTCGCCTGGCGCGCCCCGGCGGGCGGGTGGTCTACGCGGTGTGCAGCGTGCTCCGCGAGGAAGCCGAGGCTGTCCTCGAACGCGTGGCCGACCGCTACGAGCCTGCGACCTTCGACGCCCCAGAGCTGGGCGCGCTGTGCGGCGAGCAAACGCAACTGCGCCTGCTGCCCCTCGCGCACGGGACCGACGGCTACTTCGTGGCGTCGCTGAAGCGGCGCTGAGTCAGTCCGCAGCCGCGTCGCCCGCCGCGTCGCCCCCGGCATCGGCGCCCGAGTCGCTCGAGCCGGCGTCGGCGCACGCCTTTCCGCTCGGGTCGATCGAGAGGCCGGCCTTGTTGGCCTCGCACTCGTTGCAGTAGGTCTTGCCGTTGCAGCCGCAGACCGTCGTGCAGCTGGTGTCGCAGGTCGTGGGCTTGTCGGTGCAATACCCGGTCTTGAGCAGGCCGCAGTCGTCCTTGAAGCCGCAGAACTGGTTCGACTTGCAGAGCGCCTGCGACTCGGTCGAGCACCAGTCTTTCTTGCCGCCGTCGCTGCACGCGCTCGGATCGGGCGGGACGGCCGTGGTCTTCCACACCCCGCCGAGGCACGTCACGATGTCGCAGCCCTTGCAGGCGTCCACGCACTGCCCGCAGGTCTGGCCCGTCACGCTGCAGCTCTGGCCGACCGCCGCCATGGGGTCGGCCGGGCAGTTGCCCCCGCCACCGCTGCCCCCGGTGGCCGACCCGCCCGCTCCGCCGCTGCCGCCGGTGCCGGCCCCGCTGCCGCCTTCGTCGTCCGAGCCGCACGCCACGGCCGCGATTGCCAGTGCCACACCACAGACTGCCCAGAGCTTCATCGAACCCTCCGACCTCATGGCGCCCTTCCGGGCGCACGGCCGCGGCCGACATACACAAGCCCTGGCCCGGCGTCGACCCACCTTCCACGGTTGCGTCCGGCCCGCGCCGCGCGAATAGTGCCCGCCATGGCAGCTCTTTCCCTGAGCGGCGCGTTTACCGCCGTCGTGACCCCGTTTACCGACGACCTCGACCAGATCGACTGGGCAGCCTTCGAGCGCCTGGTCGAAGCCCAGCTCGCCGGGGGCATCTCGGGCCTGGTGCCCTGCGGCACCACGGGTGAGTCCCCGACCTTGACCGACAGCGAGCAGCGCGAGTTGGTCAAGCGGACCGCGTCCCTGGCCAAGGGCAAGGTGCCCATTTTTGCCGGCACCGGCTCGAACAACACCAAGAAGACCATCGACGCGTCGAAGGCCGCCCTCGAAGCGGGCGCCGACGGCGTGATGATCGTGATGCCGTACTACAACAAGCCTTCGCAAGACGGCCTGATCCGGCACATCAACGCGGTGGCCAAAGAGGTGGGCGGCGCGCCCATCATTCTGTACAACATTCCGGGGCGCACCGGCATCGAGCTCACGGTCGAGAGCACGCTCGCGGTGCTCGACTCGAGCCCGAACGTGGTCGGCATCAAGGACGCGACCGGCAACGTGATGTGGTGCCAAGAGCTGCTCCGTCGCGCATCGAGCCGGGTGACCCTGCTCTCGGGCGACGACCCCCTCACCCTGCCGATGATGGTGGTCGGAGCCAAGGGTGTGATCAGTGTCACCTCGAACCTGCTACCTCGCGAGGTGTCCGAGGTATGTGCCGACGCGCTCGCCGGCCGCTGGGAAGACGCCAAGAAGAAGCACCTGGCGCTCTTGCCCGTGCACCGCGCCCTGTTCGTCGAGCCGAACCCGCAGCCGGTGAAGCTGGCGCTCTCGCTGGAGGGCCGCATGAAACCCGGCGTGCGCATGCCGCTGGTCGAGGCCAGTGCCGGTTGTCGAACGGCGGTGACCCGCGCCCTCGAGGAGTATCGGAAGCGGTGAAGGTCGCACTCTTCGGCGCCACCGGGCGCATGGGCCTCACGGTGGCGCGGCTCGCCCACGCCGCAGGCGACGCGATCGTGGGCGCGGTGGCCGCCGCGGACGATCCGAACCTGGGCCGCGACCTCGGGGAGCTCGCCGGGCTGGGCACGCTCGGCGTGGCCGTGGGCGCCGATGCGGCGTCCGGGCTCTTGGGGGCCGAGGTGGTCATCGACTTCTCCACCGCCCGGGCCGTGGCCGGGCTGCCCGTCCTGTGCGCCCGGCAGAAGGTCGCGCTGGTCAGCGGAACCACCAACCTGGACGAACGGACCCAGGCGCAGCTCGAGCGGGCCGCCGAGAGCGTGCCGGTGCTCTGGGCGCCGAACATGAGCCTGGGGGTGCAGGTGCTTGCCGAGCTGGTCACCCGCGCGGTGCAGCAGTTGGGGGCAGAGTACGACGTCGAGATCGTCGAGCTTCACCACCGCAAGAAGGCGGATAGTCCCAGCGGCACGGCCAAGCGCCTGAGTCAGGCGGCGCAGGCCGGGCGCGGACCGATGAACGAGCTGCACGGGCGCGACGGCGACGTGGGCGCGCGCACCCACGACGAGATCGGCGTGTTCGGCGTTCGCGGCGGCGACGTGGTGGGCGAGCACACCGTCTACTTGCTCGGGCCTGCCGAGCGCATCGAGCTGACACACCGCGCATCGAGTCGTGAGCTCTTTGCCCACGGCGCCCTGCGCGCGGCGCGCTTCCTGGTGGGCAAGCCCCCGCAGCTCTACACCATCGCCGACGTGCTGGGGTGAAGCCGCTCTTCGCGCTGGTCGCCCTGGCGGCGCTGGGCTGTGCGGGCGGGCCGGGCCCCGCGGTCCGCCCCGCGGCGGTGCCTGCCCCCACCGGCGCCGCGCCCGCGCAATCGCCAGATCCGCTCTTGGTCAGCTTCCGCGAGAACCTCGAGCACGCGAAGCTGGATGCCGAACGGGCAGGCTGGCAGGTGAGGGAAGTGGTGCCCATTCCCGGGCACCACGCCGCGGTCGTCCTCTACGACCCTTCCTCCGAGACCGCGCCGGCCACGCGCGTTGCACGGGTGGATGCCGTCGGTGCCGGGCCCTACCAAGTGGTGACGAGCGAAAGCGGCATGGTCGACGTGGTGAAGACGCGAGCCGGCTCGCTGCTCTGGGATCTGCGCGGCGATGGCTCGGCGGCGGTGGTGATTCACCTGACGCCCTGCGGTGCCAATTGCGGGGTGGCGAAGCCGCTGGTGGTGGAGCTCGCCGGGCACGCCTTCAAGGCGGCGTCTCTCTCTCCCGAGTGCCCCACGTGTCTGGACGACCGCGACCGCGACGGCGTGCCCGAGCTCGAATTCCGGCTCGCGACGTTGACCGTCGCGCCGTGCTCGAGGGCATCATGCGGGCCCGCCAGCGCGCTCTTGGTCGAGGTGCGGGGGCTCGAGCGCTGGGACGGTCAGCGCTACGCCCGCGACCTGGCCGTGCTCCGCCCACTGTACGCCGCGCGCCTGCGGCAGGCCGAGAGCGATGCCGAGTCGGTGAAGAAGTCCCCCGCCAAGGCGCGGACATGCCCTCTCAATGCGCTGGGTGTTGCCGCGCGCCTGTACGTCTATGCGCGGCTGGGGGGAGAGAGCCGAGCAGATGCGTTGGCGCGTGCCGATCGAGCCATGAGCGGGTGGGATACCCAGCCGTGCGCCACGGAGTACGATCTCTTGGCTGCGCCGCGGCGCTGGCAGGCCCTTCGGACCGAGCTCGAGGCACTACCCTTGCCGACCCTGAAGTGAGCCGCGCTCACTTCTTGCGCGGCTCGTCGTCGTCGTCGTCGTCGTCGTCGTCGTCGTCGTCAGGTTTGGACGACTTGGCGGCCGGTTTCTTGGGCGCCGGCCTCTCGTCGTCGTCGTCGTTGTCGTCGTCGTCGTCGTCGTCGTCGTCGTCGTCGTCGTCGTCGTCGTCGTCAGGTTTGGACGACTTGGCGGCCGGTTTCTTGGGCGCCGGCTTCTCATCGTCGTCGTCGTCGTCGTCGTCCTCATCCTCGTCGTCGAGGTCGTCGTCCTCGTCGTCGAGGTCGTCGTCCTCATCGGAGTACTCGGGGGGAACCCAACCGGCCGGCAGGCGCGTCTTGAACGCCCAGAAGATGCCGTAAAGGCCGAGCAAGGCCC
>JAKLKA010000157.1 GCA_023150915.1 Polyangiaceae bacterium
AGGCGCCGTAGTAGCCGTAGCCCCAGCAGCGCACGCCGCCGTCCGCCATGAGCGCGCAGGTGTGGAAGTGGCCGGCGACGACCTGCACTGCCGCCGCGCCCAGGGGCACGTCCCCGGCCGAAGCGGGGTGCTCGTCGTCGCCCACGGTCTGGGTGTTGCCGTAGCCCAGCTGCCCGTACAAGCCCGAGCCCCAGCAGCGCACGCTTCCCGAAGTCGTGAGCGCGCAGGTGTGTACGAGCCCTGCCGCGAGGTCGCTCGCCGGGGCGCCGATCTGGACCCAGGGCATCGACTGCGGCGTCTCGTTGTCGCCGATGGTGGCCACGCCGGCGTAGCCCAGGCGCCCGCTGTCACCGAAGCCCCAGCAGCGCACCGAGCCGGCGGACGACAGAGCGCAGGCATGGCTGCCGCCGGCCGCCAGCTTCACCGCCAAAAATCCCAGAGGCAGGTCGCCGGCGCTGTCGGGCTTTTCGTCGTCGCCAATGCTCAGCTTGTTGCCCCGGCCGAGCTGTCCCGAGCCGGCAGCACCGAAGCAGCGCACCGCGCCGCTCGACAGCAAGGCGCAGGTGAAGGCTTGGCCCGCCACGAGCCCGGTCACCGCGCCGCCGATCGGGACGTTCCCCGCGACATGAGGATGCTCGTCGTCCCCGATGCTCTGCGTGTTGCCATAGCCGAGCTGCCCCGAGCTGCCGAGGCCGAAGCAGCGTACGGCCCCGGTCGAGAGCAAGGCGCACGTGTGACTTCCGCCTGCCACCACGTCCGTGACGTGGGTGCCGAGCGGCGTGCAGGTGACGCCGTCCCCTTTGAAGCCGACGTTGCACGCGCAGGTGTACCCCACGGGCTGATCGAAGCACGTCGCGTCCGGGCTGCAGCCGTCGATCTTCAGCGCGCATTCGTCGAGCGCTGCCAGGGTCAGCGCGGCCACCCCCGACGGAGTCTCATCGTCACCGATGTCGTGGGTGTTGCCCGCGCCCAGCTGGCCCTGGCTCGCGTCGCCCCAGCACACCACCTTGCCGGTGGTGGTGAGCGCGCAACTGTGGGCGGTGCCCAGGGCAACTTGGGCCACGCTGCCCCCGACCGAGACGTCGCCGGCGACCAGCGGGTGCTCGTCGTCGCCGAGGGTCAGAACGTTGGCGTAACCGAGCCGACCGGACTCGCCGTAGCCGAAGCAGCGCACGCTTCCACCCGTGGTCCGCACGCAGGTGTGGAACAGCCCGGCCGAGATCTGGGCAGCGCTGGCGCCGAGCGCGATGACCGGCTTCGACGCTGGCAGCTCGTCGTCCCCGACACCTTGGGTCTCTGCCAAGCCCAGCTGGCCCACCGCGCCATAGCCCCAGCAGCGCACGCTGCCGGTGCTCAGCCGCGCGCAGGTGTGATACCAGCCGGCCGCGAGCTCGACGGCCGCCGCGCCGAGCGCCACGTCGCCGCCCGCAGAGGCCGGCTCACCGTCGCCGATGTTCTGCGTGTTGCCGTACCCGAGCTGCCCCCAGAGTCCGCGACCCCAGCAGCGAACCTTGCCGCTGCCCAAGAGCGCGCAGGTGTGATCGCGGCCGGCCACGATCTGACTGGCGACGCCGCCCAGCGGCACGTCACCGGCGGTCTTGGGGAGCTCGTCGTTGCCGATGTCGTGCGGGTTGCCGTATCCCAGCTGGCCGTCGACGCCGAGCCCCCAGCAGCGCACCGCTCCGGCGCTGGTGAGCGCGCAGGTGTGCTCACCGCCGGCCGCCACCGCGATCGCCGGGGCGCCCAGCTCCACCGGGCCGAGCGTGGCAGGGGTTTCGTCATCGCCGATCGACAGGGCATGTCCGTATCCCAGCTGGCCGTGGGCGTTGCGGCCCCAGCAGCGCACCTGGCCGGAGGCCGACAGCGCGCAGCTGTGGGCTCCGCCGACCGCCACCGCCACGGCCGGCGCGTCCAGGGCGATCAGCGGCCCGAGGCTGGCCGCTTCGTCGTCTCCGACGTTCTGCGTGTGTCCCAGTCCGAGCTCCCCCGAGTCGTTGCGACCCCAGCAGCGCACGCCGCCGTTGTCGAGCACCGCGCAGCTGTGGTCGCCGCCGGCCGCGATGGCGACCACGCTGGCCGGCGGCGGCAAGCACACCTTGCCGGTGCCACTGAATCCTGGCTTGCAGTTGCACGCGAACGCCCCTGGGGTGTTCGTGCAGATCGCGTTCGGATCGCAGTCGTCGGTTCCCGCGCTGCACTCGTCCACGTCGGCGCAGCTGGTGCCGCTGCCTTGGTAGCCCGGCTTGCAGGTGCACACGAACGAGCTCGGCGTGTTCGAGCAGAATGCGTTCGGGTGACAGTTGTGAGTGCCCAGCGCGCACTCGTCGTAGTCGCAGCTCGTGCCGTTGCCGGTGTAGGGGGCCTTGCACGTGCAGGCATGGCTGCCGGGCAGGTTCTTGCAACTGGCGAACGGGCTGCAGCCAGCGCTGCCGGTCGCGCACTCGTCGACGTCGCTACAGGTGAAGCCATCGCCGGCATACCCCGGCTTGCACTTGCAGCTGAAGCCGCTGGGACCGTCCGTGCAGGTCGCGTCGGGGCTGCAGCTCGTGGCCGTGCACGCGCTGCCGGCCTTCGTGCACGTCTTGCCCGATCCCGAGTAGCCGGGGTTGCAGCTGCACTGGTACGACCCCGGCAGGTTGGTGCACGCGGCATTGGGGTCGCAGGGTGGCGAGCCGCTGATGCACTCGTTCACGTCGACGCAGCTCTTGCCGTCCACGGCGTACCCCGGCGGGCACCCGCAGTAGTACGAGCCGGGGGTGTTGATGCACGTTCCGGCGCAACCGTGGGCGCCGGCGCACTCGTCCACGTCGGAGCAGGTCTTTCCGGTTCCGGTGAACCCCGGCTTGCAGCTGCACGTGAACCAGGGTGCGGCGTTGACGCAGGCTGCATTCGGGTCGCAGTCGTGGCTGCCGGTCGCGCACTCGTCGATGTCACTGCAGGTCTTTCCGTCCCCTTGGCTGCCGGGCTTGCAGACGCACTGATGGGCGCCGATCGTGTTGTGGCAGCTGGCGCCGGGTGCGCACCCGTGGGTTCCATTGGCGCACTCGTCGACGTCGCTGCAGCTCTTGCCGTCGCCGGCAAACCCCGGCTTGCACGCGCAGGTGTAACCGGGCGAGGCGTTGGTGCACAGCGCGTTTTCGTCGCAGTCGTCCAGGCCGGCGGCGCACTCGTCCAGCTCCTTGCAGTCGAAGCCGTCCCCGACGTAGCCGGCTTGGCATGCGCACATGTACCCGCCGTAAGTGTTCAGGCACTTCGCGTGCACGTTGCAGGTGTGCTTGCCGGTCAGGCACTCGTTGGCGTCGTCGCACTCTTGTCCGACCAGCTCGAAGCCGGGCAGGCAGGCGCAGTGGTAGGCGCCCGGCGTGTTCTCGCACTTGGAGTTCTTGCCGCAATTTGCCGCGCCCTTCGCGCACTCGTCCAGGTCGGCGCAGGTCTTGCCGTTGCCCTCCCAACCCGAGAGGCACGTGCAGGTGTACGAGCCCGGGGTATTTCCGCAGATCGCTTGGGGTGAGCAGGCGGCGGTCCCGAGCGCGCACTCGTCCACGTCGCTGCAGCTCTTCCCGTCGCCGGCATAGCCCGGGGCGCACTGGCAGTCGTAGCCGCCCGCGGTGTTCACGCAGATGGCGTGCGCGTCGCAGGCATAGGTGCCCAGCTTGCACTCGTCGGTGTCGACGCAGGTGTTCTTCCCGTCCCCGCTGAACCCGGGTTTGCACTTGCAGGTGTAGCTTCCCGGCAGGTTCTGACAGTCGGCGTTGGCGATGCAGCTGAACTTGCCCGTGGCGCACTCGTCCAGATCGGTGCAGCTCTTCCCATTGCCCTGCCAGCCCGGGTTGCACGCGCAGGTGAAGGCGCCCACCGTGTTCTGACAGCTCGCGTTCGGATCACAGTCGTCGCTTCCGAGCGCGCACTCGTCCACGTCGGTGCAGGTGACGCCGTCGCCGACGTAGCCGGCGTTGCACGCGCACGTCCAGGTCCCCGGCACGTTCACGCAATGCGAAAGCGGCCCGCAGGTGCCCGTCCCGATCGCGCATTCGTCCACGTCGCCGCAGCTCTTGCCGTCACCCTGCCACCCGGCGTCGCAGCTGCAGGCGTAGCTGCCGATCAGGTTCTGGCAGGAAGCGTGCGGGTCGCAGGCATCCTTGCCCAGCGCGCACTCGTCCTCGTCACTGCAGGTCTTGCCGTCCCCTTGCCATCCCGGCTTGCACTGGCACTCGTGGCCGCCATCGTGGTCCACGCAGAGCGCGTTCGGATCGCAGTCGTTCAGGCTGGGCGTGCACTCGTCCACGTCGAAGCAGAAGAAGCCGTCGCCCACCCAGCCGGGGTTGCAGTTGCAGAAATAGCTGCCGCCCACGCTGGTACACGTCGCGTGGACGTCGCACGCCGAGAGCCCGGGCTGGCAGGCCTCACCCACCCCGGCACATCCGGCGGGGCCGCAGTCGCAGCTGTAGCCGCCGTTTTCGTTCTTGCAGCTGCTCCCCGGAAAGCACGAGTCGACGCCGGCGGCGCACTCGTCGACGTCGGTGCAGGTCTGGCCGTCGCCCCCGAAGCCGTAGATGCAGGTGCAGCTGAAGCTGCCCTCGGAGTTGCTGCACTCGGCGTTGCCATCGCAGCCTGCGGTGCCGCTGGCGCATTCGTCCACGTCCTGGCAGCTCTTGCCGTCGCCGCTGAAACCCGGCTTGCACGTGCAGGTGGCCCCTGCGGGCGCGTCGCTGCAGGTGGCGTGGGGCGAGCAGGGCGAGTCGGCACAGGTCACGGGCTTCTGACAGCCCGGCGTGGGGCACGAAGCGTTGCCAGTGACCAGGTGCTCGAGCTCCAGTCGACCGTGCAGGGTGCGGGTCTTCAGCGCCGCCACGGGCGCGCTGGTGGTCAAGAGCGCGGCCTTCACCTCGCTGGGCGTCGCGCCCGGGCTCTTCGCCAGCCACAGCGCTGCGGCGCCCGCTGCGTGGGGCGCGGCCATGGAGGTGCCGCTCATGCTCTGGGTACCGCCTGGGACGGTGCTGACGATGCCGACGCCAGGCGCGGCCAGGTGCACGCTCTTCACCCCGAAGTTCGAGAAGCTCGCGAGGGCGTCGTTCTGGTCGGTGGCAGCGACGGCCACCACGTTCGGGGCCGGGTACGACGCGGGGTAGAAGGGCTTGTCGTCGATGTTGGTCGCGTTGTTTCCGGCGGCCGCCACCAGCAGGCCCCCCGCCTTCTCGAGACTGGCAATGGCTGCGGTTTCGTACGAGAGCGGGGCGTGAAACCCGCCCAGGCTGGCGTTGGCCACGCGCGCGCCGTGCTTCGCCGCCAAGAGCAGGCCTTCGGCCAGGTGCGTCGTCTGACACCCCGTGGGCTTGCATACCTTGATGGGCAAGAGCGTCACCTTCCAGCTGACGCCCACCACTGCCTGCGAGTTGTCGCCGACGGCGCCGATCGTCCCCGAGACGTGGGTGCCATGTCCGTGGTCATCGCTGGGGTCGGCGTCGCCGTTGGCGAAGTCCCAGCCCGCCACGTCGTCGATCAGCCCGTTGCCGTCGTCGTCCACGCCATTACCGGGCTGTTCGCCCGGGCTCTGCCAGAGGTTGGCGACCAGATCGGCGTGGGTGCGTTCCACCCCCGTGTCGAGCACGGCCACCACGATGGAGCTCGAGCCCACGCCCTGTTCCCAGGCGGCCGGCGCGGCGATCTTCTGCAGCCCCCACAGGGCGCCGTAGCTCGGGTCGTTGGCGTCCTTCTCGACGTCGAGCACGTAGTCGGGCTCGGCGCTCTCCACGACTCCGGCGTCCAGGAGCGCCTGCCGCGCCGCGTCCAGCTCGAGGCCGGGCGGCAAGTGGACGCGCTCGAAGCCGATCTCACCCAGCAGCCCGGGGTTCGGATCGGTGGTCGCACCCAGCGCCGCCACGGCGGCGGCGAGCTCGGTCGCGGTGGTCGACGCGGCCCGGCGCACCACCAGCTCGTGCGCCAGCATCCGCTCACCGCCTGGGCCCACCGCCACCTCGTCGCTGGGCCCCGCCGCTCGACCGGTGTCGGCGGGGGTGCCACATGCCCAGAGCGCGCCGGCCAGTGCCGCCACGATCAGTGGGCGGGGGCGCGCGGGTGGCGATGGGGGTTCGGTCATTCGGGGGTTCGGCGGACTCCGAGCCGTGAACGACCCGCCGCCGCCCGACTTGAGCCCCGGAGCGCGCGGCGCCGCCCGGAGGCCCCAAGCACGCCCCGCGCCGTCACTTCCGAGCCCCGGCTGCGCTCGCCGCCGCCGTCATTGACGCGGCCCCCTACCCCTCCCTATGTTCCGCGCCGTTTTTGGCGGAGCGCGCAGCTCACGCCCGAGGGAGCAGGGATAAAGCGATGGCCGAGCAATTCAAGAACCTGGTCGATCTGTGTGAGAAGAGCTGCAAGAAGTACAAGGACCGCGAGCTGTTCGGGACGAAGGTCGACGGCAGCTGGAAGTGGATGACCTACGGCGAGTTCGAAAAGCTCGTCGACGACTTCCGCGGCGGCCTGGCCTCGCTGGGCGTCGGCGCCGGCGACAAGGTCGGCATCGTCGCCAACAACCGCGTCGAGTGGGCGGTCGCCGCCTACGCGACCTACGGCCTCGGCGCGGCGTTCGTGCCGATGTACGAGGCGCAGAAGGCCGACGAGTGGCGCTTCATCTTGGACGACTGCGGCGCCAAGATCGCCATCGGCGCGACTCCCGACATCTACAAGAAGCTCCAGGGCGTGAAGGCCCAGGTCGCTTCGCTCGAGCACGTGATCGGCTTCGAAGAGCCCGAGAGCGACGACCACTCGTACAAGGCTCTGCTGAAGAAGGGCGCCGACAAACCGGCCCCAGCCGTCCACCCCAAGGACGGCGACACCGCCGGCTTCATCTACACCTCGGGCACCACCGGCAACCCCAAGGGCGTGATCTTGAGCCACGGCAACCTGTGCAGCAACATCAACGCCATCCACGCCATCTTCCCCTTCGAGGCCAGCGACCGCTCGCTGTCGTTCTTGCCCTGGGCGCACTCGTTCGGCCAGACCTGCGAGCTCCACGCCATGCTCAGCATGGGCTGCTCGCTGGGCATCAACGACGCGGTCGAGAACCTGGTGGCGAACCTGGCCGAGGTGCAGCCCACCATCCTGTTCGCGGTGCCGCGCATCTTCAACCGCATCTACGACGGCGTGAACAAGCAGATGACGGAGAAGCCCGGCTTCATCCAGAGCCTGTTCAGGAACGCGGTCAAGAACCGCACCAAGAAGGGCCGCGGTGAGGACGTGGGCGTGTGGTCCGGCATGGGCATCTCCATCGCCGACAGCATCATCTTCTCCAAGATCCGCCAGAAGTTCGGCGGCCGCCTCAAATACGCGGTGAGCGGCAGCGCCGCGCTCTCGAAAGAGGTGGCAGAGTTCATCGACGCGCTGGGCATCGAGGTCTACGAGGGCTACGGCCTGACCGAGACCAGCCCCATCGCCACCGCAAACTTCCCGGGCAACCGCAAGATCGGCAGCGTGGGCAAGGCCATCCCCGGCGTGACCATCGTGATCGACAAGGCCGTGACCGGCGACGCCAAGAACGGCGAGATCTTGATCAAGGGTCCCAACATCATGCAGGGCTATCACAACCGCGACGACGAGAACAAAGCGGTGCTGATGGCCGACCGCACCTTCCGCAGCGGCGACATGGGCTTCGTCGACGACGACGGCTATCTCTACATCACCGGTCGCATCAAGGAGCAGTACAAGCTCGAGAACGGCAAGTACGTCGTGCCCTCACCGCTGGAAGAGGAGCTGAAGCTCTCGCCCTTCATCGCCAACGTGATGATCCACGGCGCCAACAAGCCCTACAACGTGGCGCTGGTGGTGCCGGACAAGGCCGCGCTCGAGAAGTGGGCTGCGGACAACGGCAAGACGCTGGGCGACGTCGAGAAGAGCGACGAGGTCAAGAAGGTGATCGAGGAAGAGCTGAAGAAGTACGCCAAGAGCTTCAAGGGCTTCGAGCGCCCGGAGAAGTTCGTGCTCACGGCCGAGGACTTCACCACCGACAACGGCATGCTGACGCCCACGCTCAAGCTCAAGCGCCGCAACGTGCTCTCGAAGTACGAGCCGGCTCTGGACGCCTTGTACAATTGAGACATGTTCAAGCTCCGCGGGCGGCTCGAGCGCATGGCGATCGTTCTGACGGGAAGGACAGCGGGCGCCGGTTCCGGCCGGCGCTCTCACTCGGGTCTCTCTTGCCGATCGTGTCACCCTCCGGGTGCTTCCTTCGGTCGTCTGCTCGTGGCAAGACCCACGGGCAATTCCAGGTCCGGGCCTCCGGCCCGGATCGCGATCTGCAGCGCCATGACCCCGACCTCGTCTTCCCGCATTCTCCGCGCGTTGCCGCGTGCCAGTGCCTTGCTGCTGGCCGCCGCGTGCACCCCCGCCGCGCCGCCTCCTGCGCGCCCACCTGGGGCCGAGCCGTCGCCGGCCGCTCCCAAGTGCGCGGCCATCGACGTCGCCCGGGGCGAGGCCGCGTTCGCGCGGGCGAAGGCCTTTCTCGAGCACCTGAAGCACGAAGAGCACCCGAAGATCGAGGTCTTCGAGCAAGGCGTGCGCGATCTGGAAGAGGCCGCCCAGCACGGCCAGCTCGAAGGCCAGTTCCGCTTCGGCACCGTCGTGTTCGGCTTCGCGTTCACCGACCACGCGCCCGAGCCCGCCGACGAGAAGGACTACGTGCGCGCCTTCACCTTCCTGCGCGTCGCGGCGCTGCGCGGTCACGCCCGGGTGCTGAGCTCGTTCCCCGGCCTGGGTGCCAAGAGCATGGCCAGCCTGAAGCTCGAAGAGCCGCTCGACACTCTCCCGCGGGCGTGGCTCGAAAAGGCCTTCGCCCGGGCCGACGCCTGGATGGCCTGCGCTCCCGCCGCCGCCAAGACCCGTTACGTTGCGCCCCCGCCCGAGCCCGAGAGGCCGAAGCTGGTGAAGAGCGACAGCGGCTGGACCCGCGCGGGCGATGCCGAGGGCCCGCTCTTGCGCGTGGTCGAGTATCACGACGGCGGCGCCGCGCTCGCGCCGCCGATCACCAGCGCGTGGCTCGGCGCGCTGCCCGCGCTCCACGCCTGCTACGCCGAATGGCTCCGGCGCGATCCCCAGGCGACTGCGACCCTGGTGGTGAGCACCCAGCTGCCCGCCGGCAAGCTCGAGATCACGGGCGCTTCGGACAACGCCCTGATGAACTGCTCGCGCGCGGCGTTCGCCAGCGTGAAGCTGCCTGCCGATGCCGAGCGCACGGCGCGGCTCGAGATCGCGCTCTACCCCCGGGCGCTCTCGGCACAAGAGCTGGGCGACGGCCGCGACGACGCGAAGATCGAGCGCTGGGAAGCCGATGGCAGCTGCTGGATGATCGTCACCCACCCCTGCGCCCCGAACAAGATGTGCATGGCGCCGACGCGCCAGCGCGTGCGCTGCAAGTCGGCAGAGTGAGTCGCGAGCGGGCGCGCACGTGGACCCGAGCGCCGCGGCAGTCAGCGCTTGTTGCCGAGGCCGCGGGGAGTGCCCGTCAGAGGGTCAGGACCCACCCCTGCTCGGGGTACTCTTCTTCCCACCAGGCGGGGCCGTGGCCACCCCACAGCAGCACCGACTTCCCGTCGCCGAACGCGGTGAGGGTGGCGGAGAAGCGAGGTGGCGGCGCGCAGTCGTCGGCCGGAAGCGGGCTCCAAGAATCGGCCAGCAGGTCGTAGACGCCCCCGCTCGCGAGCTCGCCGCTGTCTTCGGGGCTGGTCGCGCCCAAGATCACGAGCTTCGTCCCGACCACCGCCGCGTAGTGCCTGGCCCGCGGTGTTGGCGCGCCCACGGTGCTCAGGCTTCGCCACCCCTGGGCGCGCGAGTAGCGCTCGCCGCTGTTCGTCCACCCTTCTTTCGACTTGCTCCCGCCCCAGATTATGACCTCCCGAGTGGCCGCGCAGAAGGTGGCCGCAGCCGAGACGCGGAAACCCGGCCCCCCCGCATCGGGCAGCTCCCACCAGGCCCAGGCCTGCGGATCGAACCCGTAGGCGTAGCTTGGCCCGCTGCTCGGTTCTGTGGCCAAGACCACGGGACCGAACTGCGGATCGCCCTCCACGAGGGTTGGCCACATCGGGACGATCGGCGCATCGACCACCGGGCTCCACGCGTCCTGCTCGGGGTCCCAGACTGCGCCGTCTTTCTGGAACTCGCCTTCGGAGATCCCGCCCCACACCAGCCAGCGGGTACCCACCACGCCGTGGGCGGCGCTGTGCCGTGGCGCCAGCAGGCCCTGTGTGCTTGGCAGCGGGGACCATTGGTCGGACAGCAGGTCCAGCCTCGCCCCGTCGTCGAGGTACTTGGCTTGCTCCACGGAGTAGCCGCCCCATACCAGGACGTGGTCCCCGAGGATGCCGAACGCAGCCGGGCTCCGCCCCGATGGCGCTCCCGAGAGCGGGAGCGCCGACATCGTGCCGTCGAGCCCTATCCGCCATCCGGTGCTGGTGGTCTTCGCCCCTCCTTCGGGAGCGTCAACTCCCCCCCAGACCACCACCGTGTTGTCGCGCCACGCCGCCGCCCGGTGTCCCATGCGCGGTTGCTTCCGCCGCGCGAGCCGTTTCCAGTGCGCGCCCACGCATTCGAACACTGCCGCGCCGCCCGTGCCGCCCGTGCCGTCGGGATCGCGGGCCGTCAGCCCGCAGCCCTGGAGGGCCACGACCGCACCGAGCACGGCGACCAGGTGTCGTGTCGTCAACGCACCCCGCCGCAGAGGTAGCTCGGGGCCACCTCGGCTCCGGGCGTGGTATCGCACGCCAGCCGGGACTTCTTCACGTAGGCGGGCCCGCCGCGGCCCTCGACCTGGCAGCAGACGGTGTCGCACTTGTCCGCCGACAAAACTTGTGGCGCGGGGCAGTCGCCGAGCGGGCGGAATGCGGCATCCGGGGGGCTCGACGAGATCTGGCAGCACTCAGTGCACTTCCAGTCGGGGAGGATGTCTCCGCCCGAAGAAATGCACAGCCCCGCGTTCGTCCAGCTCTTGCTGCCACCGACATCGCAGCAGGTGTTGTCCCAGGAGATGATGCTCGGATCCTCGAACGAAGCGTACAGTGGGGTGTAAGGGTTCTCGGGTCGGATGCGACCTATCTTCTCATTGAAATCCCTGAACCCTGCCGAGAGGCCACGCGCCCAGTCTCGCGCCTGCTCGCACTGCACCGGGCGGAGAGCCTGACCTGTCAGAGTGCCGACCATCAGGTTGTTCGGGTCGCCGTCATGCCCAGCACCGAAGATGATGTGGCCGAGCTCATGCGCGATCAAGACGCGTGGCGGAGCAGCGTCGGCCAGGTCTATCTCGACGAGGTTCTGCCCGGGGATGTACTGCCCGTACCAGTTCGAGCAATTGGCGTACCCGAAGCTCACGACGAGGGGATGGAGTTGGTCGAAGATCAGGGAATACTCCGATTCACCGACGGCTGGCCGGATGTCTTCCAAGCCGATCTCCCCGTAGCTCTTGAGCTGGGGCGACGCGACCTGGCACGGCAGGGTCGGTGGCGCAGGTTGGGGAAACTTGAAGGCCCGGATCACCTGGAACTGGATGCCACACTGCTCCCAGATGTCGTCGGGCGGGTCGAACGTCCCGACAGGATCTGCCGCCGCGGTCTTGTTCCAGGGGTGGGAGCTCGGCGGGTTCCAGTCTGCTGGCCAGTTGGAGGTCCGGGAACCCTGGAACGGGATGAAATCGAACAACGCAAGCGCGCGTGTGCGGTAGTCCTGAGCGGATTCTGGGCCCCACGCGGGGGCGCTCGAGATGCGCGACACGACGATGACCGGCAACACGATCACGTCGTCAGCCAGCTTGAACCAGGTCGATGGCGACGGACCGGTGCCGTTGGCGAGCGTGGTCGCGTAGACGCCACCCGGCACGAAGTTGCCCGCCCGGACCGCCCAGTTGAGCCAGCCTTGGCTCGAGCTCTGGTAGCCGGTGATGCCGCGTATGGGCGTCTGCCAGTCGTCCACTGCGGTCAGACCTTGATCCCAGAACTCGAAAGTCCGCAAGAAGCCGCCGGCAAAGGCAGAGTTGGAGTACTGGTGCGAGTACACCCCGCCCGCTGACATCCATCGGCCCGGTGGGGCCTCGTACCAACCCTCGAACCAAGGGTTGTCGCGCTTGACCTCGACGGGGGACGAAACGCTTCCAGACGTCCACGAAGAGATGTGTTCGGGCTTCACACCGACTTGGTTGTTCGACCAACCACAAACACCGAACAGGGACGCGCACAGCGCGGCGCGGAGAAAGACCGATTTCGATCCAAGGTGCTCAGGCGATTCGGGCGCTGGGCACGAGCCTTGCCCTGCCTGCCTGCTGGGTTCGTTCTCGCGTCGTTCATGGTCCTCTTCGCCTTCCTGCGCGTGGAGCGGAGAAAATCACCCCGTCAGCGCCGCGTCAATGCATCGTGCGGCGCGCAGCCAAGAGCTCCCTGCTCGCGCGAGGCTTCAGCCACCCGGGCAACCGGTGCACGGCGGCGCCGCGGCTGGGTTGCACTTCCCGGGTTCTCGCGGGCAGCAGTACTCGCCGCCAGCCGCGGGCTGGCACGCGTCGTAGCAGCTCTGATGTGGCTCGTACGAGAGCGGCCCCTCCGGGCAGTACCACCGGTTGGGGCGGTCGCTGTTGCACTGGTCGCCGGCCCCCGAGGGGAGCAGCAGGCAGAGTCCGCATTCCCTCGCCACTCGGGTATCCGGAGCACGGACCCCGTTCTTGAGCGACGGGGCGGGTGAAGCGATAGTCGCCGCGTGACGCAGGGTGCGATTTCAGCCCGCGGGCGCCTGCTCGGGCGCGTCCGGCGGCGCGGACGGCACGGTGACGTGACCGAGCTCGGCGTCGAGCTCCTTGGCCACGAGTCGCTGCCGCGTTTCTGCCCAGTAGGCGGGAGCAAGCTCGAGGTAACGGTCACGGGGCCAGTACGGCATGACGCGGATGATCTCGGCGAGGTAGCGGTCGGGATCGATGCCGTGGAGCTTGCAGCTGGCGATCAAGGAGTAGAGGTTGGCGGCAGCCTGGGCATGGTCGTCGGAACCGAAGAAAAGCCATGCCTTTCTGCCGGTGGCCACGATCCTGAGCGCGCCCTCGCTGTGGTTGTTGTCCATACGCAGCCTGCCGTCGTCGAGGAAGCGACGCAGCGCGAGCTCTTGGCGCAAGGCGTAGCCGAGGGCCTTGTTGACGAGGCCGCGATCCTGGCTCGCCGGCTCGTTCTGCGCGCGGGCCCAGTCGAAGAAATCGCTGACGAGCGGCTCGAGGATGGCCTTGCGCTTCTGGTGACGCGCAGCGGGCGGCAGCTCACTCCAGCTCTGGTCGAGCTCGTAGAGCTTTCTGATTCGGAGCAGGCCCTCGCGGCCGACGGCGAAGCCGGAGACGGCGGCCTCCCAGAAGCGCCTGCGCGCGTGGCTCCAGCAAGCCACCTCGGTGGGCGCAGCGCTCGGGGCCTCGACGGCGTCTCCGCGGAACAGGGCATCGTAGACGGCGTGAGCGTCCGCCTGAATGTAGCCGGAGAAGCCGCGGAACATGTCGCAGACCGCTGCGCTCGTGTGCTTGGGTTGGTACTCGAAGAAGATGTGCTTCTTGTCGGCCAGGACGACGAAGAAGTGGCCCTTCTTGCAAGGCTGCCGCCGCCCGTCCGCGAGTGGCTCCGGGCGGATCGCGACTCCGGTGGCATCAGTGGACAGACAGAATGCGTTCTTGCGAGCGTCCTCCGCGCACGCGAGCACGATCGCGCCGAGACAGGCGCCGACCTCTTCGACCGAGCGCGCCATCGTGGCGCGATCGAGCGCCATGCCGTCCGCTGCGAGCTGCTCTTCCTGCCGGAAGTACGGCATGCCGAAGCGAAACTTCTGGACGATGATGCGAGCGAGCATGCTTGGAGCGAGCAGTCCTCGCCGCACGAGCAGCGGCGGAAGCGGTGCCGTGATGATGGTGAAGCGCGCCCCGTCCTGCTCGATGACACCTGCTCCCTCGGGCGCAGGCGAGGGCGCCGCAGTCTGCGCGACCGCGACCTTGTACTTGGCCCGTGCGAGCACGACCCGCACGGGCCCCGGGCGTTGGTAGCCATACTTGTAGCTCAGCTCCCAGCCGATGAAGGTGCCTCCGGTGGCCTCGGTTTCGGGCTCACGGATCTCGACGCGACGCTCCGGGAGATCGTCTGCATCAGCTAGGTTTCTGCGGCCTCTGGGCTTGGGTCTTGGCTTGACCGGAGGCTTGCCCGCCGGGCGCGAGCCGACCGCAGTCCCCGCCTCCGCGTCCGCTTCGCGCCCCAGCTTCGCAGCGAGCTCGTCGAGCTTCTGCTTGGCCTTCGCGAACTCGATCTCGAGCTGGGTCGAGTCGACGCGCTCAGCCTTGGCCACGAAGATCCGCCGCCGCAGCAGCTCGAACTGCTCCATGAGCTGTCGGTACGCGCGCCGCAGGCTGTCGCGCTCGGCGATGACGTCCGTGAGCCGCTCACTGGCGACCGCGAGCTCGTCACGCATGTGGCTGACCAGCGCCTCGAGCTCTTGCTCGCGTGTCGAGTGCGGCCCTGCTTGAACAGCTCTCACGCGAGAACAGCTCTTACCCGAAGCGATCGCGATCTGTCGAGTGCGAATGAACGCGCGGCGCGCGAATTCAGTGAACGCGAATACGCGAACGCGGCGCGCGCTTCGGTGCCTCCGCCAGATCCACACCGTCGAGCAGCGCGTCGAGTAGCGACTCGTCGACTTCAACGTGCCGCGCCTCCGCCGAGCGCGCCTCGGGGAGGCGGAAAACTCCACGGTCCAAGCGCTTGTAGAACAGGCACATCCCGGAGCCGTCGAAGAACAGGACTTTCACCGCGTCGCGCCGCTTGCCGAAGTAGATGAACAGCGCGCCGCACCGCGCCTCGTACCCGATGCGCTCGAGCGCCGCTCCGGCCAGCCGATCGAACGACCACCGCATGTCCACGGGATCGAGCGCCACGAACACCTGGACGCCACGAGGGATCATCGCTCGCCCCCGAGAGCACGGACGACCTCGGCCAAGAGCCCGGCATCGAATCCCCGCCCCAGCGAGATCCGGGCGCCCGACACCTCGATGACCAGCCCGTCGCCGGGCACCTGCCCCTTTCCGCGCCCCCGCGCGGCCGGACGCGGAACGACTCGCGCCATGCGGATCGGCGACGTGCCGACCCGCGGTTTGCTCGTCCGCGAACGACCGTCGGCTCGGCGCCGCAGCTCCGTCGCCCACCACTTCAGCGTCGACGCCTTGAACGGACGCCCCGAGGCGAACTCCTCCGCCCCCTTGCCGCTGTCCTTCCACTGCCGAATCCGCTCAACCCACTTCGATTCCGTTTCCGTCATGCGCCCCACTCTGGCGACTCACGCGGCGGCGCGGAAGAACGGGGTCCGTGCTCCGGATACCCACTCGGCGCGCGGCGTCGTCGCACCCCGCCACCACGGGCAGCGAGTAGCCGTCGTCATCGAAGCACCCGAGCCCGTGTGCGGCCGTGCACCTCATGAGCTCGACCATGCGCGCCTCGCAAGCGGAGCCGACCGTGCCGTAGGTCGCAGCGTACACCCGGCAGCGGTCCGAGCACTCGCCGTTCAGAGACGCGCCGACCACGGTTTGGACGGGGTTCCAGAACTGGTCAGACTCGAACTTGCAGCCAAGCCATCGAAAATCCTCGCAGAGGTCGACGCAGGTCTCGTGATCGGAAGGGGGTTCATCGGTCTCGCACCCAGCGAGCACGACGCCGGCGAGGAGAGCGGCGCTAATCGCTCTCTGCATCGATGGCTCCGTCCGGCGGGGCGTCGTCGTTTGCGTCGGCGCCGTCCGCGCCGGAAGCGTCCGCGGCCCCGTCGGGGCCGGCGTCGGGAGGCAGGCCCGGAGGGTCGATGACGAAGGGCACGAAGAAACTCGCCGCATCCCCGGGACAGTCATCGAAGATGTTGTTGGTGCTCGAGGACCAGTCTGACGCCTCCAGCCTGAGCTCTCCGAACCGGTCAAAGACGCGCAGCGTGACTTCCCCGATGGGCCCGGCATCGTCATACGAGATGGTGAAGCGCTTACCGTCGGTGGCACACTCGGTCCTACTGGTTCCGCCGGACACGAGATCGCATTTGAAGTCGAACCGGGTGGTGCGATCCGCGACGAACTCGGCCTGGTTGAACGGGATTTGCTCGGCCGTGGGGTCGGGATTGCGAGCCATGTCGAGCTCGGCGTGGTGCACTCTCGCGCAGGGACCGCGATACCGGTGACTGTCTTCAGACTCGGCTTTCGCCCTTTCGGGCGAAAGCCGAGGCTACAGACTTCAGGCTGCAGGCTTCAGGAGGTCCAGTCGCGCGGGCGGCTTCGGTGGAGGCAGAAGATGGCGACCTGGCGGGCGTAAAGGTTGTTGCAA
>JAKLKA010000158.1 GCA_023150915.1 Polyangiaceae bacterium
CAGCCAAGGCGGAAGCGCTAGCTGGGGCGATGGCCGAGGTGCCGAGATAGCTCGCTCGGTTCGATGGGTTCGCGTACTTTGCTGAGAACTCCTAGGCGTCGGACTTCGGCAAGGGCGACGCCCTCCACTGCTTGCTCGAAGAGCTGCGGGGTTCTGTCGCCTGCGACGAACCGAACGAGCTCTACTTCCCGCCGGGCGCCGAGAAGCTGTTCCCCGCGGAGGTGGCCGCCCGCCTGTATCAGAGGTTCGCCGGGGATCCCGGCGCGGCCCACCCGTTCTTCGCGGCGTTCGAGCGCCTCGTCCGGCTCTCGTGGCTGCGCGTGATCGCGCTCCAGCACGAGGTGCTGCGCGAGCTCCCGAAGGAGCTGGAGCGGCGGAAGACCCAGCGGGGCGTTCTCGGGTTCGAGGACCTCTTGCTCCGGGTTGCCGACGCCCTGGCGGGCGAAGACGGCCCAAGGCTAAAAGAGGCGCTGCGCCAGCGCTTCAGGGCCGTCTTGATCGACGAGTTCCAGGACACCGATCCCGTGCAGTTCGAGATCTTCGAGCGCGTGTTCGGCGGCGGCTCACACCCGCTCTTCTTGATCGGGGATCCCAAGCAAGCCATCTACGCGTTTCGCGGCGCGGACGTGTTCGCCTACCTGGCCGCTGCCGAAAACGCGCGACGCTTCAGCATGGGCACGAGCTACCGCTCGGACCCGGGCCACGTCGCCGTGGTCAACCAGCTGTTCCGGCTGCCCGGAACCTTCGTGATCCCCGCCATCGGGTATTCGGACGTGGCGCCCAAGCCGGCGGCGACGGACGCATTCCACGCCGCCCACGCCTCGGAATCGGCATCGGTCGAGCTCCTGTTCGTGCGGCGCACCCACGATGGCAAGCCCCTCAACAAGTCCCTCGCGCGGCGCGCTGCCGCGCGCATCGTGGCGGCGGACATCGTGCGCCTGCTGCAGGGCCCGTCGACGATTGCCCGAGCGGGCGGGGCAGAGCCCGTCGGGGCCGGCGACGTCGCGGTCCTCACGCGCACCAACGCGCAGTGCTTCCTGGTGCAAGAGGCGCTCCGAGCGCGTGGCATCGTGTCGGTGGTCATCAGCGACACCAGCGTGTTCCAGTCCGAGGAAGCCGCCGACGCGCAGGCCGTGCTGGGCGCCGTGCTCGATCCGATGAGCCGCTCCGACCTGCGGCGCGCCCTCGCCACCTCGCTCTTGGGCGTCACCGGGGACCAGATCGCGGCGCGCGAGTCCGATCCCGAGTGGTGGCAGAGCTGGCTGACCCGTTTTCGCACCTGGCACGATCTGTGGGTCGAGCGGGGGTTCGTCCGCATGTTCCGCGCGCTTCTGACGGACACCGGCGCGGCCGCCAACCTGCTGGCGCTGGCGGGCGGTGAGCGTCGCCTCACGAACGCGCTGCATCTCTCCGAGCTTCTGCATCGGGCGGCGACCGAGCAGCACCTGGGCCCCGCGGCGCTCCTGGCCTGGCTGGCAGATCAGCGCGCGGGCAAGGTCGCAGTCGCCGAGCGCGCCGAGATCCGCCTCGAGAGCGACGAAGCCGCAGTGAAGATCTTGACGGCTCACAAGGCCAAAGGCCTCGAGTTTCCCGTCGTGTATTGCCCGTTCCTGTGGGATGCCGGCGGGGGGAAGAAGAACGGCGGCCCGTTCCGGTTTCACGATCGTGCCGGCCGGGCAACCCTCGATGTCGACGTGGATCCGCCGGCGCGCGCCGACAACTGGGAGTGGTCGCGCTGGGAGAGCTTCGCAGAGGAGATGCGCGTGGCCTATGTGGCGCTCACGCGCGCCCAGCACCGCACGACCATCGTGTGGGGTGGGTTCAACCAAATCGGTGAGTCGGCGGCGGCACTCCTGCTTCACCCACCCGGTGCGCTCACGCCGCCCGCGCTCCCGAGCGCAGCGCGCCTGAATCAGGCGTCCGACGCGGACCTGGAACGCGACCTGCAGCAGCTGGTGGCCCGCGGCCAGCCCGCGCTGGCCCTCAGAAGCGTGCCGCTCGGCGACGACGAGGCCCCCATGCAGCCGGCGGTCCAGGCGGGTGAGCCGCTCCAGCCGCGGCCCATCCCGAACCGGATCCACGCCTGGCAGCGGACCAGCAGCTTCTCGAACCTCATCCAGCGCGAGCTGGGCTGGCAGCTCGACGAAGAAGAGGGTCGGGACCGCGACCAAGAGGTCAGCGCCGCCGCAGCGGCCGAGCTCACGCCCGCGCCCGCGGCGCCTGCCGAGCGCGTGCGCATCACGCTCGACGGCTTCCCGCGGGGTCGCAGAACCGGCGATCTGTTCCACGACGTGTTCGAGCAGCTCGACTTCGCGTCCGCCACCGAGCACGAGGTCGCAGCGGTTTCCCAGGCGAAGCTCGATGGCTTCGGCTTCACACCAGGCTTCTCCGTCGACGAGCTGGGGGTGCGCCGCGCGCAGATGGTGCGAGCCATTCGCGAGACGCTCGAGACGCCGCTGTTCGCCGGCGGGCCGCGGCTGGTGGACATCGGGGCGCGGAACAAGTTCGCCGAGCTCGAGTTCCGCATGCCCGTGGGCGAAGCGGACCTGGGCCTCACGCGGTGTCGCCTGGCCGAGGTGTTTCGCGCGCACCCCAGCGATCGCCCCAGCGGCGCACTGCCCCCGGCCTACGCCGACCGCGTCGAGCGCCTGGGCTTCCGCGAGCTTCGCGGGTTCCTCAAGGGCTACATCGATCTCGTCTTCGAGCATGGCGGGCTCTGGTACGTCGTGGACTACAAGACCAACCACCTGGGTGATCACCGGGACGACTACGGGCCCTCCGCGATGCGCCGAGTGCTGGAAAAGTCGCACTATTTCCTGCAATATCACCTGTACGCGCTGGCTCTCGATCGCTACCTCGCCCACTGGCAGAAGGGCTACGCGTACGACCAGCACTTCGGCGGCGTGCTCTATCTGTTCGTGAAAGGGATGCACCCGAGCGCACCGGTCGGAAACGGCGTCTTCTTCGAGAAACCCCCGCTCGCCCGCATGCGGGCCCTGGGCGCGGTGCTCGACGGAGCCGGGGGGCGCGGATGAGCGGCGTCTCGGCCACGGCCGTGCTTCGCGAGGCCGGCGTTCTGTCGCACCTGGACTACGAGCTCGGGGAGGCGCTGCTCGAGCTCGCCCGGGAAACGTCACCCGAGGTCGCGCTGGGCGTGGCCTTCGCCAGCTGGGCCGTTCAGCGCGGCCACGTGTGCGCCGACCTCGCAGAGCTTCGCGGGCGCGTGTTCACGGATGCAGAGGACCGACCGCTCGAAGGCATCGTGCTGCCCGAGCTCGGGCCGTGGCTCGCGGCGCTCTCGGCGAGCAAGCTGGTCGCGGCCGACACGCGATCCGCAGGCGCGCCGCGGCCCCTGGTGCTCTCTGGCGCCCGGCTCTACCTTGCCCGCTACTTCGAATACGAGCGCGCACTGGCCGACGCGCTCACCTTGCAGAGCCGGGTCGTGCATGCCGAGCTCGACGGCGCGCTTCTCCGCCAGGGGCTGGATGCGCTCTTCCCGGTCTCGAAGCCCGGCATGGCGGGTCAGCGACGCGCCAGTCTTCTCGCCCTCTTGCGGGGCCTCTCGGTGATCTCGGGGGGGCCCGGCACCGGCAAGACCTACACCGTCGCGAAGATCCTGTTCTTGCTGCAGCAGCAAGAGCTGGCGCACGGACGGCCGCCGCACCGCATTCTGCTCTTGGCGCCCACGGGCAAGGCGGCGCAGCGGCTGGGCGAAGCGATCCAGCAGAATCTGGCTGACATCCCCCAGGCGATGCGGCCGCACATTCCCTCGGAGGCCTCGACCCTGCACCGGGCGCTCGGCTTCCAGAAGAACCAGCCCACGCAGTTCAAGCACCGCCGCGAGCACCCCCTGCCCGCCGACGTGGTGGTGGTCGACGAGGCGTCGATGGTCGATCTGGCGCTGATGGCGAAGCTGGTCGATGCCGTCCACCCCCGCGCGCGCCTGGTGCTTCTGGGCGACAAGGACCAGCTGGCCTCGGTCGAGGCCGGCGCCATCCTCGGCGACATCTACGGAGAGAGCCCCGACGACGGCTACTCGCGCGAGATGGCGGAGGTCGTCACGCGCCTGACGGGGGATGTGCTGCCCGTGTCGCCGACCCTCCCGCGACCCGGATTGCACGACTGCATGGTGCACCTGTCGCACGTGCACCGCTTCGAGGGCGGCGGCGCCATCGGCCAGCTGGCCACCGCGGTGAAGGCGGGGCGGGCTGACGAGGCGCTCGAGGTGCTGCACGCGCGGGGCCCCGACGTCGAGCTCTGCGCCGTCGAGCCCGGCGCCCCGCTCGAGGCGGTGTTCGGAGCGCTGGTGCAAGACCGCTTCGCGCGGCTGGGCAGCGCCCCCGTGGAAGAGAAGCTCACGATCCTTTCCTCGTTCCGGTTTCTGTGCGCTCACCGGCGCGGGCCGCTCGGGGTCAACGCGCTCAACGCCTTCGTTGCCCAGCACCTCACGCGGCACGGTCTGCTCCAAGGCCAGGGCGACTGGTACGACGGGCGCCCGATCTTGATCACGAGCAACGACTACGCACTGGAGCTCTTCAACGGCGACGTCGGGGTGATCGCCCCAGACCTGGCAGCCTCGGCCGAGAGCGCCGACGGCCGGCCGCTGGTGGCCTTCTTCCCCGGCGCCGGCGCCGCCCCGGCCCGGCGGTTCCCGCCCGGGCAGCTTCCGCCGCACGACACGGTGTTCGCGATGAGCGTGCACAAGGCCCAGGGCTCCGAGCTCGAAGAAGTGGCCCTGGTGCTGCCCGAGCAGGTGTCGCCGATCGTGACCCGCGAGCTGATCTACACCGGCATCACCCGAGCGAAGCGCACGGTGAAGATCTTTGGATCGCGAACCGTGCTCGAGCACGCGATCGGAGCCCGCGTGCAGCGGGCGTCGGGTCTGGGTCAGCGGCTCTGGGGCCGTTGAGCTCGCCGTCGCCCGAGCGCAGCGGCAAGCAGCAGCCCCAGACCCCATCCGGCGCGGTTCTGCCCGTTCGCCCCCACGCTGCACGCCCCGCAGCTTCCGCCCTTCTCGGGCGTGGGTGGCTGCTCCACGCCCGCGGCGCTGCCGACCGGCGCCGGCGACGACGTGCCGCTCGACGTCTGCGAGGCGGGTGGGGGCGGCGCGGGGGCCGTGGACGACGCGCTGGCGCTGGGCATCGGCGGTGAGGCCGCGTCCACCCCGCTGGCGTCGGGGCCGGGGAGGGTAGAGGCCACGTCCACGCCCGACGAGGGCTTGCACCACACCTCGGTCCAGACGCTGGCGCCTCGCGAGCGACAGCGGTGCGAGAAGCCGCGACCGGCGTGCTGCTTCACGCAGGCGTCGGGCTCGGCGTGATAGGTGCTACAGGTGATGCACGTCTCGTTCGACTTCTGCTGCTTCTCGACGGTGCAGGGCTCGACGTAGCCCGGCGGTGGCGCCAGGTCGGCGAAGGCGGTGGGGGCCAAGAGCAGGCCGGCTGCGAGCCAAAGAGGGCGCCTCGTGGTCACGGCGCCGAGCCTAGCGCACTCGGGCCGTGCTAGCCTCGCGGCTCGTGCGCACGCTCGGCGTCCTCGGGGTGGTCGCGGCCATGGCCTGGCCCAGCCTGGCGCGCGGCGCCCAGGCGGAACCTCCGCTCGAAGAAGAGGATCCCGACGTCGTGCTGTCGAACGACAGCTGGTTCATCCGGCTCGACGTGGGCCTGGCCTACTTGCGGGCCAACACCCGTTACTTCGCCGTGGCCGACGAGTCCGAGAAGGGGAAGTTCGAGCCCGAGGGCACGGCGATCACCCTGCAGCTGGCCATCGCCGCTCGGCTGGGGCGCGACGTCACGCTGGGTGGGCTCGGTCGTATCGCGCACGCGCCCGCCAATCACTACGACGGCGAGTGGAACGACACGCCGCAGGGCCTCTACTACGCCGCGGCGTTCATCGACCACCGGCTGCCCGCGAAGGTGCTTCGGCTCGGCGGCGCGGTGGGGCCCGGGGTGCTCTACACCCTCGATCCGGCCCGAGACTCGTTCACGCAGCTGGGCCCGGTGGGCAGCGTGTGGCTGGGGGTCGATCTGCCCACCAGCTCACGCACTGCGCTGGGCATCGTGGCAGACTTCACCGGCGCGGCGATGCGCGACCGTCACTCGTTCGCTGGCCGCCAGCACCAATTCGACACCTTCATGCTGGTGCTGGGCCTCGCGTTCACCATCCGAGTGTCGGAGCCCCGGCTGATCCCGCGCAGCCTGCCGAGCCTGGCGCGCCGGCCGCCTCACTTGATGGGCGGCGGGTTGTAGATCGGCTTCACGTCGGCGCCACCGGCGAAGGCATACGAGCCCGCCGAGCCGTAGCCATAGGCCACGATCCCGAACGGCCCGTCGCCGGTCAGATAGTGCACACCCTCTTTCAGCGGGCAGCGCCGCGACTCGTAGGGCACGCCCTCCAGGATCCCCGCGGCCTCTTTCGGGCAGCTGTCGGTCGCCGAGCCGTCGATGATCGTCTTGGTGGTCACCGGCGCGGTGATCACTACGTAGTTCTTGGTCCACGACGGGGGCGTCAAGATCACGTACTCGGTGCGGTACTGCTCGACCGGCGGGAAGACGGTCAGCGACGGATCGCCGATGTAAGCCCCGTCACAGTACTGATTGCTCACCAGGATCTGGCCCACCATCACTGGCTTGTCGGCGCTGACCGTGATGTCGCTCTGGGTCCAGGTGGTGATCACCTGCCCGGGCTGGATCGTGAACTTGTCGTAGGGCGAGGGCAGGGTGGTCGTCACGTTGGCGGTCTCGGCCACGCCCAGGAAACGGATCACGTCCGGCTCCTTGAACCCGCCGGTGGACCGCACCGGGCTGCGGGCGATGACGTATTTCGTGCCGATGGACTCGACCGGAAGGATCTGCTCTTCCAGGTGATCGAGGCAGCAGGTGTCCCCGCTCGTCCAGCCCGGCGGTTTCGGCACGTCGACCCAGCCGGGAGCGCCGGTGGACTCGACGCCGCTGAAGACGGCGACTGGCTGGTTCGACTCGACCACGGTACCGGACAGATCCGCGATGGTCTTCTGGTCGTCGCCCATGGTGCCGTCGTCGGTCTCGAGGTTGAGCACGTCGAACGGCCCCAGGTTCGCCACGATCTCGCCGCCCGGGGCGGTTGCGGCGATGGGCGGGTTGCCCTTGATGCGCCAGCTGGGTCGGACCTTGACCGTGGTGTTGGGCTTGGTGCCCACCACGGTCACGTACGAGCGATCCAGGATCTTGGGCAGACCGGGGAAGTCGATCAAGACCGGGTGCCCCGCGTTCCAGCCGATCACCCGGTGCCACTTGCCGAGCGCCGTGGTCGGCAAGAGCAGCGAGGCATCGTTCGAGAACGCGTTCTCGAACACGTTGAACTGATAGACGACGATCGGGTAGCTGGCCGTGATGCGATACGCCCGTGACGAGAGGCAGGTGCCGGGCGAGGCGTAGTCGTTGGGTTTTGCGCCACAGTCCAGCTCGCGCGTCGGCAGAATCACCTTCTCGAGCGCGCCGGGGACGATCGAGACCTGCTTCACCACCTTCAGCGCCAGGGGCTGCCCGGGGGCAGCCTCGTTGATCTCGATGGTGACGTTGGCCTGCGCCTGGCCTGCGTTCGACAGCGCCACGCCCCAGGGCTCGCTCGCCGGGTCGCCCACGCCGTCTTGCTGGTCCAGATCCACTGCCCAGAACTCGCAGCCCACGTTCGAGGGCTTGTCCTTGGCCAGGTCGCAGGCGTTGCCGCACTTGCCGTCGTTGCAGGCTTGCCCGTTCGCGATGTCGCAGGTCTTGATCAGCTCCTCGGCCTTCGTGCCGTCGGCGCTGCACTTCTTGACCTCGTTGCCGACGCACACCTCGGTGTTGGGCGAGCAGAGCGTGCAGCCGACCCCTGGCGTGCAGCCGGTCTTGCACACCTCCGGCGTGCCCGGCTTTCCGTCCACGCACGGCGTGAAGGTCTTGAGCTGGCAGAACCCGCAGGTCGCGGCGTCGGCGCCGGCCCCACCGCCGGTGGCGCCGCTGTTGCCGCTGCCCCCGTCGCCTCCCGAGCCTGCGCTGTCCGATGCGGAGCACGCCGCGCCGAAGACACTCCCGACGAGAAGCAGCCCAAGGAACCCCGAAAGCCTGCGCATGGCTGGGGAGGATACCCAAAATCCGGCCGAACGCCCGGACGTAAATCAGGGGGCGAGCTCGAGCAGCCGCAGGGCGAGCTTCACGAAGTCCGCCTCGGTGACGATGCCGAGCAGGCGTCCGTCGTCGCTGAGCACCGGCAGGCAGCCGAGCTTGTTGTTCCACATCAGCAGGCCGGCGTCCGCGATGGGCGTGTCTTCGCGGACGCTCACCAGGTCGCGCGACATGACATCGCGGGCAAAGAGCCGCTCTTGGATGTTGTGGGTCTTCTGCTCACCCCCGGGCTCGGCAATGCTTGCCGCAACGCGCAACAAGTCCCGATGGGTGATCAGGCCCACCAGCTTTCCGTCGTCCACCACCGGCAGGTGACGAAAGCGGAAGTGGCGCATGCCCTCCTCGACGCCCAAGAGGTTGTCCTCTTCGAAAAGGGTGACGACCTCTCGGGTCATGATGTCGCGGACCAACGCGGGCTTGGGCATGGGCTTCTCCGACCTCGCCCCTTTCGTACCCCGATCCCCGACCGCCATCAACCTCAGCGGTGGACGGCCACGACCTTGCAGCTCGCGCCGTCCACCTCGCGGAGTAATTCGGGGCGACCTGCGGCCTCGGCGCGCCAGGTGGCGCCGTTCGGCCGAGCGCGGTACTCGAACGAGAGCGTGGCGCCTTCCGGGACGCCGCTCTGGACCACCGCCTTCCAGGCGTCGCGCAGCGAACAAGCCGGCGCCGGCACCGGCGTGCCATGGGGCGGGACCGAGTGGCGGAAGGTCGAGAGCCCGCGCTCTTCGACCATCACCTCGACCCACCCCGATTTCCCACCGTCCAGGCCGTATTGGAACGCGAAGTACACGAAGCCGGAAGCGCTCACGTCGACCCAGCCGCCCCGCACCGGATCGGCCTCGATGCTCACCAGCTCGGCGCCCGGCTCGACCTCGCGCGCGAGCCGGGTCGCGTCGGCCACGATCGGAACGGGATCGATGTGCTTCGCGTCGTGGCTCCGGGCAATCTCGCGCTGTTCGGCGCCCACCACGAAGCCGACGCCAGCCCCCAGCAAGCCGCTCAGCACCAAGACCACTACCGCCACGCCGAGCACGATCAGCGCGCCGAGCGCGAACGTCCATCGGGGCAGCCGTGCCGGGGGCCGCGAGCTTCCGGGCCGCTCCGAGCGCGATGGATCGTCGAGCGTGGGCTCGAGGGTGGGGCGAGCCGTGGCGGGTGCGGGCTCGGGCACGGCGGCGAACGGGACCGTGGCCGCCGGGGGCGGTTCGCTCGTTGCTGGCGGCGGCGTCGAGCTCGTGGCGATGCGTTCGGCGCGCTCTTTCGAGCCTGGCGGCCCGGCAGCCGCCAGGGCGCGGGCCAGCTCGGCCACGCTGCCGAAGCGCGCTTCGCGCTCGACCGTGAGGCAGCGCTCGATGGCGTCGACCAGCGCACCGGGCAGGTCGGTGCGCAGCGCGCGAAGGGGCGTCCGGCGACCGGTCAGCATGGCGTCCATCAGGCCGTCCAGCCCCTCGCCCTCGAAGGGGGGCTTGTCGGTGAGCAAGCGATAGCCGATGGCTCCGAGTGCCCAGATGTCTGCCCGGGCGTCCACGTCACGCGGCGTGCGCAGCTGCTCGGGGGACATGTAGCGCGGCGACCCCAGCACGGCGAACTCTGCCGTGAGCCGGGTCCCGCCCAGGGACTTCGCGATGCCGAAGTCGAGCACCTTGATCAGCGTGCTGCCGTCGGGTTGGCGGGCCCGGAACAGGTTGGCGGGCTTGAGATCGCGATGCACCAGCCCCGTGGCGTGGGCCGCGGCCAGGCCGGCGCAGGCCTGGATCAACGCGTCCGCTACCTCTTCGGCGGGCAGCGCGCCGCGCTGGCGCAGCACCGCCGACAGGTCCTCGCCCTCCAGGTACTCCATCACCATGTAAGGCGTGCCGCTCGGCAAGCGTCCGATGTCCGAGACGCGCACCACGTGGTCGCCACCCAGCCGGGCCAGCGCGCGGGCTTCGCGCATGAACCGCTGCACGGCCTCGTCGCCGTCGAGCACGCCCTCTTTGAGCAGCTTGATGGCCACGGGCTGGTCGAGCCCCACGTGGCGAGCCATCACGACCACACCCATGCCGCCCTGGCCGAGCACCCGCTCCACCCGGAACTTCTCGTCGATGAGCTGCCCCGGCTCGATGCTCGTCATGGAGGCCCGCGTGCGGCGGGGCCGCGCCCCGCCCAGCGCCCCATACCACGAGCCGATTCCGAGCGGTCCCCGGCGCGGCCGAACCTTCGGCCGTTTTCGGGCTCAGACTGCCGACTTTGGGCGCGAGCGGCGAATCGAACTATCGTAAGCTACCTCGCCGAATCCGGCTCCACTCCGACCGGTCGAGCGGAGCCCCCGTTTCCATGACCACCGCACCTCCGCCCAACCTACAGGGGACCATCGTCGGCGGACGCTACGAGGTCGAGCGCGTGATCGGCCAGGGCGGCATGGGCTCGGTCTGGGCCGGGCGACACGTCACGCTCGGCCAGCCCGTGGCCATCAAGTTCGTGCACCCGAAGCTCGCCGGCAGCTCCGAGGCGCGGCGCCGGTTCGAGATCGAGGCCAAGGCGGCGGCACGCATCAACAGCCGGCACGCGGTGAAGGTCCACGACCACGGCGTCACCGACGACGGGCACCCGTACATCGTGATGGAGTATCTGGAGGGCGAGCCCCTCGAGCGCGCCATCAAGACACGCGGGCCGCTGTTGCTTCCCGAGGTGACCACCATCGTGACCCAGGTGGCGCGGGCGCTGGAAGCCGCCCACGAGGCGGGGATCGTCCATCGGGACTTGAAGCCGGACAACATCTTCTTGGCGCGGGATCTCGAGGCAGGGAAGCTCGGCTACACCGTGAAGGTGGTCGACTTCGGCATCGCCAAGCTGGTGCACGAAGAAGAGAAGCTGTCCGGGGGCACCCAAGCGGGCGCGCTCCTCGGCACGCCGCACTACATGAGCCCCGAGGCGCTCACGTCGGCCCATCCCGTCGGGCCGGCCTCCGACGTGTGGTCGCTGGGCGCATGCGCGTTCTCGGCGCTGTGCGGCACGCCTCCGTTCGGCGGCGAGGTGATCGGCGAGGTCGTGCTCAAGGTGTGCTCGGCGCCGATGCCGGTGCCCTCGAAGATCAACAACAACGTCTCCAAAGAGTTCGACTCGTGGTTTCTCAGGGCTTGCGCGCGGGTCCCCTCGCAACGCTTCCAGAGCGCGCGCGAGGCGGCCGTGGCGCTGCAGCAGCTGGGTCAATGGGCGCAGAACAGTCGTGAGCAGGTCAGCTACGCGGTGCGCCCGGCGATGCCCAGCACGCTCGAGCTCGAGCTCGAAGAGATGCAACCTCGCGGTGGTCGGGGCAAGGTGCTGGCCGGGGTCCTGGTCGGCCTGGCGCTCGCCATCGGCGGGCTCGGGCTGTACACCGCGCACGTCACGCGCCAGGCGAACCTGGCCGTCACCGAGACGGTGAACAGCGCCACTGCGGTGGTCGACAGCGTGAATCAGAAGCGGCTCGACGACGCCGATCGGGCGTTCTGGGACGCCCAGGCCGCGGCCGACGCGGGCCCGGCCCCATCGGCCTCGGCCGAGAAGCCTGCGCCCAAGAAGAAGTGATTCAGCGGTGGAAGTTCTGGACCAGCCAGACGCTGCCGTCCGTGTCCACGAAGAACCCGCATGACACTGCGCTGTAGCTCGGGTCCATGATGTTGTTGTGGTGACCGTGGGTCGGGCCCGAGCCCGGACCTTCGTCGAACATCGCCTTCAGGCAGGTATCGACCACCAGGTCGGTCGACCCCTTCCAGCCTGGGCACTCGTTCTGCGCGAGCTCGGTGCACTTGCCGAACGAGCCGTGGGGCTTCTTGCTGGTGGCGTCGGACTGGGCTTGGCCGTCGGCGCAGCTCGAAGACTCGGCGCGCAGGCTGAGCGCCGGCAGGTTCTTGGTCGCGCGGTACTCGTTGGTGCGCTTGAGGCAGCGCTCGCGAGCGGCCGCGAAGCTGTCGGTGGCCGGTGGCGGCGCCGGCGGGGTCGGCGGCGGGGCCGACGGCGCGGGGGGAGCCGACGGTGAGGCGGTGGCGGTCGGCGGTGGGGTCGGGGCGGCGGAAGGCACGCAGGTCATGCCCACCGGTGTGCTGGCGCACGCTGCTCCGGGCTTGCAGTCCGTCTCGCGACGGCAGCCGCCGCAGCGGCCGCCCAGGCATCTGCCGAACGGGCAGATGAAGTCGGAGTCGGCAGTGCACGGCAGGCCGGCTGCCGGGGCGGGGCCCTCGGCCGCGGTCGGGGCCGGGCTGGGGGCCGGCGCCGGCGGCGGAGTCGGCGCCGGGGGCATCGGAGCGTAGCTTGGTGGGGGGTACCCCGCGCCGCCTGCGCCGCCCGGCGGCCGCGCCGGGTCCGACTCGCGCATGCACGCCTGGGCCAGCATCATCAGCACGGTCGCCGCCAGGGCCCAAGAGATGGTCCGCCGCATAGCGGCCGCGAGTCTAGCGCGCCGGCGCGATCGGCGAAACGCCCCTCGCGGCGTCGGCACCCCGTGTTATGGTCCCGCGCCGCTCGAGGTCCGACCCATGGCAATGATCGACGACACGCTGGCTGAGCTCAAATCCGGGATCGAGAAGGCGAAAGAGGCGCTCAAGCGCGAGCTGGGCAAGCTTCGCACCGGGCGCGCCCACGCGGGCATGGTCGACTCGATCCGGGTCGACTACTACGGCCAGACCACGCCCATCCCCCAAATGGCCACCGTCAGCGTCCCCGAGCCTCGGCTGATCACCATCAAGCCCTGGGACAAGTCCCAGACCCAGGCCATCGAGAAGGCCCTGCGCGAGTCGGACCTGGGGCTGAACCCCCAGACCGACGGCGATCTGATCCGCCTGCCGATCCCCCCGCTCTCGGAAGAGCGCCGGAAAGACCTGGTCAAGGTGGCAAAGAAGCACGGGGAAGAGTGCAAGGTGGCCATCCGCAAGGTGCGCCACGAGGCCCTCGACATGCTGAACGAGCTGAAAGAGGCCGGCGAGGCCAGCGAAGACGAGGTCGAGCGAGGCAAGAAAAAGGCCGAAGAGATCGTCCACGACGCCTCGGCCTCGATCGATCAGACCATCGCGGCCAAAGAGAAGGAAATTCTCGCGGTCTAGCCGGCTTGACATCAGAAACCCGTAACAGGAAGATTTCCGGAAGGTCGAATGACGAGGCTCCGCGCAGTTGCGGCTGGGATCAGCGACGTGGGGCTCCAGCGCGATCACAACGAGGACAGCTTCGCGATCCTCAATGATCAAGAGCTGTACGTCGTCGCCGACGGGATGGGTGGCCATCGTGCCGGCGACGTGGCAAGTCGGCTCGCCACCGACTCGATGGTCGAGTTCTTTCGGGCAACCGCCGCCGAGGACGTGACCTGGCCTTTCCACTTCGACGCCCGGCTCTCGGAAGAAGAGAACCGCCTGCTCACCGGCATTCGGATCGCCAACCGGCAAATCATCGAGCGCAGCCTCAGGTCGCGCGAGTGTCACGGCATGGGCACCACCATCGTGGGGGCGCTGTTCAGCCCCGACAAGGGCAAGATGTTCATCGGGCACGTGGGCGACAGCCGCGCTTACCGCGTGCGCGAGGGCAAGATCGCCCAGCTGACTCGGGACCACTCGCTGGTGAACGACTATCTGCTCGCCATGCCCGAGCTCACGGACGAGCAGAAGAGCGAGCTGCCCAAGAACGTGATCACCCGCGCGCTGGGCATGCAAGACCACGTCACCGTCGACCTGCAGAGCGACGACGCACAGATCGGCGACACCTACGTGCTGTGCTCCGACGGGCTGTCGGGCATGATGGACGACGGCGAAATCCTCGACGTGGTCGGTGAAAGTGCCGACATCTCCGAGGCGTGCCGCCGCCTGGTCGCCATCGCCAACGAGCACGGTGGGGAAGACAACATCACCGCCGTCATCGTCCGCATCGAAGAGACGAACGCCGCGCGCATCGAGATGGCTCAGCCCACGCCGGCGGCCGCGCCCCCGGCTGGTGCCGAGCCCGACCAGAAGCCGGCGTCCGAGCCGCCGCCCGAGCCGGGTCCGCCGCCATCCGACGAACCCGCGGGCTGAGCGCCGGTCACTTGCACTGGTCGAAGTAGAACCAGCTGATGTCGATGTCGCAGAGCACGTTCGGGTTGCTCGCGCCCGGCTCGTTCGAGAGAAGCTTCGGGCAAGAGTAAGACGCCCAGATGCTGTCGTCGCCCACGCTCAGCGGGTCGGCATCCACATGCACGTCGCACATGGCGTCTTCGGGGCTGTTCAAGCGGTCCGTCGAGGCCGGATCGAACACGCTGATCAGGGCCTTGCCGCTGCCGCCCTTGGTCACCGTGCCGGCAACCTGGAAGAACCCGCCGGCCTTCTTCAGCTGCCCGCTGAACTTGACCTCGTCGCCGCCGCTGATCGAGCACGACACGCTCGCCCCACCCTCGTCGTCGGTGAGCACCTTGCCCTTGGCAGAGCCCGACGGCCCGACGCCGCTCTCACCGAGGAAGATCGGGTTCCCCTGGCTCGGGCAGCTCTTCCCCGAGACGGGCGGCGACACCGACGACAGCTGCACCGTCGCGCTGCCGCGCGGCGGCGGCGCCGCCGGGTCGCTGCACCCCAGCACTACCAACATAGAGAGCACCGCGGCGCCTGCACTCGAGCCTCGAAGCATCGTATTCATCCTTCCGGGTCCTAGCCCCACCCCTTGTTTAGCGCAGAGCGGGCGCTGCGATCAAACACGCGCGGGTCAGCGCATGCCGTCCAGGGCCCGTTTCAGGTCGTTCCAGAGGTCTTCGACGTCTTCGAGCCCCACCGACAGGCGGACCAAGCTGTCCGATATGCCGACGCTTCGCCGCACCTCTGGGGGGATCGAGGCATGCGTCATGATGGCCGGGTGCTCGGCCAGGGACTCCACGCCGCCCAAGCTCTCGGCCAGCGTGAAGATCCTGAGCGCGCTCAAGAAGCGCCGAGATTCATCCACGCCGCCCTCGAGCTCGAGGCTGATCATCCCGCCCCCTCCGGCCATCTGCGTCTGGCACAGGGCGTGGTCCGGATGGCTGGCGAGGCCCGGGTAGTGCACCACCCGCACCCCCGGGGCGCTGGCCAGGCGCGCGGCGAGGTCGGAGGCGCTCTTCACGTGCTGGCGCATTCGGACCGGCAGCGTCTTGAGGCCGCGCAGCACCAGGTAGCAGTCCATCGGGCTCGGAACCGCGCCGATGGCGTTCTGAAGAAAGCGGATGCGCTCGGCCAGGGCCTCGTCGCTGGTGACCAGCGCCCCACCCACCACGTCGGAGTGACCGTTGATGTACTTCGTGGTCGAGTGCATCACCACGGTCGCGCCCAGCTCGAGCGGGCGCTGCAGCATGGGCGACGCGAAGGTGTTGTCCACCACCAGCGGCAGCCCCTTTCCCTTGGCGATGGCTGCGATCTTGCGGATGTCGAACAGCTTGAGGAGCGGGTTGGTGGGCGTCTCCATCCAGATCAGCCGTGTCTTGTCGGTGATCGCTTGCTCCACGCGGGTGACGTCTCGCATGTCGACGAAGGTGGTGGCGACGCCCATGGGCTTCAGCACCTTGTCGAACAAGCGGAAGGTCCCGCCGTACACGTCATCGCCCGAGATCACGTGGTCGCCGGGGCGCAGCGTGTGAAGCAGGGTCAGCGTGGCGGCGCTGCCGCTGCCGAACGCAAAGCCGTGCCGGCCCCCTTCCAGCGCGGCCAGGCAGGCCTCCAGGGCCTCGCGCGTCGGGTTGCCGCTGCGCGAGTACTCGAAGCGCTTCGGCTTGCCGGGCTCGGCCTGCGCGAAGGTGCTCGAGAGCACGATCGGCTGCATCACCGCGGCGTGGGACGGATCGGGCTCCTGCCCAGCGTGAATGGCGAGGGTATCGAGGGAGCGCGAGTCGACGGCCATGGCGCCGCTGATAACACGGCCCGCGGGGAGGGGGCGGCAGAAGGAGGAGGGGCGCGCGCCCGCAACGCAAAGCCGCCCGGCAGTGGCCCCGACCTGCCCCCAGTCGCCGGCCCGGCAGCAGCGCCAAGGGCAAGGCCGCGCCGCGGACCTGCGCGCAAGGCCCCGGGAAAGGCCGCGGCAGCGAGCTTCAGGGCAAGGCCGCGGTAGCGAACTTCAGGGCAAGGCCGCGCCGCGGACCTGCGCGCAAGGCCCCGGGCAAGGCCGCGCCGC
>JAKLKA010000159.1 GCA_023150915.1 Polyangiaceae bacterium
CGACCCGACGCACCTTGCCCGAAGGCCGGGCGAGGCGGAGGCAGCTCGCTCCGACTCCATTGCGAATTTGTGCTTCGCCTTCCAGCCCACACGCGCCACGCCTCAACTGATCGAAGACGCGTCCCTTTTCGCAACCGTCCCGCCCGACTTCCGGGCGGGGATGGGGGTTGCCGCAGCAGCTGCTCGATGCTTGGCTCGGCTGTGATGAACCTGGGGATATCGGTGCTGGTGGTTGCCTGCTTGGGTGCGGGTGCGGTCGTTGCGTGTGGCAGTGACGAGGGCGGCGGATCACCTGCGGGAACCGGCGGCGCGGCGACTGGTGGAGCTGCTGGCGCCGGCGGATCCAACCTGGGCGGAAGCGGCGGCGACGCCGCCAGTGACGCCCCGGTCGGTGACGGCAGCGTGTCCAAGCCCGAGCCGGCGGACATCTCGTTCAAGCCCGTTGCCCCGATCCCCCCCGGCGAGCAGCTGCTCTTCAACGACTGGAACGCCGCGCCCAACGCGGTCTTGTCGATGAAGCCCGACGGCTCGGGCGAGACCAAGATCTTCGAGGCCTATCGCGTGTGGTCGATGGGCGTGTCGAAAGACGCCTCGAAGATCGCCTTCGCCTGCGGCGACCCGCTCCAGAAAGAGCACTATGGCATCGAGATCGGCGACGCCATCCAGCACACCTGGGTCTACGACGGCGCTGCCCAGACCGCAGCGGTGCTGGCCTGGGGCAACATCAACGACGAGTGCCACGGCTGGAGCCCCAAGAACGACTCGCTGGTCGTGTGTCGGCGGCGCGACTTCACCCCCACCGGCGAGAACAAGACCTATCGGATCGCTCGGCTCTCGGCGGCCACCGGCGCCAGCGAGTGGCTGGGCATCGGACAAGATGCGACGCCCTCCAGCATGGAGCTGCACCCGCAGCTCAGCGCGGACGAGGGCACGCTCTATTACACGCTGATCCAGGTGGCTGGCGGCAAGCAGGCGCGCAGCATCATGAAGAAGACCTTGCCCGGGGGCTCGCCGGCGGTGGTCCGCGCCAGCGCATCGGGCGGCGTGCTGTCGCCCGATGGCACGCGCTTGCTCTTCGCCGACACGGCGCAGAAGAGCGCGCTCTTCAGCATGAAGCTGGACGGCTCGGACGTGGTCCAGGTGGCGACTCGCAACGGAACCAACGCCACCTGGTCCCCCGACGGAAAGAAGGTTGCGTACTTGTGGGGCGAGACCCAGGGCTGCAGTCACATCGAGGTGGTCCTGGCCGACGGATCCCAGGCCGACACGCCGGTGCGCGTGCGCGACTGCGGGAGCACGTTCGTGACCGATCTTGCCTGGGTGGTGAAACCCTGAGCTCGCCCTTCACGGCGAGATCTCGATCACCGCGGGGTCGCCCGTCGGCACACTGCGCAGCTGGACCTCGCCCGCGAGCGTTTCGGTGATGCAGCCGCCGCACGAGACCTGGTACCCCTTGGCGTAGATCCGGGGCGGCACGCGGATCACGGTCGGCGCGTCGCTGCGCGAGTCCGGCCGCAACCGCACTCGCAGCCGCAGCGCCGACTCGTCCCACTCCCAGTCGAGCAGGTCGCCGGCAACGCGCTCGGGGTAGGGCCGGGCCACCTGGGCCAGCACCTGTGGCTTCTCGCTGCCATCGGGGTTCAAGAGACCGTACCCGCCGCTCTTGTCGTACGCCCAGTAGGCCGAGCCCGCTGCGACCGCCGCCGCGCCGTCGTAGGCAGCGTCGACGTAGGCCTCGATGCCGGGCGATTCGGACATGCCGCCATACTCGCCGATCCAGAGCGGCGTTCCGAGGGCGTCGGCGTCGGCGCGCAGCGCCGCGATGCGCCCGATGAACGCGGCGCGCTTCTTCGGCTCGAAGCCCTTCCCCGACTCGGCGTCGGGATCGTAGGCGTGCGGCGAGTACACCACGTCGCGCAGGGCGAAGGGCATGAGGCTGGTGGCAAACCCGAGGTTCCGCCCGGCAAAGGGCTCGAGAAACGCGACCCAGTCGGGGGCATGCTCGCGAATGGCTCCGGTGAGCTCTTCGTAAAACGGCTGGAGCACCTCGCGGTCGAAGCTCAAGGTCGAGTGCGAGCCCCAGAACGGCTCGTTCATCGGATCGAAGCCGACCACCGCCGGGTGGCCGCCCAGGCGGCGTGCAACGTGGCGCCAGGCCTCGACGTAGTGCTCCCGAAGCTCGGTGCCGGTCCAGAACCCGTCGACACATGCCACCACCTCGGGGTCGAGATAGTTCATGAACCAGGGCGTGGTGGGTGTGAACTTCTGGTAGTGCGACTCGTCGCAGGTCCAGCGCGGGGCGCCGTCACCCGCGAACCCTTCGCCGTACACGTCTTGGTGCATGTCCAGCACCACCGAAAGCCCTGCGGCGGCCGCCCAGTCCATCCGCTTCGCGACCTCGTCCAGATAGACTTCGTCGAACTGGCCCTTCTGGGGCTCGATGCCCGCCCACAGGAGCAGGAAGCGCACGTGATTCAGACCCCAATCACCCGACACCCGAGCGAAGTCTTGGGGCTGGTGAAAGCCGAAATAGGGCGCCTGTTTGTGGGCGCCGGCGAGGTTCACCCCCCGCAGGATCACCGCGCGGCCCTCGGGGTCGCGGAGCGCGCCGCCCGCGACGTGCCAGCGCTTCGGAGGGGCGTCGTCACTCGGCTCGCTCGAGCCGCAGCCGGTCCCCGAGAGCAGGGCGCACACGACGAGCAGCGCGGATCGCATCTAGCCCTTCGCCCGGCGCCCCCGCCGACGCAGGAAAGACATCCCGAGCAAGAGCGCAAAGCCCGCGCGGGTGGTCGACGGGTTCCACTCGACGGTGATCTGGTTCGGCTGAAGGAACTCGGTCGGGGCGCTGGGCCGGAACGTCATGTCCTTCAACTGGGGACCGCCGAGCTGCCCGCGCAGCCGAACCAGCGCGACCTTGCCGGCGCCCACGAACTGCGCCAGCCCGGCATCGACCAGCATGACCGGAGGGAAGTCCTCCATCCCCGCTTCGATCACCAAGGCCCCCCGCTCCGAGGCTTGGCTGAAGAGCACACCATAGTTGGTGGTGGCGGCCGACGTCGCGCGCACTTGCTTGGCGATGCGCTCCACCGGGTAGTTCTTCGGCAGCATGGCGGGCGCGCCCATCAAGAACAGCAACACCTCGCTGCGCAGACCGGGCGTGACCGAGTGCGACGAGAGGGCGAACGGGTACTGGAGCTCGTCGGTCGGGATCGGCTTGCTCACCACCGTGATCGGGGCCAGCTCGCCGCGGTTTGCCTTGGGTTGAACGCGCGCGGCCAGGAACACCCAGCCCCGCTGGGCATAGCCATCGAGGGTGTGCTGGATCTCGGTGGGAACGGGGAACTTCTCCCGGGTCAGCCACTCGCCGATCGATTGCCCCGAGCCACCGCCCACCACCACGTACTGATACGTCGCCGTCTCGCCGCGCTGGACCACGCGCACCTCTTCCGGCGGGCCGCCGCCTGCTGCCCCGGCCATCTTCGCCCCGGACGACGGCATGCAACCGCAGCCGCTGCCTCCGCTGGGGCTCCGGGCGGTCGGGTCGTAGATGCGGATCTGCGGGGCGGTGAAGCGCTCGAGGTCGGTGAAGACCTCGTGCTTCGCGTCCTCGATCCGGAGCGGCTCGTGCTGAAGCGGCAGCACGAACGCCTGATCGCCGGAGGCGCCGTCGAACCCCACGCCCACGACCACGGCCGTGCTGTGTGGGCCCTGAGCGATCAGCACGCGTTGTGCGCTCATCGACGCCTGCTGGCTCTCGCTCTGGGCGATCATGCCGCCGCAGGCGCTGGCATGCGGCGCAGTCAGATGGGCCCCGAGGGCCAGGGTGATCGCGAGCAGCGTGCGGCGAAGCATGCCGCAGGGTATCACGCGCGCGAGCGACTGACGGCGTCGAGAATGCGGGTCAGCGCCCGTTGATCGAGGCAGGTGAAACGCACGCCGAAGCCGCCGGCTCGCGGGACGATCTCCCCCGGCGCGCGCACGCGCTCACCGTCGAGCTCGAGCTCCACGTCGACCTGGGCCCCCGGCTCGAACGCCGGCGGCTCGCCCGAGCCCAGGCCGCCCATGGACAGATCGCATACCTGCACGGTGGCCTCTCGGCCATCGAGCGAGAGCCGAGCCAGGGCGGCCAGCGCGACGCGGGCGTGGGCTCGGCGATTGGTCAGGGTGACGGGGTGCAGGGCGTGCATGGCGTGCTCCGGGTCGTCGTGGTTCAAGGTCTTCCCACGGATGCGTCGGCCTACGCGTTCGGGCAAGCGCTCGTGCCCTGAAAGGAAATGAAAGCGGCGGATGACGCTACGCGCCAGGCTCGGGGGCCAAGGGCTCGAGCTCTGGCGCCCACATCACCACGCGGTTGCGCCCGTCGCGTTTGGCCGCGTAAAGCGCGCAGTCTGCCCGGCTGACCAGCGTTGCGGCGTCGGTCACGTCGGCGTTGGTATCGGCGGCCGCGACGCCGAAGCTGGCCGTGCAACGCACCGTGCGCTCGCCCGCCTGCACCGGCGTCGTCTCCACGGCGGCGCGCAGTCGCTCGGCCAGCACGAATGCCCCGGCGGTGCCGGTGTTGGTCAGCACGATGGCGATCTCTTCACCGCCATAGCGCGCGACCACGTCGGCCTTGCGCACCGACCGCCCGAGCGTGACCGCGACGCTGCGCAGCACCTCGTCCCCCACCAGGTGGCCGTGCTCGTCGTTCACCCGCTTGAAGTGATCGACGTCGGCCAAGATCAGCGCCAGTGGAATGCCATAGCGCTGCAGGCGCGCGACCTCGACGTCGAGCACGTTGTTGAAGTGCCGGCGGTTGAACAGCTCGGTGAGCGGGTCCGTACACGACAGGCGGTACAGCTTCTCGTTGGCCGCGGCCAGATCTTCGGCCATCAGCTTGAGCCGCAGGTGGACCCGCACCCTTGCCACCAGCTCGCGCGGGTCGAAGGGCTTGCACACGTAGTCCGACGCGCCGCGATCGAACAGCTCGACCTTCCGATCGAGCTCGGTGTCGGCCGTCAAGATCAGCACGGGAATGCTCGCGAGCTCGGGTTTGGCGGCTCGCAAGCGCAGCAGCTGGATCCCGTCGCAGCCCGGCATCACCAGGTCGCACACCACCAGGTCGGGCCTTTCCTCGGCCATCAGGCGCAGCGCCACCAGGCCGTCCTCGGCCTCGAGCACCTCTTCCAGATCACCCGCCTGTCGCAGGGTCTCGGCCACGGCAGCGCGCACCGGGGCGCTGTCGTCGACGACCAGGATTCGACCGCGCGGCATCGGCATCAGTCTGTCAGAGGTCCACCGAATAGACGAAGCTGTTCTTGGGGAAGCGCAGCACCCGCTCGGCGATCTTGCCCTGGGGGATCTTGTCGCCCTCGACGTGCTTCTTGGCCAGGCCTTCGGCGCCCTTCTTGTCGTTCTTCGCCTTCACCCGGGCCACGTCGCGCATCAGCTTCTCGCAGGCCGTCGGGAACTTCTCGAAGTTCAGCTTGAAGGCGCCCACGTCGCTGCCGTTGGCTGCCGGCGCGCTCGGGTCCCAGACCACGGCGCCCTCGTCCATCAGCACGCCCAGCTGGATCGCCGCGAGCTGGCTGTAGGGCTTGCGCGTGCCGTCCTCGTTGGTCATCCCCTGGGCGATGTGCCCGAAAGCCCAGACCACGCTGTCCACGTACGACTGGCGCCGCAGCTCTTCGGTGATCAGACCCTTCTTCACCAGCAGGTCGAGGTAGTAGAGCGCGCCGCTCTGCGCCTTCAACTCTTCCATCATGGACGAGAGCCCACCGCCGAAGGCCTGGCTGTCGGTCTTGCCCTGGAAGGTGTACTCGTGGCTGGGGCCCAGGTTGTGCGTCGCCTCGTGCAGCACCGTCGACAGAAGCCCGGGCAGCGCGTCGTCGCGCAGGTGCAAGGTCGCGGACTTGTCCAGCAGCGACTGCGCTTGTTCGCGGCGGGCGGCGAGGGAATCGGCGTCGGTGTACAGGTTGGCCATGGCCACGGTGCGCCCCCGACTCTCGTTTGCCACCTTGCCCCAGTTGGGCAACGACTGCCCGATGGTGGCGCCGAAGGCCGCCCGGCTGTCACCCGCGTTGAGCACCACGTCGATGAACTCGGGCAGCTTGAAGCTGACCGTGCGCTCGCGGTAGGGCCAGGCGATCAGCTTGGCGAGCGCCGCTTCCATCTCTTGCTGGTGGGGCGTGAGCTTCTGCTGCCACACCAGCGAGTCCTTGTTCACCCGGGCGAAGCTGACGTGGAAGCCGGCCTTCTGGCTGCACGGCTCCCAGTACGTCTCGTCGGGGCCGATGCGCAGGTAGAACTTCGAGCCCTTCCCGGCCATCTTAGACCAGGCTTCGTCCGCCGCTTCCCAGTCGTTGTCGCGGAACGCGCGGGCCGCGGCGGTCAAGTAGGCGGCCAGCGCGCGCTCGTCGGGGCCCAGGGCCGCGGCGGCGGCGTCGAGGTGCCCGGCGACCATCTGCATGTTCTGAGCGTAGGCGTTCGAGTACTTCACCGGCACCAGCTGGCCGTCTTGCTCGCGCACGACCACGAACGGGGCCAGCAGCTCTTTCGAGTCCTTGCGCTTCTCGAGCGCCTCGCAGAACTTCGGATCGTCTTGCAGCTTGCCCGGGTACACGTCGACCCGTCGCTTCGGCGCTCCGGGGATGGCGTTGCAGGCCGGGTTCTTCTCGGTCTTGGGGCCTTCGCACTTGGGCCCCCAGTTGCGACGGAACAGGCTCTGGCTGGGCGCGTGATCGGCGGGCAGCTTGTCCTTCAGCGCCGCCATTCCGGTCTGGATCGCGAACAGGCGCTCCACCTCGAGCGCGGCTGCCACGATCGACCTGACCGCCGCCCGATCGGACGGGGCGAGCCCGCGGAAGTCGGTGTGGACGAGGGTGGGGCGGCCCTGATCGAGATCCTCGAGCACCAGCGCGCGACGCGTCGCCTCGGCGGCCGGCACGTCGGCGGGCGGGGCATGCACTGATGCCAGCATTCCCGAGTAGGCCAGGTCCAGCTCGGGCGTGAGCTTGCCGCCTTGGGCCCAGCTGGGTGAGGTCGGATAGAAAAGCAGACCCCGGACCTCGTCTGGGTCGAGGGTCTTGTTGCCGTTGGCGTCGTGGGCCCAGTACACCGGCAAGTTCATCCGCACCGCGAGCTGATTGAAGGTGCGGCGGTCGAGCGCACTGTGCTCGATCGGCGCGGGCGGCGGGGTCACGGCCGGCGCCGGCGTGGGTAGCGGCGGCGGAGGCGGCGGGGGCGTCTCGCGCGGGGTGCAGGCCAGCAAGAGCGGCAGGGTGAAGGGCAGGAATCGAGCGCGCATGGCGCGCGCGTATACGACGATTTCCGCGGGCCAGATAGCGGCGAGCGCGAGGCATCTGCGGCGCCCGCTCTGCCAGACGCAAAACCTTCGTGGATGGGGCCGGTCGGGGCCCCGAAATCTGCCGCGCACGGGATGTGCTTGTTCCGGGCGCACCCTTGAAGGCTCGGAGCACCTGCCCATGAACCCCACCTCCCCACGCAACCTTCGGAACATCGCCCTGCTGGGCCAGGCCGGAAGCGGCAAGACCACGCTTCTCGAGCGGCTGCTGTTCGAGGCGAAGGCCATCCCGGCCCGCGGCTCGGTCGAGCGCGGGGACACCGTCAGTGACTTCGACCCGCTGGAAAAGTCGATGCGGCACTCGCTGAACGTGAGCCTGGCGCACCTCGAGTGGGCCGATCAGTACGTGAACTTGCTCGATACCCCGGGCACGCCGGACTTCATCGGCCGCGCGTTCGAAGCACTGGAGGCGGTCGAGACCGCGGCGGTCGTGGTCGATGCCAGCGCGGGCGTCGGTGCAGTCACGCGGCGCGCCATGCGCGCCGCGAGCGGGCTGTGTCGCATGTTGATCGTGAACAAGATCGACGTCGCCCCCGAGAAGCTCGACGCCCTGATGGCCGAGCTTCGCGAGACCTTCGGCAAGGTGTGCTTGCCCATCAATCTGCCCTCGCCCGACGGCAAGCGGGTCGTCGACTGCTTCTTCGCGCCGGAAGCCGGCGTCGCCACCGCGCTGTCCGACGTCGGCGCCGCTCACGACGCCATCGTGGACCAGGTGGTCGCCCTCGACGACAAGCTGATGGAGCTCTACCTGGGGCAGGGCGAGTCGTTGAAGCTCGAACAGCTGCACGATGCGTTCGAGGCGGCGCTGCGGCAAGGCGAGCTGATCCCGGTCTGCTTCGTGTCCGCGACGACGGGCGCCGGGGTGCGCGAGTTGCTCGACGTGGTCGGCAAGCTGATGCCCGACCCCACCGAGGGAAACCCGCCCGCGTTCTACAAGGCCGAGGGCGCCCAGGCCGCCCCGGCACCGGTGGTGCCCGACCCCGCGCGCCACGTGGTGGCCCACGTGTTCGAGATCGTCAACGACCCGTTCCGCGGGAAGCTGGCCATCTTCCGCCTGTATCAAGGCACCGTCACCCCGCAGAGCCAGCTGTTCATCGGCGACGCGAAGCGGCCCTTCAAGGTGGGTCACCTCTTGCGCCTTCAAGGCAAGACCCAGGTCGACGTCGAACGAGCCATCCCCGGTGACATCTGCGCGATCGCACGGGTGGACGCCATCACCCGCGACGCGGTGCTCCACGACTCGCACGACGAGGACCATTTCCACCTGCGGCCGCCTCCGTTTCCCAAACCGGTGTTCGGTCTGGCGCTGGTTCCCAATCGTCGGGGTGACGAACAGAAGCTGTCGGAGGCGCTGCACCGGCTGTTGGAAGAGGATCCGTCGCTGGCCGTGGAGCACGACCCCGAGTCGAACGAGACCATCATCCGCGGGCTCGGCGAGCTTCACCTGCGCACCGTGGTCGAGCAACTCGGTGCGCGCTACAACGTGAAGGTCGACACGCGCCAGCCCAGCATTCCCTACCGCGAGACCATCACGGGTCGGGCCGAGTCGCGTTACCGGCACAAGAAGCAGACGGGCGGGGCAGGGCAGTTCGGCGAGGTGGCGATCCGCGTCGAGCCGCTGGAACGCGGAGCCGGCTTCGAGTTCGTGGACGAGATCAAAGGCGGCGTGATCCCCGGGCACTTCGTGCCGGCGGTGGAGAAAGGCGTGCGGCAAGCCCTGAGCGAGGGGGTGGCGGCGGGGTTTCCGCTGTCCGACGTGCGGGTCACGCTGTTCGACGGCAAGACCCACGCGGTGGACTCGAAAGAGGTCGCCTTCGTCACCGCCGGACGCTACGCGATGCTCGAGGCGGCCGCGCTGGCCAGCCCGGTGGTGCTCGAGCCCGTCCTCGAGGTGCTGGTGCGCGTGCGCGGCGATCTGGTGGGTGAGGTCAGCGCGGACTTTGCGCATCGGCGCGGTCGCATCACCGGAAACCAGTCCCTGCCCGACGGCCGCGCCGAGCTGACGGCCGCAGCGCCAATGGCAGAAATGGCAGGCTTCGAGAGCCGCCTCAAGTCGATGACCGGGGGCGACGCCAGCTACTCGATGGCGCTCAGCCACTTCGATCGGGTTCCGGACGCGATCCAGAGTCGCCTCCAGAGCGAACACCAGGCGCGCCGGGCTGCGGGGCACTGACGGCGGTGGCCGCGCGTGGGGCGCGCCGGACCGCCGCTCATCGAACCTCAACCGACTTCCGCCCGACGCTGTGCGTGCGATACCAGAGCGCGGCATTGAAGGCGACGGCGCCTACGGCGTTGCCCAGCGTGACTGGAATTTGATTCCACAGCCACCAGTCCAGGAGCGTGATCTTGGCGCCGGCGAGCATGCCGATCGGGAACACGAACATGTTCACCACGCTGTGCTCGAACCCCAGCGCGAAGAACGTCGCGATTGGGAGCCACATCAGGAGCACCTTGCCGGGAATGCCACGCGACGCCTTGGCGAGCACTGGCGCGATGCTGACGAGCCAGTTGCAGAGCACCCCCATACCCACCGCGCCCAGCCACCCTCGAAGCCCATAGTGATGGTACGCGAGCTTCTTCTCTGCGAGCTGGCGCAGCGTGTCGAGCAAGGGAGGCGCCTCGGCCGACCCGCCTTTGGTCAGTGAGAACCAGAGCAACCAAGCGAAGAACGCCCCACCCGCGAGGTTGCCCCCGAAGGTCAGGCCCCAGTTCCGCAGGACGCGCCACGGGCCGAAGCGGCCGGCGAACATGCCGATCGGCAACACAGAGAAGCTCCCGGTGACCATCTCCAAGCCGAGCACCGCGAGCATCACGTAACCGACTGGAAACAGCAGCCCTGCCGCCCCTGAAGACCAGCCCTGAGTGATCAAGAGCGCGCACAGCGCAGCGGCGTACGCCAGGAAGGGCGTGCATAGGAAGCTCCGGATCAACAGCTGGTGCGGCGACAGGTCGTCCTTCTTGCTGGCGTCTTCAACCAAGTCGCGCCCCATCTGGAGGGGCGGGACGTGATCGGCCAGCGGTTCTTGCGAGGCTGCGCTGGCGCGCACGGAGCGCGGGCCCGCCCAGGCGCGCTCGACCCAATCCCGTGCTGCGCTCGCGTCGACCATTCTCGAGCCGAGGATGCCCGAGACCGAGCCTCTTGAAGAGTAGGCGGAGGCCTACTGTCGCGTAGGTGATCCGGCAGACCGTCGTGGGCGCCACCCAATCGCGGCGTCGGGCGAGAGCTGATCCATCTCGCCGGCGGGCGCTGGTGGTGGCACAATCGTGTCCGTATGATGCTCGGGGGCACGCGCCGTGCAACGCTCCGCGCCCGACTGCTGGCGCTGCTCGGGATCGTCACGTTGCCCGCCCTGGTGATGATTCTATTGACCGCCGCCGAGCAGCGCCGACTGACCACCCAGGCGATCGAGTCCGACGCCCTCAGGCTGGCGCGCCTGGCGTCTCGCGAGCACGCCCGTGAGATCACGGGCGGGCGCGAGTTGCTCAGCAGCCTGGGTCGCATCCCGGGCGCCGCCCAGGACGTCGCGGGTCACTGCCCCGCCTTCTTCCAGCCGCTGCTCCGCGGGTTTCCGCACCTCGCGAATCTGGGCATCCTGACGAAGGATGGCGCCGTGTCGTGCAGCGTGGCTCCGCTGCCCAACCCGGTGGACATGTCGCAAACGCCGGCCTTCGAGCGTGCGGTGCGTTCGCAAGACGTCGAAATCGGCGACTACCAGATTGGATTGATCGTTCACCGCCCAGTCTTGGTTCTGGCGTATGCGGTGCGCGGCGCCGCCGGCGAGGTGGCGAGAGTCTTGTTCGTCGCGCTCGAGCTGGGGTGGTTCGGCCAGCTCGCAGAGCAAGCCGAGCTCCCGCGCGAGACTGTGCTCGCGCTCGTGGACCGACAAGGCAGGATCCTGGCCAGCTCGGTCGATTCGGCCCGTTGGGTCGGTGCGATCGATCCTGCTCTCGCGCCACTCCTCGACTCTGCGCCGACAGGGCGTCGCATCGGCAGCGCGGTCTCGATCGACGGCGTGCACCGTCTGCTCGCCGTGGCGGCACTGGCGGGGGTGGAGGGCGTGCACGTGCTCGTCGGTGTGCCGTCGAAGGTAGCCTTCGAGCCCGCCGACCGCGCACTGCGCCAGCAGATCGCCGCGCTGGTTGCGCTGGCGCTCTTTGCCGCGGCAGTGGGCCTGCTCGGTACGGAGGTCTTCGTCCTTCGCGGCATCCGCGCGCTGGTGCTCGCGACCCGGCGCCTGGAGCTCGGCGACACCGAGTCGCGAGCGCCCGAGCGCCTGCCCGAGGGCGAGATCGCTGACCTGGCCGCGGCATTCAACTCCATGGCCGACGTCTTGGAGCGCAGACAGAGAGAAGCAGAGGGCCATGCCGAGCAGCTGCGCGCGAGTGAACGGCAGCTGCGGGCGCTGTCGCAGGGGCTGCAGTCGGCGCGCGAGGAAGAGCGCACGCGCATCTCGCGGGAGCTCCACGATCAGCTCGGGCAGTCACTCACGGCCTTGAAGCTCGAGCTTGCTGCCCTGGGTCGGGCCCCCGGACGCGCGGGCGCCGAGGGCACGACGCTGGATGCCAGCCGGCTCGCCGAGATCACGAATCACGTGGACGGTCTGGTCCAGCTGGTGCGCGACATCTCGACCGCGCTCAGACCTGGGGTTCTCGATCAGCTCGGCCTGCAAGCAGCGCTCGAATGGCAAGCTGCCGAGTTCGAGCGGCAGAGCGGCATTCACTGCACGCTGGACATCGGCGGTGCGCTCGCGAGCGTTGCCCCGGAGGTGAGTACCGCAGTCTTCCGCGTGTTCCAGGAGGCGCTGACCAACGTGGCTCGACATTCAGGCGCTCGTGAAGTGCGTGTGTCGCTCGAGGGGACCGAGACGGCGTTGACACTGGAAGTGGTGGACGATGGCGCGGGGTTGCCGGACGGTGCAGCGACGAGCCCTACGTCACTGGGTTTGCTGGGCATGCGCGAGCGCGTACGCCTCATCAACGGCACTCTGATTCTGGGTGGCGCCCCAGGCCGCGGGACGAGCGTCAAGGTCGTCGTCCCGATCGGCGCCGACCGCGGAGGCGAGACGTGCTGAGAATCCTGGTGGCAGACGACCACGCCATGGTGCGTGCCGGGATCTGCAAGATCGTCGCGGAGCTGCTCGGTCCCGCTCGGCTCGGCGAGTCATCCACGGCCGACGAGACCCTGGAGCAAGTGCGCGAAAGTGAGTGGGACTTGGTGTTGCTCGACATCACCATGCCCGGGCAGACCGGGATGGACGTGCTGGGTGAGATCAAGAAGCTGCGCCCGCAGCTGCCCGTGCTGGTCGTGAGCATGCACGCGGAAGAACAATTCGCGATCCGCGCCTTGCGCTCCGGCGCCGCGGGCTACATCACGAAAGAGCGCGCTCCCGAGGAGCTGGTCCAGGCCATCACCAGGGTTCTCAATAGGCGCCTTTACGTGAGCGATGCCCTGGCCGAGCGGCTGGCTCACGACCGCGCCACCGGGCGCGGCGCCGCACCCCACGAGGCCCTCTCGTCCCGCGAGTTCGCGGTCTTGCTGGCGCTGGCGACCGGAAGCAGCGTCTCCGACGTGGCCGTTCAGCTTCACATCAGCGCGAAGACCGTCAGCACCTACCGGACCCGGATTCTCGAGAAGCTGCAGCTGCGAACGAACGCGGATCTGACGCGCTACGCGCTCCAGCACGGCCTGGTCGACTGACGCGCGGCGGCGCGAGCCGAAGCGGACGTAGGCGAGCGCTTACAGCCGCGTGAGGTTCGGCTGATTGTCGAGCGTCGTCTCGGCCGTCACCATTCATGTGGTGATTCCGACATCCTGAAGAGGGGTTTCCCATGTCCACTTCCTACGTCTCATCGTCCGCAGCTCGAGTCTCTCGTCTGGTGCCCGACGAGGAGGTTCAGGGCTACTCGGTTCGGCTGTCGTGGAGCCTGGTCGTCGCCGGGCTGGTGTTCATCTTCGGTGGAGCCGCCGCGCTGATGGCGCTGCTCTTCGCCGCCGCGGCGACGATCGGAACCGCGGGCGAGATCTTGTCCGGCGCCTGCGCCTTCGGCTCGATCATCGCCGGTGCCATCCTGCTGTTCATTTCGGGGACGCAGGCCTGCGCCCGCTGCCGGGAGCCGATGCTGACGCGCACGGTCATGCTGGCTGAGGACGCGCACGAACCGCTGCTCGAGTGCCTCGAGGCGGGCGACGAAGCGCTGCTGTCCTTCCTCGGCGGCTCCTCCGACGCCGAGCAGGGCACCCGGCAGCGGGTAGGCCTGGAGTTCGAGGCCTGCCCTAGCTGCCGGCAGAGTGGCTGGGTTACCCCGGTGAAGCTTCGGTGGAACGAGGCGCGCTCGCGCTTCGATGCGTTCGAGTGCGGGGAACCGGTCCACAAGGCCGCGCGCACGATCGTCGCGCTGGAGAGGATCGCGAAGGCGCGTGCAGCAAGTCACTGACGCTCTCGGAACCCCCAAGGTGGCGGCGCCGCTCGCCTCGCCATTCGTTGCTTCGCCGCGGACTGGATGGAAGGCGGCGCTGCTGAGGGTGCTCGACGACCGGGCGAAGAAGCTTCACCCGGCCTACTTCGCCATGGTCATGTCCACGGGGATCGTGTCGATCGCCTCGTGGCTGGTCGGCTACCCCACGATCGCCAGGACGCTGCTCTGGCTGAACGTCTTGCTCTTCGGCGGCCTGCTGGCGTTCTCGGCATTCCGGATCGTGCGGTTCCCCCGAGAGTTCGTCGCCGACTGGAGTGACCACCAGCGCGGGGTGGGGTTTTTCACCATCGTGGCGAGCACCTGCGTCGTCGGAACGCAGCACGTCACGCTGCGCGGCGATCTGGTGCTGGGGCGGCAGCTTTGGTGGGTGGGGCTCGTGCTCTGGGGTGTCTGCATGTACGCCATCTTCACCGCGCTCACGGTCCGCGATGCAAAGCCCACCTTGCCCAACGGGATCAATGGGGGGTGGCTGGTCGCGGTGGTCGCGACGCAGTCGGTGTGCGTGTTGGGTACCAACGTGTCGAGCGCGTTCGGCGAAGGTCGCGCGTCGGCGCTGTTCGCCATGCTGGTGTTTTGGCTCTCGGGCGGCATGCTCTACATCTGGACCATTTCGCTGATCTTCTATCGCTACACGTTCTTCCGATTCCTCCCCAGCGACCTGATGCCCCCGTACTGGATCAACATGGGGGCGATGGCCATCTCGACGCTCGCCGGGACCGCGCTGATTAAGAACGCAGAGGGCTCTCCGCTGCTCGTCTCGCTTCTGCCCTTCCTCAAGGGGTTCACACTCTGGTACTGGGCAACGGCCACCTGGTGGATCCCCATGCTGGTGATCTTGGCGGTGTGGCGACACGCGGTGAAGCGTTTTCCAATCTCTTACGATCCGCTCTATTGGGGGGCGGTGTTCCCGCTGGGCATGTACACCGCTTGCACGTTCCAGCTGGCCACGGTCGTCGGCGTGCCGCAGCTGACGGCGATCGCGCAGCGCTTCGGTCTGGTGGCCATCGCTGCCTGGAGCCTCGCGTTCGCGGGGTTCCTTCGTCGTATTCTGTCGGTCGCCGTCGCGGTCCGCCGTGAGCACGCGGCGGCGAGCTGAGCCGCTGCCGCTAGGAGGCTGTTCGGATAATCGCAAGGGTGCGAGCCATCCCCGCCCAGAAGTCGGGCCGGACGGTTGCGAAAAGGGACGGGTTTTCGATCACGCCGCCTCGCGAGCCGGCGAGCCCATGACGCTGCCGCTGCCACAGACCACGGACGGCAATCCGGCGCGCCCCTTCCATCGGGGGCGCGCCAGCAGCGTCTTTACGGAAAAGAGCATCGACGCAAAGAATCTCGTTGAAGCGTTTCAGAGCGACTCGCGCGCACACTGCGTCGATCGCCGAGGAGTTGGCCTGCGCGCGCATGACGTCGAGCGCTCACTCGGTTTCGCGCGCGCGACGACTTTCGCGCGTCCGGGTGCTCGAAACGCGCTCCATGTGTCAGCGGTCGGCCGATGTGGCGACGACCATCACCCCGAGCCCTGAGGTCGCGCAGGGGGAGTTATCCACAATGTCCGGAGCAGGTGACCCAGGACCCGCGCCGACCCCCGCCCCTCGCGCACGCCTCGAGCCGCTGTCGCCGGCGAGCGTTCGCTTGGAGCTCACCGCGAGGGCCGCGTTCCGCGACAAGCTCGAGCAGGCCCGAAACCTCCTTGGCCACGAGGTTCGACTGGCGACCTCGCCACGCTCCTCGAGCTGGGGCTGGACCTGCTCATCGCGGAAGAGACGAAGCGCCGCTCGGGCGCGGGCAAGCCGCGCACGCGCCGCGCGACGAAGCCGGGGTCGCGGCATGTGCCGGTCGAAGTCCAGCGGGTGGTGCGAGAGCGAGGCGGCGACCAGTGCACCTTCACGGACGCCACCGGCCGCCGTTGTTCGGAGAAGCGCTTCCTCACGATCGAGCACATCGAGCCCTTCGCGAAAGGCGGGCCGACGACGGCGGACAACTGCTCCATGCTCTGCGCCGCTCACAACGCCCACCAGGCGCGACGGGTCTTCAGCGAGGAGCACATCCAGAACAAGACCGCCGAGGCTAGCGCTCGCCACCCAATGCGCGCAGCGCCCCCGGAGTCGCCGGCGCCAGCGGCCGACTCCACGTCCGACGTCTTCGAGAGGGGCTCTCACCCCCTCCTGAGCCGGCGGAGCCGGCGATTTGGAGGGGGCGACCACCCGCAGGGGCGACGCCCCGAGGATGGGCGGGGGGA